>JBDTQT010000143.1:0-10131 GCA_039932055.1 Thermoanaerobaculia bacterium
CGCCGGAGCCGCCAAAACTGCCAACAAGCACGCAACCAACAATCTCTTCATCTCTTCATCTCCTTTGACCTGCGTTAGTCAAACCTGCTGAAACGCTACCCAATTTGGTGCTGAATCTCTCTATAACCAGACCTGTTCGAGCGTTGCGTACAGGCTTCGGCGACAGGTTTGTAAGTAATCTAGGCAAATTTTCATGCTTTGTCAACATTTATTTTGCTTCATCCATCGTCCAGACCATCACCCCTCCGCGGGAGGGGCAGCGCTCTGGATCGTAAAGCGGATTGGCCTCGCCGGCATAGCTCGCGACCACCTCGGGCCGGCCGCCGAGACCGACCTCGGCGATGCGCACTTGATAGCCGCGACAACGCCCGCGCGGCTGCTGCATCTCCAGGCTGTCCTCGAGCGCAAAGGCGCCCTTGCCGTCACCGAGAAAGATCGAAGTATGCCCTTCGTGGTCCGTCGCCACGAGGTCGGGATGCTTGTCACCGTCCAGGTCGCCGGCGTCGAGCGCCGACAGGCTGATCCGTCCGTCGCGCGAGAACACCGGGCGACGTTGCCAGGCGCCGTGCGGACGGGAAAGATAGATGTCCACGCCGACGCGCTCGACAGCGAGTTCGAAGCTGGTGTAGGTGACAGCGAAGTCCATACGCCGGTCGCCGTCGAAATCAGCCGCGGCGACGGCATTGACGTACGCTCGCGGCCGCAGCGGCAGGTCGACGCGGCTCCACGGGTCTCCGCCCGGCTTGCCCTGCAGGTAGAGCAGATCCATCTTGCCCATGCCGTTGGAAGCGGTGAGAAAGTCCGGGCGCCCGTCGCCGTTGAAATCGGCCACGGCGAGATCGTCGCCGAAGCTCTCGTGCGGCCCACCCGCCTCCTCGACCGGCGTCCAGGTGCCGTCGCCGTTATTGAGATAGAGCTTCGGGCCGAAGATCTGCGACTGCAGATCGGTCCCGGTCACCTTCGCCGTCTTCCCCACATTGAGGATCATGATGCGCGGACCCTCGGAGAGCGCCAGGATGTCGAGTCGCCCATCTTTGTTCCAGTCGATCAGTTCGAGTCGCCGGCTGGAGAAACCGGAGCCGTCGTAACCCGGCCGCGGCGCGTCGAAGTCGAGTCCTTTGCCCCAATTGCTGAAGTGCCCGGAGCCGTCGCCGATGAAGGCCGAAACGCCGCGCAGATGGCTAGCGGCAGCGATATCCATCTTGCCGTCACCGTTGAGGTCCGCCACTTTGACGTCTCCGTAGTCGAGCAACCCCGGCGGCACCGTGACGCGATAGGGAGTCCAGTTTCCCTTGCCGTCGCCGCGCAGCACGCGCATCTGATCGCCGGCGCGCCGCGGCGGTCCATGCACGAAGTCGATCTGGCCGTCTCCATCGATGTCGGCGAGGTCGAAACCGTTGCGCCACAGGCCGTCCTTCGGCATACCGGTATCGAAAGGCTTGAAGTGCAGCCGGTCGACCGTCACGAGGGGGGCCACGAAGGTTGCCGCGGAAGCCGCCAGCTCCTCCGTCGTCGGGACCTTGACTGCCGCCGGCCGCGGCACCGGATCGTAGTCGTCGACGCGGTAGACCTTCAGCCAGATGTCGGTCTCGTCCTCGCCCGCCAGATCGAACTCCCCGCCATAGACGATGCGCACGCGCTCGTCGCCGATGCGTTTGAAGGGCAGGGTCTTCGGATGCTTGCGAATGAAATAGAGCTTGCCGTCGTCGTCGATCAGCCATTTGCCATCGGGCGGCTGCAACTCGGTCTGCAGAGCTGCGCGACGGGCGGCAGCGCTCTCGATTGACGCCGGATCGCCGAGCGTCCAGGACTGTTCCTTGGCGACGCCCTCCTGGGGTGCGGGTGACTCGCCAGCCAGAGACTTTGGAGGAGCCGAATTCCCGGGCGCAGCTGGAACCTGGTCCTGTGCGGAGAGGAGACAAGGCGCCAAAAAGGTCGCGAGGAGGATGGCTAGAGCCGGTCGGTTCATGGCATGTGGGGTGCAGGAGAGTGTGAGCGAGCAGTGCTCACGATAGATTTGACATGCAGGGGGTCGCGCTTCAGCCAGTTTGACATGCTTGCTCCCCTTCGCAAAATCCACACCAGCTTCGAGGAGAGACCTTCCATGCCGCAGTTCGAAACCAGCCGGACCGTTCCAACTTTGCCCGCGCCTCGCTGCGCGCGGCGAATCGCCGGCGCCGCCGCGGCAGCAGCCGTGACGCTGCTCGGAGCGCTCGCGGCTTTGCCGGCCCGGGCCCAAACGTCGGCTCCCGCGCCTGGCGCCCCCGCCGCCGTTTCCCCCGCCGATGCCACCAGAAAGCCCAAGCTGACCATCGAAGAGCGCGTGCATGAGACCGGCGAAGTGGCGCGCGACAAGGTGGTCGAACATTCCTTCAAGATCCGCAATACCGGCGACGCGCCGCTCGTCATCGAGAAGACGATCGCCGGGCCCAATATCGAGGTCCTCAGCAAACCGGCGACGCTGGCGCCCGGCGAGTCCGGTGAGATCCGCGTGCGGGTGGCGCTGCTGACCGACCGGCCGCTCGCGCTACTCAAGCAGGTCGAGCTCTCGACCAACGATCCGGACACGCCGTCGGTCGTTCTCGAGCTGCGCATCCTGTCGACCGAATATGTGGTGAGCAAGCCCGGATACGCGCGCTGGATCGCGGTGCAGAAGGAAAAGCCCGGTACCATCTCGCAGAAGCTCGTGGCCAAGGACGGCCAGGACTTCGAGCTCCTGAAGACCTCCGATCTGCCACTCGGCATTACATCGCAAATCAAGTCGACGCGCCCGGACCCGGCCGGACCGCGTGAGTGGCAGGTCGACCTGACGCTCGGGACGGATGCCCCCGTCGGACCGATCGTCGGCACTTTGCTCCTCTACGTCAACCACCCCAAGCAGAGCATCGTGCCGATCCCGCTCTCGGGCTTCATGCGGCCGGTGGTCGCGGTGACTCCGCCACAGTGGGACATCGGCGAAATCGCCCTCACCAAGGTGGAATCGCAGGCGTTCTTCGTCAAGGTCTTCTCTACCGAGCCGATCCACGTGACCAAGGCCGAACACGACTTCAAGGGCATTGCGCCGGCGACAATCCTGACGATGACTCTAGGACGGGAGTACAAGGTCAAGCTCGATTTCGATCCCGCGACGGCGCCCAAGGGCCCCCTCCACGGCACTCTGCGCATCTTCACCGACAGCCCCAAGATGCCGATGATCGCCGTCCCGATCGACGCCACAATCAAATGAAGTGAGCTGAATCTCGGGCCCGGGGCCTCTACTCGATCGGGATCTCGATCCGGCCGTCGAGCTCCGAGCCCTCGGCGAGCACGATACAAGGGGCGGTGACGTCTCCGACGACGGATCCGCCGCAACAGATCTCCACTCGCTGGAGCCCGCAGACCGGACCGCGCACTGCCCCAGCGATGGTGGCGGAGCGCGCCTGCAGCGGCCCTTCTATACCGGCGCTGGCCGCGACGATCAGGTCACCCCGGACGGAGAGCTCCCCGATGAGCCGTCCCTCGAACCGCAGGTCGGAAGCGACAGTGAGCCGCCCGCACAGCTCGGTCCCGGCAGCGATCACGGAGGAAGTAGCCACGGAGCTGCCTTTCTCGGCCACTGGCGCTCCGGACGCACCCGGCGGCCGGCGGGGAGCGTGGTCGTTGGGAGTTGAGACGGCGACCGCGATTCGCTCCACCGTTTCGCCGGCGTCACGATGAGCACTTGGAGCGGGCAACGGGGTTCGAACCCGCGACATCAAGCTTGGGAAGCTTGCACTCTACCAACTGAGTTATGCCCGCTTGGGCAGTGAAGCGCCGTCAATCTACCGAAGCGCCCCCCGGGCGTCAAGCGTTGCATCGTCGGGCGCAGGGGCTATACTCGAATCGAAATGCCCGGCGCCGGCGCAGACTCATCAGAAACCGACTGCTCCACCAAGCTTTATTTCTTCCCCGATCAGCCGGTCACGGCGGACGAACTGCGCCGCCTCCTGCAAGACGGCTTGCCCGAGAGGCAGACTTGGGCGATCTCCCACCTGCTGCGCTACGCCGACTGGGAGGATATCTGGATGTTCACCAGCCGCGAGCAGGTGCGTCTGCATTTCGCCGAGCTCGACCTGCCGCCGAGCCTCCGCGTCGCCTGGGGCAGGATTCTGAAGGTCGAGTCCGCCGAAGTCCCCGCCACGAAGTAGCCGACAGACCCCAGACCCCCAGCAGGAGTCTCTGAACATGCCGACGAGCTCGGTCCCCGCTCCCGGAGTCTTCGCCATCCAACTGTCTCGCGCCCTGCCCGCGCTGCTGCTCATCGTCGCCGCGGCGCTCGCCGTCTACCTGCCAACTCCGGGAAACTACTGGATTCGCTACGACAACGAAGCCCTGATCCGCAACAGTCCGCAGGTGAACGCCCTCGCCGGAGACGACAAGCTGGCGGCGCTGGTGACCATGTTCACGAGCACGCACTACAGCCTTTACCAACCCCTGTTCACTCTTTCGGTCGCGCTGGACCACGCACTCTTCGGCTGGGACCTCGCCGGCTTTCATGCCCATTCAGTGCTGCTGCACGTCGTCGTGGTCGTCCTGCTGCTTTTCCTGCTCTTTCGGCTGACCGGCTCGTGGCTGGCGGCGAGCGCCGCCAGCTTGCTCGTGGCGGTGCATCCGGCCCTGGTCGAAACCGTGCGCTGGGCGATCTGTCGCAACTCCCAGGTCGCGGCGGTCTGGCTGCTGACCGGCGCGCTGCTCGACCTCGCGCACCTCGATCGCCCCGGAAGAATGACGCTGTGGACTTCGCAGATCGCCTTTGGCCTTTCGCTGCTCGGCAAGGTCTCCCCGGCGATCGTGGCGATTCCGTTCGTGCTCGATCTCTGGCGTCATCGGCGCATCGATCGCCGAGCGCTCCTGGAGAAGGTGCCACTGCTCGCCATTACGGTACTCCTGACCTGGGTCAACTACCGCGCCACCCTGGCGCACGTCGCGGAGAGCCCGCTGCAGCGACCCTGGTCGGAGGTTCTCGGGTACCTGCCGACGGCAACCGCGCTCATGACCGCGAACGCACTGGCGCCGTCGCATCTCGCCATCCTCTACCCGCCAGCCGCCATGGCGTCGCTTCTCGGCTGGCGAGGGGCGCTGGTTCTTGCCGTGCTCTTTTCGGCCCTGGTCGCCGGCCTCCGGGCGTGGCGCCGCGGCGAGCGCGGCCTGTTGCTCGGACTCTTCGCCTGGTTTGCCCTCCTCCTCCCCAACGTCGCCGCCGGCCGATTCCGCACCACGATCGCCTCCGACCGCTACCTCTACCTGCCGATCCTCTTCCTCGCCGCCACCCTGGCCGCCCTGATCGTCGCGCTGCTGCGAAAGCCCGCTGCGCCTGCGAATCCGGAACCGGGGTGGCGAGCTGGTGCGCGCTGGGGCGTTGCGGCAGCTGTTCTCGCTGCGGGCGCCTACCTGGGCTTCGCCGCCGGCAACGAGACGCGGCGATGGGAAGACGAGCATCGGATCTGGCAACGCGTCAACGAGCTCGCACCGCACTACATGGCGTACTACATGCTGGGCAATCTGGCTTCCCGCGACGAGCAGTGGACCGCGGCTTCCGACCTCTACGCCAAAGCGCTCGAATTGGCGCAGCTCGACCGCTACGCCAAACATGACCCGATCTACTCGAAGGCCGTTTTGCAGTCTAGCCGCAAGGCCGCGACCGAGCTCGCGAAGCAGCCCGAGGCCGAGACGCAGCAGAGCCGCGAAACGCTGCTCGAACGCGTCCAGGAGGTCGCCGCCGAGGCCGCGGCGAGCCTCCCCGGAAATCCCGAAGTCCAGTTCGAGCTCGGCAAGACCCAGTACAAGCAGAAGAACTACCGCGAGGCGATCGCCGCCCTTGACGCCGCCCTCGCGCTCGACCCGCGGCACTACCAGGCCCTGACCTACAAGGCGATGAGCCAGTATTTTCTCGGCCAGAAGGAACAGGCCATTCTTTCTTTTCGCAACTCACTCGCCATCCAGCCCTATTGGGTCACCTACTCGAACCTGGGAAAGGTCTATCTCGCGGAAGGCAAACCGGCCGAGGCGGTTGCCGTCGCGCTGAACTGGCTCGAGCTCGATGCCAAGAGCGAGGAGGCCCACAAGCGCTTCTTTCAAGCGGTGGGTGAGATGATCCGCCAGGGATCCGGCAAGGCGGCCATCGTGCAGATCGATCTCTACCTGACGCGCTTCCCGGATTCGGCGCCAGCGAAATCCCTCCTGCAGCAGACGAAGGAGTACCTCGCGGGGCGCTGACCGCGGCAGCTACTGCGTGGGCAGCGCTGGAGCACCGCGCTCGGCAAGGAGCTCGGCGGCGCGCAGGCGGGCCGCGGCGATGAGCGCCTTGACTCGCTCGCCGGGCAGAAGGAAAACTCCGAGCGGCCCGCTCTCCATGCGACTGCGTCCGAGAGCGAAGTAACTCATCATGTCGCCACCCTGAGTCGCCGGCTCGGAGACCCGCGACAGCACCGTCGCCACGGCGCCGACGGCCCGGCCCTCGAGATCGAAGACCGGCAGCCCCAGGAGCGCCGGCGAGGCGTCGAGAATGAAGGCCTGCGCGGGTTTGGCGATGCGGCCGGCGATGCGCCCAGTGTCGAAGAACGCCGCTCGATCGAACGCCGGCGAGAGCCGCGCCACTCCGATTACCGTGTCGCCGATCCGCGTCTCGCGCGAGCGTCCGAACTCGACGCTGACCAGGGGCCGCTCGGGCCGTTCTTCGAGTTGCAGAAAGGCCAGGTCGAGCTCGGAGTCCGAAGCGGCCAGGAAAGCCCGGTATTCCTTGGTATCGCCTTCGATGGTGACGCGGAAGTCGGTCGGCGTCATTTTGAGCTTGAAATTCTCCGCTTCGCCCATCTGCTGCACGGCGTCCATCAGGCGGGTCGCCGAGAGCCGAGAGTTCCAGAGAAGAATCAGCCCGGTCGGGTCCACCACCGCGCCGAGCGCGTCGACCTCGGACTCCTGCTCCTGGATGGAGCCTCCCATGTTGAACTCGGTCTTCAGCACGACCTTGAGGCTGACAATCGCCGGCGAAACCCTCGCCAGCAACTGCTCTTGCGAGAGCGCGCGCGGCGATGCCTCGGCGGCGGCGGCGGCGAGAACCAGGACGGTGGCAAGGCGGACGAAACGAAGAGAACGAAATGTTTGAGTCACTGGTTCTTTCCTTCCGGCCACTCGGGCTCGATGAAGAGGAAATGGGTACCGGTGCCACGGCGCACGAAAACCTGGACCAACGGGGCCCGCGAAGCCGAAATCTCCGCGATGCGCTTCTCGAACTCCGCGACATTCGCGACGACGCCGCCGTTCAGCGACAGGACGAGGTCGTCGATGCGCAGGCCGGCCATGTGCGCCCAGCCGCCACTCGTGACGTCGGTGACCAGCACGCCGTCCTGGTCGCGCGCCCAGTGGCGGTCGCTGCGATCGAGCAGGGTGAGATCGCGGACCGCGAACTCGAACTCCTCCTGGCGCGAGCGCCTCGTCTCGTCGGAGGCCGCCGGTCGCGACTCGAGCTCGACCGCGATCTCGCGCTCGCGATCCTGGCGGACGATGCCCAACCGCAGGCTCTCGCCGATACCCCGACCCTCGACGGCGCGGCGCAGGTCGTCCGCGTCCTGCGGTCGGGAGGCGGTGAGCGCCTCGCCGTCGAGCGCCACCAGCAGGTCGCCTACGACAATTCCGGCTCTTGCCGCGTTGGTCCAGGGATAGACCTCGCTCACGCGATAGCCGCGCGTCCCCGGCCGCCCGAGCGCCGTCGCGAGCTCAGGGGTCAGAACCTGGGTGAGGACGCCCAGCCAGGCCCGCGGCAACTCCCCTCCCCACCGCCCGCTGCGCTTCTCCGGCAGACGGACGAGCGCCAGGATCTCCTGGTCGCCACGCAGCAGCTTGAGCAGCAGGCCACCCTTGGCCTCGCCCACCCGATCGCCGATCGCCGCGAGCGTCGTGACCGGATGACCATCGACGGCGAGCACGACGTCGCCCGGCTGCACCTGCGGCCGCGCGGTGGCTGCCGCCTGACCCGGGCGCAGGCCGGTCACCAGCAGGCCCGCGCGCACCCGTAGATTTCGCGCCAGGGCGAGCGGACCGGTGAGCTCCTCGGCCGAGATGCCGAGCGTCCGCACCTCGCCCTTCTCTCCCCGCATCCGCTCCATCTCCCGGGTCGTGACAACGATCTCGCGCGGCACGCCCTGGCGCTCGACAGAGAGCCTGGCCGCGCCGCCGATCGGCAGCTCCGCGACGCGCCGATAGAGCTCCGGAACCTGTTCGAAGAAACGCGCCTCCACCTTCTCGCCGTTCAGCGCCAGCAGGATGTCGCCAGCGGCGAGACCCGCAGCCTCCGCCGGTCCGCCCGGCGTGACCGAAGAGACGAGTGCACCGGTGTCGCGGCCGAGCTTGGCTACCGGGAGGGCGGAGAACCCGAGGAAGCTCCGCCGCACGACGCCCTCGGCAAGGGCGTGGCGCAGCACGTCGGCGGCGACCCGGGCAGGAATGGCGAAGCCAATTCCCCCACCGCCCAGTTCGTTGATCCCGATGACTTCGCCAGCGAGATTCACCAGCGGTCCTCCTGAGTTGCCGGGCAGAATCAGTGCGTCGTGCTGAATCCACTGCGTGAGCCAACCGGTCGTCTCGCCGTCGTCGAGCTCGACATCGGAGAGCTCGGAGCCGGTGAAATCGGTGAACACGCGATGGGCGTTGGAGACGATACCGAGCGTCACGGAAGAGGAGAGCGCAAAAGGATTTCCCAGTGCGAGCACCGGGTCGCCGATCGCCACCGCGGCATCGACGGCGAGGCGCGCCGGCCGCAGGCCGGTGGGCACTCCACCGGTGGCGCGCAACTGCAACACCGAAAGGTCGGTCAAGGGGTCGTGCGCGACGACGTCGGCGTCGAGGATACGCCCGTCGGTCAGCGTGCAACGGATGCGCGTGCTGTTGCCGGCGACGTGAAAATTGGTCAGCACGTGTCCCTGCTCCGACACCAGCACGCCGCTGCCAGCGCTCGGAAACCGCATCGCACGACCTTCGGCGAAGCCCCGCGACACCGCCGAGATATTCACCAGCGCCGGGTAGACCGCCGCCACGGCGGACTCGACCTCTTGCGCCGACGGCTGCGCCAGCGGCCCCGCCAGTGCGGCGACGCCGTGCAGGAAGGTCGCGGCGAGGAAGGCTCCGGCGAGGAAGCTCCGCGCCTGTCCGGCTGCTGCGGTGTTGGGCAATTTCGTCATGGTCCTCCCGACCCCTGGCGGCGCAACAGTGTATCGCGGCGACACTGCGCCGAGACAGGGAACTCCGCGCAGAGAGCTGGGCGATAAGCTTGCCGTCATGCCGATCCCAGGAGACACTCCCCCGGAAAACCGCGCGGGCCTGCCCGAAGGCATGTTCCTCGAGGCCGTCGATCTGCTTGCCCGTCTCGCCAGCGAGAGCTCTCCCTCCGACGATCTGCGAGGCCTCCGCCGGATGGCTCGGATTCTCGCCGCCGAGCTCGGCGCGCGCGGCCTGGAGGTGGCGATTCACGACGAACCGGACGAGCACGGTGTCGCGCTACCGGTCGTCTCGGCGAGCACGCCGGCGCACGCCGGTGGGGAACCGCATCTCCCCATCCTCCTGATCGGCCACTTCGACACTGTCCTTCCTGCCATACCGCCTCGCCGCGAAGGAGAGCGACTGTTCGCCACCGGCGCGATCGACATGAAGGGCGGCATCGTCGTTTTTCTCAAGGCGCTCGATCTCCTCGCGCGGCGCGGCACGCCCCTGCCGGCGCTGCGCCTCGTGCTCGTGCCGGACGAGGAGGTCGGCGGCGCGATATCCCGCCGCAGCGTCGCGACGGCCGGCACTGCGGCGAGCGCGCTCTGGGTGCTCGAGCCCGGCGAGCGCCGTGGCGCCGGCGAGACCCTGGTCACCGGCCGGCGCGGCATGTTCCACTGGCGACTCGCCGCGCGTGGACGGACAGCACACTCCGGGCTGGCTTTCTGGCAAGGCAGGTCGGCGCTGGTCGCCGCCGCCGAATGGATCGAACGGGCGGCGGCGCTCTCCCGCCCGGAGGGCGGACCGACGGTGAACGTCGCCCGGGTCGTTGCAGGTGAAGCGGCGCTCGTCGCGGCTGTCGCGGAACGCGCTCCCCGACCCGGCGCCGGCCTCAGAGGCGGCGGCGAGGTCAGCGGT
>JBDTQT010000144.1:0-10126 GCA_039932055.1 Thermoanaerobaculia bacterium
CGACGAGATCGTCGGCGGTGGCGATCTCGCCGTCGTACGGGTCGGCGTAGCGCGATCGGTACGGCTCCGGTGGGCGGTAGGGAGCATGCGGCTCGTAGAGGTGCAGGAAGAGGAAGAACGGACGCGCCGCGGCAGTGTCGAGGAAACGGCTGGCCGCCGCGACGGCCTCGCCCCCCGGACGTTCGGCCGTACTGACCGTTCCGCGCTTGCTCGAGCCGACGGCGGACGGCTCGTCGTAGAGATCGAAGCCGGCGGCGATACCGGTGCGCCGCGCGAGCACCTCCGCCGAGACCGCCGCGCCGGTGGCGTAGCCGAGGTCGTGCAGGCGCTGTTGCAGCATGGGCGTGCGCGCGGCGTCGACGGCGAAGCCGATGTTGTCGCGCACGCCGTGTGCCGGCGGCAGCAGCCCGGTGAGGATCGAAGTATGCGAAGGCAGGGTGAGCGGCACCTCGGCGAAGGCGCGCTCGAAGAGCAGGCCGTCGTTCACCAGACGATCGATCGCCGGCGTCGCGAGGTCGGTTCTGCCGGACCAGGCGGGAAGGTGGTCGGAGCGCAGCGTGTCGATCGAGATCAGGACGATCGGCGGGCGCGGAGCCTGCGGTCTCGGCGCAAGGTCCGTCCGATTCCGGCAGGCGCACACGGCGAGAGTCAAAACCGCGAGCGCGGTGATCGGCAGCCTTGCTGGCGAGCGGGGTTCAGCCACAGGTCGATTCTCTCAAGAAGAAACGCCCCCGGCGGTCACTGACCGCCAGGGGCTGGGACGAAGACTGCCGAACTGCCTTAGAAGCGAACTCCCACCGAGGCGACGTAGGTGCGCGGCGCCTGGAGGTCGTTGACCGAAGTGGCTCGGCCGAAGTTCGGGCCCTTGCTCCAGTGCACGCCCTCAACGGGCGTCTGGGTAAAGGGATCGAAGGCCTGCTTCGTCGGGTCGTTGCGGCTGGTGAAGACGGCCTGGTTGACGACGATCACGCCGTCCTCGTTGAACACGTTCTGAATATCGAGCTGACCGAAGACCTCGAAGTTGCCGAAGTACATCGAGTAGTTGAGGCCGATCGCCGTCGAGGTGATGTCGTCAGTCTTGAAGGCACCACGATCGGAGAAGAAGTATGGCACCTGGCTCGGCGGCGAGACGTAACCCGGGTTGGTAACGAAGGCGCGGGTGCCGACGTTGCCGATCGCCGAGTAGGCGAAACCCGAGGTGTAGAGCTGACGAGCGCTCACCGAAAGGCGCTGGCGGTCGGACTTGAAGGCCTCCCAGACGGCGAACAGCGACAGCTTGTGCCTTTGGTCGATCAGCAGGTCGCCCTTGGGAGCATTCCAGCGGGCTTCCTTGTATTCGGGATAGCTCTCGAGAGCCGAGGTGACCGGGCCAGAGCCCTGGTTTTCGCCTTCGAAGTTGCCTTCCGCGTGCGACAGGGTGTAGGCGCCGCCGACCGTCAGACGGTCGGAGACGAGGAAGTTGAACGAGGTCTGGAGGCCGAGGTAGGTGCGCTCCAGGTTGTTGTTGTCGTTCCGGATAACGCCGAGGTCGACCTGGTTGCCGTTGGCGTTCAGGACTTGCCCGGTCACGGTGTCGCGGCGCGTCGAATAGAAGTTCCCGAACTCGCGGTAGACGATGTCGGCCCGCACGGAGCCCTTGGCGCCGAAGCTGCGCACGCCGCCGACGGTGAGCTCGTCAGCGTAAGTCGAGGCAACGTCGGTGCCGATGACGAGGCCGCCACCAGGAATATTCACAAATTGAAGCAGAGAGGTGTTGTTGACGCCGCCGATCGAGGTGAACCAGGTGTTGACCGCCGCGAGCGCCTGCTCGGAGGACGTCAACGGCTGGCCGGGAAGGTTGAAGCTCGGACCGGTGTAAGACCACTGAATGGTCGCCGGCGAGCCGGCCGACGAGCCGGAGTTCGCGACCGCGCCCGAGAGCGCGGCGACGTAGCGGCCGTAGGAGGCGTTGAGCAACCAGACTCCGTTGCCGTCCGGGTTCCAGTTCACGCCGAGGCGCGGGCTGAAAGCGTCGTCCTTGGTCACCGTCGTGCCCGAGGCGTCCTTGCCATCGTTCTGGTCGTAGCGCACGCCGAGGTTGAAGCTCAGGTTATCGGAGAGGCGCCAACGGTCGTTGACGAAGAGCGAGTTGGTCTTGAAGTGGGTCCCGAGGCTGGTCGAGAGGATCGGGTAGTAGGCGAGATAGGAGCCGCCGCCCTCGGCCTGACTCTGGATCACCGGGTAGACCACGTTGTTGATGAATAGCGAGGCGTCGGCGCCGAAGATGAAGTTGGTCGCTGACTGATAGTTGTTGCTGGTGCGAATGTCGTCGAAAACGTCGACGCCGAACACCAGGTCGTGCGATCCGGAGCCCTTGGTCGACAGGAAGTAGCTCGCCTTGGCGAGGTAGTCCCGGTTCTTGCGCTCGTCGCCGCCGTCGGCGCAGATGCCGCAGAAGATCGACTCGTTGTAGATCACGCCGTTGGTGAAGTCGAAGATCGGCGTGCCGCCCGAGAACGACGGATCGGTGCCACCCGAGGGGTCGAAGTTGAACGCGCGCTCCGAGTACTGCGCTTCGACGAAAAAGCTCGACGACAGCACGCCCGAGTAGTTCGCCGCGAGCAGGGTGTTGGGAAGGCTTCGGGTGGCGAGGCCCGACAGGTCGACCAGGTAGGTGGCGAGACCGCCGTGCGGCGCCAGCTGCTTCTGGCTGATGTCGATGTAGGAACCGGTAAAGCGATGGTTCGAGGTCGGCGAGAAGGTCAGCTTGCCCTCGTAGCGGTCCTGCTCGTTGGTGGCGTTGTAGGGGATGTTGAGCAGCTGCGTGGTCGCGACGGCGTCCGTCTCGAAGGAACGTCCGGCGCCGAAAAACCAGAGCTTGTCGCGCAGGATCCTGCCGCCGATGGTTCCCTCGTAGATGCTGCGGATCTTGTCCTCGGGCTCGGGCGAGAAGCGGTTCTCGCTGTTCCAGCTCTGGTTGGTGAGGTTGTCGCGCAGGCTGCCGTGGAAGTCGTTGCCGCCCGACTTGGTCACCGTGTTGATGATGCCGCCGGCGAAACGGCCGTACTCGGCAGAAATACCGGAGGAGGAGGTCGTCGTCTCTTCGATGGCGTCTTCGATGAACAGGTTGTTCGGGGTGCCACGAACGTTGTCGTTGACGTTCACACCGTTGATCGAATAAGTGTTCTCCCACGACTGGCCGCCGGAGATCGTGATCGCTCCAGCCGGCCCCGTCGCCGCGGCGCCGGGGGAGAGGATGACCGCCGCCAACTGCGTGCGAGCGCCGGGAAGTGCCTCGAGGATGTCCTGCGAGACGGTGGTGGCGTTGGTGTTGTCCTTCGAGATGACCGTCACGGCCTCGCCCGTCACCTCGATGGTCTCGGTGACGGCGGCGAGCGACATGTTGACGTCGAGCTGCAGCGCCTGCGAAGAGGCCAGCCGGGAGGTCCGGCTCTGCATGTCGAAGCCGTCCATGGTGTAGGTGGCAGTGTATTCGCCCGGCGGCAGGCTGGGCACGACGTAGTCGCCGTTCAGGTCGGTCGTCGTCGAGCGTACGCCTTGCAGCGACGGCGAAGAGATCTCGACCGAAACGCCAGGCACGCCGTTGCCTTCGGAATCAGTGACGCGGCCCGAGAGGCGACCGGTGGGGATGCCTTGCGCCGTCGCCGCCGTCGAAAGTGCGATCGCGACGAGAAGGGCCAGTCCGACTGTTTTCAGAAATCTGTGCATCGAGTTTCCTCCCTCTGGGTTGCGTTCAGATTTCCGCGTACACCGCGAATCTCCGAATGCAGGGGGAAGAGGCGAGATCGGTGCCAACTCCGCGAGAGTGCGTCGGAAACGCTCGCCGGCTCTCGCCGTATAAGGAAGGAGTCGAGATCGCGAGAACTTCGTCGAAGAGCTCGCGACGAAGCAGTTCTTCAGCGTGATGAGTTCAATTCCACGACATTGAACGGATTCGCGACGACTCGCAGATCGCGCGTCTCAGCGCGCTGAGCCCGACTTCACCGCATTGGATGGAGTCGTCGCGGGACGAAGCTCGCGTTCATCGCCGCTGCGTCGAGTCACGCCGACGTTGTCGAGATGCTCGAGCAGCGGGATCGTCCACTTGCGCGACAGGCCAAAGCGGTCCTTGAAGGCGACGATCGAGAAGCGGCTCCAACCGGTCGCGCGGAGATCCTCCACGAGGCGCGCGAGTGCCGCGCTCGCGAAGATGAGTCCCGACGGCAGGCGCACGAGCTCCTTGCGCTTGACGAGGTGCTGGACGAGGCCTTCGACGATCTGCGGCTTGGCGTCGAGGTCGCGCGCCACCTCGCCGGGAGACGGCGGTGCCAGGCCGGCGGCGACGTAGCGCTCGACGATCGCGCGGGCGAGCGGCGAGAGCTCGGCCGGCGGCTCGATGGCGCGGCCGGGGAAGCGCACGTCGCCGGCGGCGAGATCGATGTCGCCCGCCGCGGCGAGCCGGTCGAAGTAGGGTTCCGCGAGCGCGCGCGCCGCGGGTGGCAGGAGGAGCCTCGCCGCCGCGGCCTTGGAGAGACCGAGCTCGAGCGGATGCTCGGTGAAGAAGCGGGCGAGCTCCGTGCGGGCGCGGCGGCGGACCGCCTCGAGGGTTTCGGGCAGCAGGAAGCGGACGGGCGCCGCGCGCGCGGAGGGAACGGAGGAAGCGCCCGGGACCAGCGGGCGGAGTCGCACCAGGGCACCGTCCGCCTCGAGGCTGGCGAGAAGCGCTTCGACGTGCGGGTAGCTTCTGCCGGTGCGTGCCGACGCCGCGCCGACCGTGAGGCCACGTTCGGCGGACTCGGCGGCCCAGGCGAGGAGCGCGCTGCGATCGTCGCCGGCCAGCCCCGCCCTGCGCGCTGCGGGATCTCCCCGGCGTTTGCGTCGCCACCAGGGATCGAGGACCGTCCCGCCGGCGATGGTCGCCGCCGGCGAGGGGCGACGGATGATGATGCGGTCGCCGCGCACCGCGACGACCGGCGCGGCGAGGGCGATTTCGACCACGCCACTTTCGCCGGGCGCGATCCCCTCGTCGGCCAGAGGCCGCGCCGTGCCGACCGTCTCCGACGAGTAGAGATGGACGCGAACCGCCATTGGCTCGAGCGGGCCGGCGAGCGCGACGGGCGAGCTGGCGAGCATCTTCCACCGCACCAGCAGGCGTCGCGTGGCGCGAAACGCGCCCGGCGCGGCGATCTCCATGCCACGCGCGAGCGCCGGAAGCTCGACGCCGGCAAGCTGCAGGGCGGCGCGCTCGCCGGTCGTGGCGTTCTGCGGACGGCCGTGCACCTGGACGGCGCGGGCGCGCACGGCGAGTCGCGCGGGCAGCAGCTCGAACGCATCGCCCGCGGCGGCGGTGCCGGAGACCAGCGTGCCGGTGACGACGACCCCTTGTCCCTTCACCAGAAAGGCGCGGTCCACCGGCAACCGGGCGGGGTCTTGACTGCGGTCCGGCGGCGTCAGCACGGCGGCCGCTTGCTCGAGCACGGAGCGCAGGGTCGCAACGCCGTCGCCGGTCAGCGCCGACACCCGCAGGATCGGGGCGCCGGCGAACCGCGTGCCGGCGAGGAGCTCGGCGAGCTCGAGCTCGGCGAGCTCGACGGTCTCCGTATCGACGGCGTCGATCTTGTTCAGGGCGACGACGAGACCGGGAAGCTCGAGGAGCTCGGCGATCTCCAGGTGCTCGCGGGTCTGCGGCTGGATGCCCTCGTCGGCGGCGACCACCAGCAGCAGCAGCTGAACGCCGCCGAGTCCGGCGAGCGCAGTGTGGAGAAAACGCTCGTGCCCGGGGACATCGACGAAGGAGAGCTCGAGCGGGCTGGCGCCAGCTGTGCTCGCGCCGGCGGCCGGCGGCAGGTGAGCGAAGCCGAGGTCGAGGGTGATGCCACGCCGCTTCTCCTCATCGAGACGGTCGCAGTCGACGCCGGTGAGCGCCCGGATGAGGGCGGTCTTGCCGTGATCGACGTGACCCGCCGTGCCGATGAGGACCGATCTCACGGCCTCACCGCGCGGCAAGCAGCTCGCGGGCCAGGCGATTGACGGTCGCGCCGTCCGCCGTGCCGGCGAACTGCGCCAGGGCCGCCTTCATGACGGCGCCCAGCGCCGCCTTGCCGTCGAGGCCTTGCGCCGCGATGGCGGAGACGATGGTCGCCATCGCCTGCCGCACCTCCTCCTCCGAGGCCTGGCTGGGAAGGTAGGCGGCGAAGATCTCGGCCTCGACCTCCTCTCGCGCGGCGAGCTCCGGCCGATTGCCGAGCCGGAACTGCTCGGCCGACTCGCGGCGCTGCTTGATCGCCTTGCGCACCAGCGCTTGAAAGCCTGCTTCGTCCACTTCCGGCTGGGTAGAAGGTCCGCGCAGGCCGGCGCTCTGGATCTCGGTGAGCAGCATGCGCAGCGCCGAGAGACGGACCTTGTCGCCCGTCTTCATCGTCGCCTGAAGTTCCCTGGAAATGCGTCGCTGCGGTGTCTCCTGCATGGGGCGATTGTACAGGCAGGCCGGCGGCGCTCCGCTTCCGGCCTGCCGGTCAACGGGCCGGCAGCTCGATCGTGAAGACCGAGCCGCGCGGCAGGTTCTCGGAGACGCGGATCGTACCGTTGTGGTCGCTGACGATGCGGTGCACGATTGCGAGCCCCATGCCGGTGCCGCGCTTCTTGCGCGAAAAGAACGGCAGGAAGAGCTTCTCGCGGTCCTCCGGCGCGATGCCGATGCCGGCGTCGGCGACCTCGAGGATCAGGCGCTCGCCGCGGCGCTCGGCGCGGACCTCTACCTCGCCGGGCGCCTCGGTCGCCTCCACGGCGTTGTCGAGCAGGTTGATGAGCACGCGCCGCAGCTGTTCCGGGTCGACCCAGATCTCGCCGATCGCCGGGGCGATTGCGGTCTGGATGGCGACGCCGGGCTTGACGTCGCGGTATAGCGCCACGACCTCCGAGACCAGACCGTCGATGGCGGTGGCGGCGAGCTGCGCTCCCGGCATGCGGGCGTAACGCGAGAACTCGTCGACCAGCGACTGCATCTTGCCGACCTCGCGGACGATGATCGCGACGCTCTCCTCGAGCAGCTCGCCGACCGCCGGGTCGCCTTCGCGGTGTTTGACTCGCAAGCGCTCCGCGGCCAGGCGGATGGGCGTCAACGGATTCTTGATCTCGTGCGCGATGCGCTGCGCCGCCTCCGTCCAGGCGGCGAGCTTCTGCGCCTTGATCAGCTCGGAAAGGTCCTCGAGGACGACGATCTTGCCGGTGTCGCGCCCGGCGGCGTCGCGCAGGTCCGAGACCTTGACCTCGAAGGTGCGGCGATCGCTGCCGAGGACGAGGCTCACTTCGGCCGTCTCGCGCGGGTGCTCTCGGGCGGTGGCGATCAGGTCTTCGAGGCGCGCACGATCGGAGCCGCTCCAGGTTTCGGCGAGCTTGCGACCGATGAGCTCCTCTTCCCTGTAGGCAAGTAGGCCGAGCGCCGCGGCGTTGGCCGAGAGCACGGTCCCGTCGCGATCGAGCGCGACGACGCCGGCGGCGAGGTTCTCGAGGATCGCGCCGACCAGCGCCCGCTCCTCGGCGAGCCCGCGGTTCGCCGCCACGAGCTCGAGATGGCTGCGTCCGATCTCCTCGCGGTTGCGCCGCAACTCCTGCGTCATGCTGTTGAACGACTCCACGACGGTCGCCATCTCGTCGTCCGTGGCGACCTCGATCTGCTGGTCGAGGTCGCCGCTCGCCACCCGCCGCGTGCCTTCGGCGAGCGCCTGGATCGGCAGCATGAGGCGGCGGGCGAGGAAGAGACCCGCCCACGACGACGCCAGGAGGATCAGCAGCGTCACGAGCACGAACATCAGCCAGTAGCTGGCGGCGAAGTCGCGTTTCTGCACCTGCAGCTGGCGGTAGGACTGATAGGCCTGGATCAGCTCCTCGCTCTGGCCGCTGGTGACCGGGTCGAGGAGCGTCCCGGCGACGACGACCGGCCGCCGCTTGCCGTCCGCCGCGGCACCGGCGGCCGCGGCGAGAATCAGCCGACCGCGGGTGCCGGCCGGCAGCAGAACGCGGTCGGCGCGGCCGTTCTTCGCCGCGTCGAGGAGGAGGGTGCGCCCTACCTCGGGCAGGTCGTTGAGCCCAGACTCCGGATCGACCACGGCGCGGATGAAGTCGGTCTCGAGGTAGACGCCGAGAAAAGCGACGCCCGATTCGTCACGCCATTGCGCGAGCTTCGGCGCCAGCTCAGCGCGGGCGTCGGCCTCCTCGAGGCCGAGCCCCGGCAGGCGCCGAGCCACCCGCAGCGCCTCGCGATAGTTGCGGTCGCCGATCTCGCGCTGCAGCGACTGCGCCACGGCGCTGCTCTGTTCCAGCACGGAACTCAGGGAGCTCGAGAACCAGCGCTCGATCGAGCCCTGGAGCAGCTCGCTGGCATAGAAGAAGAGGAGCAGCACCGGCACCAGGGAGAGGCCGACGTAGGTCGCCACGAGCTTGGTCTTGAAGCGCGCGCCGAGGGCGCGCTGGCGGCGCTCGAGCCAGAGCCGCAGCATGTTGCGCGCCAGCACGAACAGGATGACCAGAATGAGCAGAGCATCGGCGTACACCAGGACGAAGAGCAGGACCTTGTTGGTGACCAGCACCGAAGGCAGGTCGCGGCCGCGCTGGATCAGGTAATAAATGAGAGTGAGGAAGACGAGCACCAGAACGAGAGCGGCGGCAACGTACCGCCCGTCCTTCCTGTGCTGCGCGAAGAGCTCGCGGATGTCCACGCGCCGCCTCTCAGGGCTCCGGCGCCCGCAGCCGGACCTTGTTGGACTCGATCCAGTCGGTGGAGTGCTGGTAGGGGATGAAGCCGAGGACAGCTCCCGGGCCCAGGTCGACGCGCATGCGTACGAGGAAGCGCGCATTCTCCGGGTCGGCTTCGAGGGTGAAGGCGGGGAAGTTCTCGAACACGGTCATGGCGTGCTCGAGCTCGTCGGCGTCGCGCACCGTGCGGCTCTCGATCAGCCGACCGCCCTGCTTGGTGTTCACCAGGTACTCGCGCGTCACGGCGTTGTACATCGCCACCACTTCGAGCACCGTGGCGTCGAGCCCGCGGTCCCACCAATGCTTGCGGTCACGCTTGAGCTCGAGCTCATAAAGAAAGGAGGTCGGCAGCCCGCTCGCGATGCGCTCGCGAGTGTCGGTGTCGAGGCCGTTGGCGAGGTGGAAACTGACCAGCACCTGTCCGCCGTCCACCGTCACCCGGAGGTTCTCGATGGCGGGCTCGGACGTCGGAGCGAGCAGGAGCCCGAGCATCAGCAGGTGCGGCCAGGCGAGCATGAGCCGTCAATCTACCATCCGCTGGCGATAGACTGAGCCTCCGACGGGCCTCTGCGCCGGCGGGCCGACCTGCACCCATGAGCGAAAAGACCCCTGAAGTGCGCCTCCTCGCGGGAAATCGCCGCGCCGCGTTCGACTACTTCATCCACGAGCGGCTGGAAGCGGGCATCGCGCTGACCGGCACCGAGGTGAAGTCGGCGCGCACGGGGAAGATCCAGCTCGTCGACTCCTTCGTCGACTTCCGGAGCGGCGAAGCGTTTCTCGTCGGCGCCCACATCAGCCCCTACTCGCACGGCAACCGCGAGAACCACCTGCCCGACCGCCCGCGGAAGCTCCTGCTCTCACGGCGCGAGATCGACAAGCTCGCCGGCCGCGTGGTGACCAAGGGCTACAGCGTCGTGCCGCTGCAGGTCTATCTCCGCGGCAGCCGGATCAAGGTCGAGATCGGCCTCGTCCAGGGCAAGAAGCTCTACGACAAACGCGAAACCGAACGCACCAAGGAGCTCGACCGCGAAGCCGCCACCGCCATGGACCGCGCCACCCGCGGCCGCGGCGATCGCTGGTAGGAGATGCTGCTTTTTCGCAGCCCTCAGTAGTGGAAGCGCAGCTGGGCGATCAGCAGGGCGTCGCCTTCGACGCGGCACACCATGCGATGTTCCTCGGTGCTGCGGAGTGGCCCGTAGCCGGCGAGGGCGTGCTTCAGCGGTTCCGGCTTGCCGGTGCCGGGGTGGGGCGAGCGCCGCGTTTCGCGGATCAGTATGTGGATGCGCTCGACGATGCGCTTGTCCTGCTTCTGCCAGTAGAGGTAGTCCTCCCAGGCAGCGTCGGCGAAAATCAGGTTCACTTCGCCGGTATCCGCTCGACTCCCTTGCCGGAC
>JBDTQT010000145.1:0-10064 GCA_039932055.1 Thermoanaerobaculia bacterium
GCGCGATGTTCGGATGGCTGAGCGTCGCCAGGATGTCGCGTTCGCGGCGGAAGCGGCGCTGGATCGATCCGCCGAGAAGGTGGGGGTGGGGCAGTTTGAGGGCGACGCTGCGCTCGTAGGCGCCGTCGCTGCGGGCGGCACGCCAGACGACGCCCATGCCGCCCCTGCCGAGCTCGTGCTCGAGAGTATAGGGGCCGATGCGGTCGCCGGTCTGGGCCGCGTTCTCGTCGCTCTCGTCGATCGCCTCATGATCGGAGTCCCGTTGCGGGATCGCGGCGAACGCGTCGTCCGCCAACGGGTCGCCGCCGGCGGCGAGCACGGCACGCAGGTAAGGCAGGAGCGCCTGATGGGCTGCCGGCAAACCCTCCAGCCAGCCCGGTCGATCCGCTTCGGGCCGGTCGAGCGCCAGGTCGAGCAGGCGCGAGAACTCAGGCCAGAGCTCGGGCGGGCAGGGCAGCGGGCTCATGCCTGCAGCATCGAGCGCAGGAGGAGCTTCGCCTTCTGCCAGTCGCGGCGCACGGTCCGGTCGGTGAGGTCGAGGGCCGCCGCGATCTCGTTCTCGGTGAGGCCGGCGAAGTAGCGCATCTCGACGACGCGCGCCAGACGCGGCTCGACTTTCTCGAGTTCGGCGAGCGCCTCGTCGACCCGCAGCGGCTCGGCAAGGAGGACCGCCCGGGCGCCGTCGCGGATGGCGGTGTCCAGCGTGACCGCGGCGATGCCGCCGCCGCGGCGTTCGGCGAGTCGTTCGCGCACCAGGTCGACGACGACCGAGCGCATGACGCGCGAAGCGTAGGCGAAGAACTTGGCCCGGCTCTCGACCTTGAGGCGCCCCAGCCCGGCGAGCTTGAGGTACGACTCGTTCACCAGCGCCGTGGTGTCGAGGAGGGTGCGCTGGCCGCTGCCGCGGAGCCGCGCCCGGGCGACCTTCTTGAGCTCGCCGTAGGCCAACTGCCAGAGCTCGTCGACCGGAACTCCGGCGGTGCCTTGCCAGGAATCGATAAGACCGGTCAGGTCCGATCCTCCTGCGGGGGCGGTCACCGGTGAAGTCTACCGCGTCGTTCACCGGCGACTTCGGCGCGCCTGTCCGGTTCGGCGAGGCGAATCCGTCTGAACGTCGGTTGGCTCGGCCTCGACGAGGCCGAGATCGCCGACAACCGGTCCGGAGGCAACGGCGGCGGAATCGAGTTCTGGACCGGCGAGCTCTACATGAGCCGGAGTGTCGTCGACCGCAACGTCGCCGAAAACATCGCCACGCCGCCCGCGGGCGGCGGCATGTCACTGCGCGCCATCGCCCCGGCAAGCATCGAGGACAGCCGCTTCGCGGACAACTGGTCGCGCTCGAGCGGCGGCGGGTTGCACCTCTGGGGCACGACGGAGATCTACCTCTACCAGACCCTGTTCTCCGCCAACACGGTTCTCGAGGATGCCGGAGGCGGATTCGCGGTTCTGGCTCCGGCCCTGGCGCAGGCGCGCGACATCACCGTCGAGGGTAACCGTGCCGGCGGCGGTGGCGGGATCGAGATCACCGGGGCGTTCAACCTCGCCAACTCGACGTTCTCCGGCAATCGCGCTACCGCTGCCACGGGCGGGGCGGTGCGCAACGGCGGTACCCTGACGCTGCACCACGTCACGATCGCCGACAACGTCGCGTCGGGCGGTGGCGCTGGCCTCCACCAGTTCGCGGCCGGCGGCATCGAGCTCACCAATGTGCTCTTCTCCGCCAACCTCGACGAGCTGGGGAATCCGGACGACTGCTTCCCGCAGCAGCCGCCCGCGGCCCTCTCCTTCAGCCTCTGGCCGCAGAGCACGTGCGGCAGCAGCGCCGCGAACGGCAACCTGCCGTTCACGGCGGTGACACTCCCGCGGCTCGCGTTCAGCTGCGCGGGACCGGCTGGAGCGGAGAAGACGATGACCCGTGATCTGCCGGCGGGCAGCGCCGGCATCGACAGCGGCACCTGCATCCTGCCGGGGTTGGCCGCCGATCAGCGGGGCGTCGCCCGGCCGCAGGGGTTGTCGTGCGACATGGGCGCGGTCGAACGGCTGGCGCCCTCGTGCAACGGACTCTTCCGCGACGGCTTCGAGCGCGGCACCACGCTCTCCTGGAGCGACACGACGCGGTAAGTTCTACTTGCGATCGGCGATATCGACCGGCGCGAGATGGCGGATGTCGCGGCCCTCTACATAGAAGACGACGTCCTCGCCGATATTGGTGGCGTGGTCGGCGATGCGCTCGTAGTTCCTGGCGATGAGCAGCAGGTCGAGCGGTGGCGAGGGTCAGCGCTGCGAGAGCGAGGAGCGACTTGCGCTTCATGGGTGATTCCTCTATTCGAAGTGATTCCGGCGGCGGCGCCGCGGTGCGCTGGGCTCCGGTGGCAGGAGGACTCTGACAAGCGGGTTTTCAGGCGCGATACCGCGAAGTGACAACGGTGTGACGGAATGGTCTGCCAGAGCGGACCGCCCCTCGGCCAGCGGCCGGGCAGCGGCAAGGCAGGGATCTTGGCGATCAGGTATCGGGCAGGCGGTCCGGCTCGTCGCCCGCGGTGCTGTTGCGGGTCTTCTTGGCGCGATAGAGCGCTTCGTCGGCGCGCCTGAACTGGTCGCCGGGCTCGGAGTCTTCTCTCCGCCAGGCGCTCCAGCCGACGCTGGTCGTCATCTGCAGGCGAGTGCCGTCGGCGAGCTCGAGGGGATGGGATTCGACCGCGGCGCGCAAGCGCTCGGCGGCGGCGGCGAAGTCGGACTGCTGGCCGGGAGCGAACAGGACGACGAACTCCTCGCCGGCGAACCGGGCGACGACATCGCCGAGCCGTATGGCCCGCTCGAGGGCGCGGGCGACGTGGCAGAGCGCGTCATCGCCGATATCGTGGCCGAACCGGTCGTTGACCAGTTTGAAGTGATCGAGGTCGAGAATGGCGAGACCGAAGGCCTCGCCCTGGCGCTGGGCCAGAGCGTGAAAAGCCTCAAAGCGCTGCCCGAAGAACCGCCGGTTGGGCAGTTCGGTGAGAACGTCGTGAAGCGCCATGCGCTCCAGCTTCTGGTTCGCTTCGGCGAGGCGCGCCGTACGGTCGGCCACCAGCGCCTCGAGGAGGGCGGCTCGCCGGCCCGACGCGCGCGCTCGAATCCACCAGCCGCTGGCGAGGGCGAGGAGGACGAGGAGAACCGCGAGTGCCACGCCCCAGCCCGAGAGCCACCACGGCGGCAGGACTTCGAACGACAGCAGTTGGACCTCGGGTCCCCAGCCGGTGATCGGCGAGCCTGCCTGCGCCACGAATCGGTAGGAACCAGGTGGGAGCGCGCTGTAGTGAATCCTGCGGTCCCTGGGGTCGTGCTCGGTCCAACTCTCTTCGAGACCGCCCAGGCGGTGGCGGATCTGGAGATTCGCCGGGTCGATGCGCCAGCGCGAAAAGACCTCCAGGTCGAGCTTCCAGCGGCCATATCCGACCCGCAGCCTCCCGCCGCTCGAGTCCAGCTTGGCATCCTGCCATTGAACGTCGACCAGCTCGACCGTCGGCGGTCGCTGGAACTGCGCGAGCTCGCCGCGGTCGACGATCCCGAGGCCGCCCTCGAGGCCGCACAGGAGCGTACCGTTCGCCAGCGAAAGAAGACTCCTGCTGGTAGTGAACTCGTCGCCGGGAAGGCCCATCGAGCGGGTCAGGCGAAGGCTCGGACTGCGCTCCGGGAAGGCGTATCGCCGCAAACCCGACAACCCGCCGACCCAGAGGTCCCCGGGGTCGGCGAAACGCACCGTCCATCCGGCGAGCGCCTCGCCGGGCAGCGTCTCCATCTGGGTGACGGAAGCGCCCTTTAGCCAGAGCAGCTGGTCGTCCTGGACCAGGACGCAGCCGCCGTCGGGGCGGCAGTCGATGGCGTAGACGTTGCCGTTGGAGCGTAGTCCGGCGGAGGTGACCTGGCGCGGCGGCTCCTCCGAGACGATCCAGAGACCGCGGCCGAGTGTCCCGGCGAGCACTTCGCTGCCGCGGGCCGCGAGGGAATAGACATAGCCGAGAGAGACCCCGGAGTGGTCCAGGATCGCACGGGCGCCGGCGGCATCGAGGCGAGCCAGGCCGCTCACGCCCGCGACCCAAAGCGCCCCTTCGTGATCGAGGAGCGCACGCGCCGGCTGGGCCAGGAGTTCGAGCGCGATCGCTACCGGACGCGGGCTCTCCTTGCCGTGTTGGCGCAGCAGCCCACGGTCGGTCGCCGCCCACAAGTCGCCATCGGCGCGCCGGACGAGATCCCAGACTCTGAACTCGTCGAATCCCGGGAGAGCCTCCAGGCGACCGGTTGCGATGGAGTAACGCGCGCTGCAGCGGTCGCCGCCGACGAGCACATGATCGCCGTCGGGAGACAGCGAGAAGACCTGCCCGGAGCAGGCCAGGGGTAGCGAGTGAATGGAGTCGCGCAGAACCGAGACCATGTAGGCCCCGCCGGAGTCGGTGGCGATCCAGATGTCGCCCGCGAGGTCGAGCGAGATCTGGTTGACGGCCACATCGCTCAGGACCCGGCTCTCCAGAACCCACCGGTCTTCGACGGCTCGCAAACGAGTGCAGCCCTGGCGGTCGCCGAGCCAGAGTTCGAGCCCGCTGGCAAGCACCGCCTGTGGAGCGCTTTCGGCTGCCTGCCGGTCCATGCGGCGCACGGTTCGCCCCTGGCGGTCGAGCTCGACCACGGCCCGGTCGCCAGCAATGATCATGCCGCCGCTGGCGGTCGCCCCGAAAGCGCTCGGTACGCCGGCGAAGTGCGCCGACGCGGCGACCGGAAGCCGACGTCCTTCCGGGTCGAGGATGACGACACCCTGGCTGGCCGAAGCCAGCCAGACGCGGCCGTCCAAGTCGACGGCGAGGGCCGAGACCAGTTCGCTGTTTGCGAACTCCCGCGCGAGCTCCAGAGCACCGTCGGGTCGGATTCGCCTGAGTCCCTGGGAGGTGGCGATCCAGACCGATCCATCGCTGCCGGCCGCGAGGCTGACGATCATGCCGCCGTTCCAGTCGTCGCCAATCGCCAGCGGATGAAAACGGCCGTCAGGTTCGCGCACTTCGATACCGGCGTCCGAGCCGATCCAGAGGCGCCCCCCGGCATCCGCTAGCAGCGCCCTTAGACCTTGGGTGGCGAGGCCATTGCCGCGTCCGTAGGCGACGACGCTCTTGCCGTCGAAACGGGCCAAGCCGGCGGGGGTGGCGAACCAGATGTAGCCGCTCGCTCCCTCGGCGATCGAGTGGACCTGGCCGGTCGGCATTCCGGCGTCGCGCCCGACCTGCAGTACCCGGGTGTCGACCAGCAACGGAGGCACTTCAGCCGAGAGCAGACTCCCGCACGAGAAAAGGGTGCAGAGCGCGACTCGGAAAAGGGGCGCGACCGTGCATGCCCTCCCGGACGGCCCGGATGTCGTTCGCCTGGACACGATGGTGCCCTACTCTACCGGCAATCGCCCGGGCGCCCTCTATCTCCGGTCGGAGATGTCGATCGGGGCCAGATGGCGGATGTCGCGGCCCTCTACATAGAAGACGACGTCCTCGCCGATATTGGTGGCGTGGTCGGCGATGCGCTCGTAGTTCCTGGCGATGAGCAGCAGGTGGAGCGCCCGCGCCACGGTTCGCGGATCCTCCATCATGTAGGTGAGGAGCTCGCGGAAGAGCTGGCGATAGAGCGCGTCGACCTCATCGTCGCGTTGGCAGACCTCGGTTGCGGCGCGGGCGTCGCGCCGCACGAAGCTGTCGAGCGCATCGCGCACCATCTCCTGCGTGATGACCGCCAGTCGGGGTAGGTCGATATAGGGCTTCAACGGAGGTTCCTGGTTGAGAATCTCGGCGGCCTGCGCCACGTTGACCGCCGAATCCCCCATACGCTCGAGATCGGTGGAGATCTTCATCGCGGCCACGACGAAGCGCAGGTCGATGGCGGTCGGCTGCTGCAGCGCCAGAACGGAATGGCAGGCGTCGTCGATGTCCTTCTCGAGCTGATCGACCTCGCTGTCCATCCGGATCACCGCCTGCGCCCGCGAGGTGTCGCGTTCGACGAGCGCCGCCATCGCCTCGCTGATCATGCGCTCGACCAGCCCGCCCATACGCAGAATGGACTGGCGAATCCTCTCGAAATCCTGGTCCCGATGTCTTTCCATGAAATTTCCCGTTCCGCCTCGTTCGTCAATGTAGCACCGGATAGAAAAAGAGGGGAGACTCCGAGGCTTGGAGTCTCCCCAACCCGAGGGAGGCTAGGCTACGGTTCTATGCATCGAACCGGCGGTGAGCAGGGCGAGCCTGCCTCCGCCACCGGGGCTCAGAAATTGTAGACCGCCCAGATTCCGATCTCCTGGTACTTGCCGTTGATCGCGCCTGCGCCGACGCCGCCGTTGCCGGTCGCCACCGCGCCGCCTTCGGTTTCGGCGTACTTGTAGGCGATGTTGGCGGTGACCGACTTGTTGAACTGCTTCTCGAAGCCCAAATTGTAGTAGGTGATCTGCTTCGCCGGTGCGAGATCCTTGCTCGGGTCGGCCTGGTCGTAGCGGGCGAAGAGACGCATCGTCTTGTTCAGGGCGAACTGCGCCCAGAGCGAGTAGCCATCCGCCTTGTCGGTCGCGACGGTCGTGACGTTCTTCCAGTTCTTGGCCTGGAAATACTCGACTCCGACATTGAGCCGGCCGCTCGTGTAGCCGGCGAAAGCGTTCAGGCGCTCGGCAGTGTGCTTGGCGGGCGCCGTCCTGGTTTCGTTGCCCAGCTTGCCGGAGTAGCCGCCGATGCCGAGGGTGAAGCCCGCGAACGGCTTGACGGAGACGCGGCCTTCGAGGTCGACCGACTCGGTGCGGGTGGGGTTGCTGTAGCCCTTGCCGTTCAGGGCGCTCACCTGGTAGTCGACCATGTCGCCGGCGAGCTTGCCCAGCACGTGGACGCCCCAGTCAGCCGAGGTGCCGAAACCAAGCGTGTCGGTGATCGTCTGCTCGAAGTAGCGCATCGAGTAGTTGCTCTCGGCGAACGGGATCCAGGGGGTGTCGGCCGAACCGAGCCGCACGGCGAAGGCGTCCGAGAGCTTGCCCTGCAGGTAGGCCTTCTTGACGAAGACGTCGTAGCGCTTTGCACCCTGATCGCCGATGTCGCTCTGGAACTGCGCCGACCAGATCGAGTCGAACTCGTGGGTGACCGTGAAGTAGAAGCGCTTCACGTCGATGCCGACGCCGCTGTCCGAGCTCTTGGCGCCGGCATCCGTCTTGTTCTGTTTGCTCGTGAAGTCGCCGTAGAAGCGGCCCTGGATCTTCGTGGCCGGGTACTTGGCTGGAACCACCGGCTGCGGAGTTGGCCGGTCGTAAGCCGGGAGGTTGTGCTTGAAGAGATAGAGGTCGACCGCGGTCTCGTTGTCACCGACCAGAGTCTTGTCGCCCTCGGCGCGGCCGATGAGCGTGACCGCCTTGCCCATGTCGCCGGAGGCGGACCAGGCTTTGAACGTCTCCGGGATGTTGAACACGTAAACGCGGCCGTCTTTCTCCACTTCCTTGTAGTAGAGGCCGGAGATCTGGGCGTTCGCGGCCGCTGCCAAGCCGAGAACGAGGGCGAGCAGGCAGAGGCCCGCGGCGAACAAGACTGACTTGCGCATGGTGAAGCTCCTCCTTGAAGTTGACGGATCAATGTTCATTGCAGGTGTCCAGAGCGATCGGCTCGGGTGCCTATTGCGAGTCCGGAAGAAGATATCGGCGCGACCGCGCGAAACCGCGACGCCGATGTGACAGGCGTGCAACAGCCGGGAGGGCGGCACTCCGGGGAACCGGAGCCCGGTGTTTCTGTCGTCAGGCTTGCTGCAAGGGCAGGAAGACGCGAAAGGTCGAGCCTTTGCCGGGCTCGCTCTCGACTTCGACTCTGCCGTGATGCGCCTGCGCCACGTGCTTGACGATGGCGAGGCCGAGACCGGTCCCGCCCTCTTCGCGCGCCCGGCCCTTGTCGACGCGGTAGAAGCGCTCGAAGATCCGCGGCAGCACCGACGCTGGCATGCCGATGCCGGTGTCGCGAACCGCGACGATGGCCTCGTCGCCCTGACTCTCCAGCGCGATCGTGACGCTGCCGCCGGTCGAGTTGTACTTGACGGCGTTCTCGAGCAGGTTCGAGAACAGGCGGAGGAGCCCTTCGGGGTCGCCCTGCACGACTGGCGACGGCCCGGCTGCCAGTTTCGCCGCGACCTGCCTTCCCGCCGCCTGCCCCGCCACGAGTTCGAGCGCCTCCTGCGCGACGGCCCGCAGGTCGACCCGTTCGAGCTTCTCCAGGGGCTCCTTTCCTTCGAGCCGCGAGAGGGTCAGGAGATCGGCGAGCAGCGCCGCGAGCCGCCGGCACTGGTCGACGATGCGCTGGCTGAAGCGCTGCGCGGTTTCGCGCTCATCGAGCGCTCCGTCGGTAAGCGTTTCGGCGTAACCCTGGATAGCCGCGAGCGGCGTGCGGAGCTCGTGCGAGACGTTGGCGACGAAGTCTCGGCGCATGCGATTCAGCTGCTCCGACTCGGTGATGTCGCGGACGACGACGACGGCGCCCTCCTCGGTGCCGAGCGGCGCTCCGGCGAGTGCCAGGGTGCGCCGGACCGGTTCCATCCGCTCGAGGTGAAGAGTGCGCTCCCCGCCGCCGGCGACCACCTGCTCGATGAGATCGACCAGCCGGGGCTCGCGCGCGAGGTCGAGCACCTGCGTCGGCGAGGCATTTGCCGGGACGCCGAAGATCTCGCAGAAGGCGGGGTTCAGGAGCCGGACTCTGCCGCGAGCGTCGGTCACCAGCACGCCCTCGGTCATGCCGGCCACCGTCGCGCGCAAGTGATCGCGCTCTGCCTCCACGGCCCGCAGTTGCTCGCCAGCGTGGCGAGCGATGCGTTGCAGTGACTTGCCGAGCCGGGCCAACTCGCGCTGCTCGGGGACGGGGAAGGAGACGGCGTAGTCGCCGCGGCCCATCTCTTCGGCGGCCGCGAGGAGCTGGCCCAACGGGCGAAAGAGCGCCCGGGTCAGCCACCAGGAGACCAGAAGCACCAGCGCCAGCGCCGCGAGGACGGCGAGTATCAGGATCCGCGAGAGATGATGGTTCAGGGCGGAGATCGTGGAGAGGGGCTGGCCGAGCCGCAGAATCCACGAGCCGCCGGCGCGGTCGTGAACGAGGCGGGCGGCGTAGAGGGTCTCGTGTCCGGTGGTGTCGCTGTGGCGGACGGCGCTGCCCTCGCCGCGGGCGAGCGCCGCGACGATCTCCGGACGGGTGAGGTGATTGTCCATGACTCTGAGCTCGTCGTCGCGCCGGTCGCTGTCGGCGAGGACCGTGCCGTTGAGTGCCACGATGGTGATTCGGAAGTCGGTGCCGGCGACGAGCTGTCGGAGTCGCCCCGCCAGCATGAAGTCGGGGCCGGTGAGGATGGACGGCGGCGGCACCGCCGCCTCGAGGAGCCTCGCTTCCTGCGACAGCTGGGCGGTCGCCCCATCGGCGAGGGTTGGTGGCAGCAGAATCGAGGCGAGGAGCGCGGCCAGGGCGAGGGCTGCGAGGGCCGGCCACAGCGGTGCGAGGCGGAGCCTGGGGGCGAAGGAGTAAGCCATGAAGGAGGTAGGCAGGCAGTCTACAACGGCGCAGATCGCCATCCGGCGGGGCTCCCTGGGGTTCTCCGCAACGGGGGTGGAAAAGGCTGTGGAAAACAGCCCTCCTCCGTGGGCGAAAGCGCGCCTGCGCGGTGCCTGTCAGCGTTCTGCACTGTTTCTTGTGCAACCCTGTTAACTGCTGAAAACAAAAGGCTTGAAGAATACAAGCGCCGTCGGTGCGGGGCTTTTCGCGGACCAGCAGCAGGCAATTTCCGCAGGGCTTTCCTGACACGCACCTGGGGGCGCTGTTAACTCCTTGTGACAGTGCGGATTAGCGTCGGCGCGAAGGCTTCTTCAGGCCCTGGCGGAAAGTCAGGCGGCGGCCGAAGACATTCTGGAAGAGGCGCGCCCGCTGGCGCGCCGATTCAAGCTCCAGGTCGACTGCGAATGGCGACAGGACCTCCACCAGGACCTTGCGGCGCCCCTTGAGCGAGGCGTAGATCTCGACGACCCGGGTGGCGTGCGTGCAGTCGAGAGCGTTGGCGAC
>JBDTQT010000146.1:0-10059 GCA_039932055.1 Thermoanaerobaculia bacterium
CTCCGAACTGGTACTGGCTGGTCGACGGCCTCGCATCGGCGGGCTATCCGATGCGTCTGGCGAATCCGTCGGCGATGAAGCAGTACGAGGGACTGAAGTACAGCGACGACCGCCACGATGCCCGCTGGATCGCGGAGATGCTGCGACTGCAGATTCTGCCGACCGGGCACATCTACCCACGGGAGACGCGCCCGCTGCGCGACTTGCTGCGGCGCCGCGCTCGTCTCGTGCGCAATCGCAAGAACGGCAACCCCTATCTCTCCTGGGCCTTCTCGGAGGCAGCGGAATTCGCTCGTCGCTTCCAGCCCGAAGCGCACCGCTTCTTCGAGCTTCGTGGATGCGCCCACGCCGTGAGCCCACAAGGTGCTGGCGCTGGCTGACGGGCCAGTCAACCCTGCGACTGTCGTTCCAACCCATGGACACGGCCTGGAACCAACGATCTTCTGGGACAGCGAGACGCTGTCAAAGGCCCGGAGAATCTCGAAACTCTCCGGCGCCTCGATCCTGATGAGTGGCCGGTGCGCATCCCGAACGGGATGACAACCACACCAACGAAGACGCGGCGGCACGGCGCGCAGCTCGACAGTGACTACCTTCGACGAGCCCCGCGGCTCGCCTACGAGAAGAACTACCCCTCCAGCGGCACAGCGCGCCCGGCTGAACCGGAGCAGGGTGGCCGCGGGCCTCGGCGGGTTTCAGGCGGGCGTGGCGGCGACGTCTCGAAGGGCAGCGCGCACACGTTCCGGAGTCATCGGCAGGCGGTAGAGGCGCGCACCGGTGGCGTCGAAGACGGCGTTGGCGATGACAGCGCCCATCGGCACGATCGCCGGTTCGCCGCCGCCCTGCGGTGCGAGCGTGTCGTTTTTTACCAGGACCGCCTCGATCCGTGGCAGCCAGGAGAAGCGCGGCAGCGCGTAGGTGTCGAAGTTGCGATCGAGGATCCTGCCGCCGTCGAAGCGCAGCTCCTCCGTCAGCGTATAGCCGAGACCCATGGTGATGCAGCCTTCGATCTGCATCTTCGCGCCATCGGGGTTGACCACGATCCCCATGTCCTGCGCGCAGACGACGCGCTTCACCTGGATCTTCCCGCTCGCGTGGTCGACCTCGACCTCGGCCATCAGGGCGACGTAGGTGCCGGCGTCGATGCCGCAGGCGAGGCCGTGGCCGCGCCCGCTCGGTGTCTTGCCGGGTTTCCAGCCGAAGGCCCCGGCGGCGGCCTCGAGCACACGCCGCATGCGCGTGTCGGTGAGGTTGCGCAGCCGGAGCTCGAGCGGGTCGAGACCGGCGGCCGCCGCCAGGATGTCGATCTGCGACTCGCGGGCAAAAACGTTCATGTTGGCGCCCGGCGCACGCCATGGCCCGACCCCGAAGCGGTGGAGGCTCTCGCTGGCGCGCACCTCGGCGCCCGCCATGCGCCCGCCGTAGGAGCGGATGCGGACATTCGGGATGGCGTAGAAGAGGTCGGCACTGCGCGTGCCCGCGGCCCAGACGTCGTAGTTCCAGAGCGTGATGCGGCCCTCGCCGTCGACCGCACCGGCAATTTCCACCACCGCGGCCGGGTCGAAGGTGTCGAGGAAGATCTCCTCCTCGCGCGTCCAGGCGACCTGCACGGGAACACCCGTCGCCTTCGCCAGTCGCGCAGCCTCGACCGCCTGCCGGTGGGCGCTCTTGCCCCCAAAGCCGCCGCCAACGTAAGGCGTGAGGACGCGCACCTTGTCGCTCGCCAGACCGACGGCGGAGGCGACCGAGTCGCGCGTCGGAAAGGGCGTCTGGGTCGAAGCCCAGACCGTCATCTTGCCGTCGACCAGCTCGGCGACCGCGGTATGCGGCTCGATCGGCGCGTGGGCGACGTAGCCCTTGTGGAAGGTGCTGGTGACGGCCTTCCCGGCGCCGGAGTGGGCGCCTTCCGGGTCGCCGCGGCGGTCGAGCTCTTGCGGCTCGAGGGCCACCGAGCGCAGGTGTTCGAAGATCGTCTCCGGATCGGGGCCTGCGGGCGCGGGGTCCCACTCTGCACGCAGGGCCGCGAGAGCGGCGGTGGCACCGTCGGGTGTTTCGTGTAGCACGGCGACGAAGTCCGCCTCGCGCACCACGCGGATACCCGGGAGCTTCTCCGCCGCCGCGGTGGCGAGGCTCTTGAGCTTCGCGCCGTGCGCCGGAGGCCGCAGGATCCGCGCGTAGAGCATCCCGGGCCGACGGATGTCGCCGGCGTAGAGGGCGGCGCCGGTGACCTTGGCACGCCCGTCCAGGCGCGCCGGCGAGCGGCCCATGACCTGAAACTCCGCGACTTGCCGGAGCACCGCCTTTTCGCCGACCAGCCGGACGATCTTGCGCCCCTGAGCGAGCTCGCCGTAAGTGACCTTGCGGGTCGGCTCCGCGGTGACGGAGACGATGCCGTTCTCGACCGTGAGCCCAGCGCGCGCGACGCCGAGCTTCTTGCCCGCGAGCTCGAGCAAAACCAGGCGCGCTTCGGCCGCCGCGGCGCGCAGCGCCGGCCCGAACATGCGCGTGGTGAGCGAGCCGAAGGTCCCCATGTCCCAGGGGCAGCGGTCGGTGTCGCCCATCACCATGTCGATCGCGGCGAGCGCGACTCCGAGCTCGTCGGCCACCATCTGCGCCTGCGAGGTCATGACGCCCTGGCCCATCTCGATCTTGCCGGTGAAGACGGTGACCCGCCCGTCGGCGCCGATCAGCAGGTAGGCATTGAGATCCTCGGGATAGGTGCGCTGCCCCTGGGCGAAGAGATCTTCGGGGCGGAGGGTGACGAGGACCACGATGCCGCCGCCGACCATGCGCAGGAAAGTGCGGCGGTCGAAGCTGCGGCGTTCGGAGTGCTCGGGGCGCTCGGAATGTTCTGGGTGTTCGGACCGGCGGTCGACTCCGCCCTCGACTCCTCGATCGTTCCGGTAGCGGGCGGTCACGACGCAGCCCCCTTCCCGGCCGCAACCCTTTCGACCGCGGCGACGATCCGCTGGTGGGCGCCGCAGCGACAGAGGTTGTCCTCGAGCCCATCGACGATCTGCTGACGGGTAGGGTGCGGGTTCTTCTCGAGCAGCGCGTGGACGGTGAGAATCATCCCTGGCGTGCAGTAGCCGCATTGCAGCGCGCCGTGCTCGACGAAGGCCTCCTGCAGAGGATGGAGCCGCTCGCCCGCGGCGAGCCCCTCGATGGTGACCAGGCGCTTACCCGCGATGGCGGCGACGGGAGTCTCGCAAGCGTGGACCGCCGCGCCGTCGAGGAGAACCGTACAGGCGCCGCAGAGCCCCTCGCCGCAGCCGTACTTGGCGCCAGTGAGGCCGAGCTCGCCGCGCAGCACCCAGAGCAGATCGCGGCTGCCTTCGACTTCGAGCTGGGTGGGCTTGCCGTTCAAATGGAACTGAAGGACGCTCTTCATGTCGCCTCCGGGCGCGGGACTTTCGCAAGCTCCGGGAGGGTGACGCCGCCGAGCGGCTGGGGCACCGCCCCGAAAGGGACTCCACAGTAGCAAGCGCCGCCGGAGAGCGCGAGCCCCGTGCCAACCCCTGGTGAATGCAGTGGTGCCCAGAAGAGGTGCTACTCATTGCAGGCTCCTCCGTCAAGGGTTGGTTCTTCTCCCGGGCGAGCCACGGGGCTCGTCGAAGAGTGTCGCTGTCGAGCTGCGGACAGTGCCGCCGCGTCTTGGTTGGTGTGGTTGTCATCCCCGTTCGGGATGCGCACCAGCCACTCATCAGGATTGAGGCGCCGGAGAGTTTCGAGATTCTCCGGGCCTTTGACAGCGTCTCGCTGTCCCAGAAGATCGTTGGTTCCAGGCCGTGTCCATGGGTTGGAACGACAGTCGCAGGGTTGACTGGCCCGTCAGCCAGCGCCAGCACCTTGTGGGCTCACGGCGTGGGCGCATCCACGAAGCTCGAAGAAGCGGTGCGCTTCGGGCTGGAAGCGACGAGCGAATTCCGCTGCCTCCGAGAAGGCCCAGGAGAGATAGGGGTTGCCGTTCTTGCGATTGCGCACGAGACGAGCGCGGCGCCGCAGCAAGTCGCGCAGCGGGCGCGTCTCCCGTGGGTAGATGTGCCCGGTCGGCATAATCTGCCGTCGCAGCATCTCCGCGATCCAGACCTGTCGAGGTGCCAAGTGCTTTTCACTCCAAACTGCTCCAAGTCGACGACTTGCGTTGCGCAGCCTTAGCAGGGCCGAGATTCGGTTGCAGCGCAACGGATCCTTGGGAAATCACCTGGCACCGCACCGCGACCGCACCACAGCTGCGAGTCTTCGTCCGCCGCGATCTGGCCGTTGTAGCACTGCTCGTAACCGCAAGATCGTTGCCAACTGGCGCGAGGGCTCGCGCGATGACGACACTATCGCTGACCGCATTGCGGTCCAACACTGAATTCAAAAGTCTTGAAAATCGGCTGGCACATTTTCGGCTGCGGTATTTGGGGGTGGTCGACTCGGAGAAAGTCAGAGTTGCCGAATGCAACATGGTCGGCGCGGTGACCGTCACGGTTGCCGGCACACTTGCGCCAAGCGGATCCTCGACTCTTTTCGGGCAAGGTGCTTCAATCCACACCGGGAAGTACCTGCGAATCGGGGCAGCTCAACGGCGAACGCTGGTGGTAGCCCCCAAAAGATTCTCCTCCTCGTCCATCGGCTTGGCTTGACGGGCCTGCTCCTCGAGGATTCCGGCCTCGTTGGACAAGCCCGCTTCGGCCTTCGTGGAGACTGCGTCCAAGCCGTCGGAACGCCGCGATTCGCCAGGTGATTGGAGCGCGCCATCTTCCTGCGTCGCAGCTCGATTCCCGTCGAGCAGCGTGACGGGAACGCCGCGCGGGAACACGACTTCTCGCGCCTCGTCCGGCATGCTGATGCCCTTTTGCTGAAAGGCGCGTTTTACGAGCCGGATCACGGAAGACCGCACCTTGAGCCAACTGTGTTCATGGCCATCGATCCAAAAGTAGATTCTCAGATTGACGGTTGCTTTGCCCAGGTCGTCCGCCAGCACCCAGGGCTCTGGTTCCTTCAAGACCGCCGGGTGATCCACCAGCACCTTCAGGGCGACCTCCTGGGCTTCATCAATCGCGTCGTCGTAACCGATGCCGACGACGAAGTTCTCACGGCGGTTGGGGGTGGCCGTGAAGTTGTGGAGGGTGCTTTTGTAAACGGCGGCGTTGGGGATTTGCACGAGATTGCCGTCGAGGGTCAGCAGCACAGTTGTACGAATATTCAACTGCTGCACATAGCCGGTGACTCCGACGATTTCGACCAGATCCCCGGTTTTAAATGGGCGCTGGATGCTCAGGAAGATGCTGGCCAGGAAGTTCTCCGTGATGTCCCGGAAGGCGATGCCGACCGCCAGGCCGACCAGGCCGGTTCCGCCGACGATCGTCAAAGCCAGTTGGGTCAAACCGGAGACCCGCAGGACGATATAGGTGCCCGCAAGAAACACGATCGCGCCGAGGCCCCCCGCAAGGACTCCCCGCAGCAGTTTCGAACGGATACGCGCGCCGAGAAAGTGCCGAGTGCTGCGCGCCGTCAACCATCCAGCCCCCGCCGACAGGGCCAGGATCAAAAGCGCGACGACAAGGAACGGGAGGGAGCGGATGACGTCGCGCGACAGTCCCGACAGCCCGCTGCGCGCCCTGCGGAAGTCCCAAGCGGAAGGCTGGGACACTTCGATCCGGTTGGCCACGGCGACTACGTCCTGGGTGTTGCGCGCCAGGTCGCCCGCCCATTTCTTGACCTCATCACTTTCGGCCCGGCCGTTGAGAAAAACCACGCCATCCACGACCGCAACTTGCGGCGCGATGAACCAGCCGGTGGCACTCATGACGCTCAGGAGGCGCTCGCGAATCTCCTCGTCGTGGGCCAGTGGCTGCACGGCCACCGTTGCCGGGGCGAGAGAAAGCTCCTCTTTCATCGGAGCAGGTAGATTCCGCGGTCCGGCCGCGTCTGCCTGCGCCATGACCGGCGCCGTCAGCGCGCTCACCCAGAGCAAGCCCGACAATGCCGCACGCAAGACTCGGGGGTGGTGGCGAGTCGCTCGTTGCACCAGGAAACGCTGTAGCGAGAGACTCGACCGCAGATGGCTCCAAAGCCGTTTGATCTCATGCATCCATCACCTCCGGGCCTGCGGAAAGGGATCGGTCCGAGCTGCGCTTGCCTTTCGCCCGGACTTCGGCCTGCGCTGCACAAAAGCAAACCCCGAACACGCCAACGCAGCTCGAGAGACAAATCCACAACCCAGGGGGAGGGCGACCGGCGCCTTCATCCGTCCGCGGCCAGCGATCAGCCGGGGCGAAAAGAGAATCCTCGCTGGCGCGCGGTTCAGAACGATCTGTCGATCCGCTCGAGCATTCGCCGGGCGTCTCGTTGGAAATAGACATTCCAGGGGTAGGGGCTGGCCGCCGATCGAGGATTCTGGGCCAGAACCCACTCGAGGTCGTCGCGGAACCGCTTCTTGTCGCCGAGCTTCGACCAGTAGTACTTTGCCCTCCCCCAGCGCGGCAACAGAGAGGAGCCCGATTGCGCGACGGCGACCTCGAGCAGCTCGCCGGCGCGAGCGATGTCGCCGCCCGCGGAACCAGGCAGGGCGACGAAGTAGATCCCGAGCGAGAACGGGACGGCTCCGTGCTCGAGCTCCGGCGCCACGTTCATGAGATGGCTCGTGATCTCCGCCGTCTGACGCGCCCAGCGCAGATTCACCACGTGCCCCAGGCCAGACAGGCACTCCTTGAAGTAGTACGAGACACCGGTCACCCAGAGCAGCATCGCCTCGGCGTCCTCCGCGCCAAGGGTCGAAGCTGCTTCGGCAAGGGAAGCGCCTCCAGCGATGCGCTCGGCAAACCCGGGATCTTCGGCCATGGCACGTTCGGCGAGCTGGATCCCGCGCCGGTAGCTCGAGGCCTTGGTGGCCCGGCTCTCGTCGTAGGCAGCGCCGTGGAGGATCTCGACCTGCGCAGTCAGCAGAAGCAGCCGTTGGTCGCTCGGCGCCTGCGCCACCAGTCGATGGAGCGCGCTCCGCACCTGCGCGAGCTTCGCGGCGTCATCCGCCTCGAGAAACGACGATCTGGCAGAGGCGAACTCCGCGTCGAGGTCGAGGCTGGCCCGCACCGTGTCGAGCCGCGTCTCCGTCTCCCATCCGCGCGTCCAGCTCATGCATCCGGTGAGCGTGAGGGCGAGGGCCAGCATCCAGGCGATCGGCAGGCATCGGCGCGTCGTCGAGACCATGAACGTACCGTAGCACTTCGTCGCGCGTTTTCCGACTCTCTCGACCTCGGCGGCCCAGCGCCGGGGCGCTCGCACACCGTCGTCGCACTACCCGGCCTTCGAAGGCCCGGCGAACCCGTACGTACTGAAGAGGATGCCGGACGGTGTCGTTGTCGTGCTGACGAGCTCGAAAGAGCATGCCGGGGTGCCCGCCGATTTCCATTACGCGCCGTTCTTGCCCCGGGCGCCGGACAGTCCGGCCTCATTGCGTCGCTTCCAGATGTGCGACGAAGACTACGCCACCTGCCGTCTGGCGGAGCCATGGTCGACATCACCTACCGGTCAGTTTGAAAACCACCTGGCACCCACCCCCACCTGTTGGCACCCACCTGTTCCCACCTGTGCTGCTCAGCAGTTCAAAGAGCACCTGGCACCTGTACGGCACCTGTTTGGCGAGTCTTCGGGCCACCTCACGGAACAACTCACGGCCAACTTACGGTGGTGCAAGGTGATTTTCGCGGGTGGTGACTTTCGCGGATTTTCGCGCACGCGCTCGCCGCCGATGCAACCCTTCCGCCCGCGACTGCGTCTCATGCAGCAGGCGGGCGTGAAGACGCGCCTGCCGGTTCACGGAGGAAGCGCTTGCCGGATCTCGACACCCTGCTCGAACGCTGTCGCCAGGGCGACGATCTCGCCTGGGAGGCGCTCATCCGCCAGTACCAGGGGCGGGTGTTCGGCCTCGCGCTGCATTTCATGCGCGACCGCGAGGAGGCCCGGGACGCCGCTCAGGAGATCTTCATCCGGGTCTACACCCGGCTCGACAGCCTCCATGAGGGGCAGGCCTTTCTCCCCTGGTTGCTGCGCCTGGCCCGCAACAGCTGCATCGATCGCCTGCGCCGCCGCCAGGTCCGCACTCCCGCCTTCGCCGTGGCGCTCGAAGACGCGCCCGAGATTCCTTCGCCTGAGCCCTCTCCGGAAGAGGCTGCGCTGCGCGACGCCCGCGAGGTCCTGCTCTATCGCGCCCTCGGCGAGCTGAGCGAGAAGAACCGCGAGATCATTCTCCTCAAGGACACGCAAGAGCTGAAACTCGAGGAGATCGCCGAGCTCCTCTCCCTGCCCCTGGGCACCGTCAAGTCCCGCGCCCACCGCGCCCGCATCGAGCTCGCCCTGGCGGTGCGTTCGCTCGACCCGTCGTACGGGAGTCCCGCATGAGCTGTCGCTACCTGGAGGACCGGCTCGAAGCGCTGCTGGCGGAAACTCTTCCCCCCGTCGAAGCGACTCTGTGCGCGCAGCATCTCGAAACCTGCGGCGCCTGTCGGGATCTGGTCGAGCTCGCCCGTCTGACCGGCGCCGCGGCAGGAGGCGAAGCCGAATCGGAGGCGGCCGCCAGGTTGGTACCCGACCTCGTGCCGGCGGTGCTGGCGCGGACCGGCAGCGGAACCGGCGCTTGCGGCCGGGCTCGCGAGCTCCTCGCGGCCGCCGTGGACGAGCCCCTCGAGAACACGGATCGGCGACTTCTCCAGGGGCACCTGGCAGCCTGCGGCGACTGCCGGGTTCTGAGCGGAGTTCTTCTCGCGCTGGCCCGCGACCTGCCGCGACTGGCGGAGGTGCATCCGGACGCGGGCTTCGTCGACGATGTACTGCGCCGCACGCTGCCTTTCGAGACCCAGATCCGCCGCTGGTGGGATGCCCTCTGGCCGCAGCTCTGGCACCGGCCGCAGTTCGCCTCGGAGGCCGCCTACCTCGGTCTCGTCGTCCTGGTCCTGGTCTTCGTTACGCCGGGCTCGCCGCTCGGGGCCGTGCCGTACGAGGCGTTGGCGATCGCTCAGGATGCGCCCCTGCGGCGGATCGATCTCCCCGCGGTCGATCTCGAGCCGCGAATCGCGGCGACCGCCCGCGCGCTGCGCGACTCGAAGAGCGCGCGGGTCGCGGCCGACTGGAGTGCCGGAGTCCGGGAAACGGCAGACGAAACCGTGCAGGTACTGATCGAGATCCGGACCCATCTTGGAACCTTCTGGGAAGAGGCTGCGTCCTTGCTGGAGACAGGGGACGATACGCCCTCTTCGACATCCGGGACTTCAAAGGAGACGTCATGAGCGAGATGCACGAGAACCTTCCTCCCCACTCCGCCGCGGCTCCCGCAGCGGCACCTGCAGTCACACCCGCAGTGGTTGCGGCCGCAGTTCATGGGTCCAATGCCCCCGCCGCTCCGGCACCTCTGCCCCAGTTCACTTCGATCCTCGATTCCCGGCGGAAATCCCCCGGCCTGGCCTGCTTCCTCTCCATGATGCCCGGTCTCGGCCAGGTCTATGTCGGCTACTACCAGCGCGGTTTCGTCCACGCGGCGGTCGTGGCGACGCTGATCACCATCCTCGCCAGCGGACTCCGGGAGCTGACGCCGCTGGCGGCCATCTTCCTGATGTTCTTCTGGCTCTACAACATCATCGATGCCGGGCGGCGTGCGGCCCTCTACAACGAGGTGTTGGCGGGCCGCACGGGTGTCGAGCTGCCGGCCGACCTGATGGTTCCCGGACTTGGCGGCTCCATGGTCGGCGGCGTGGTGGTCGCCCTGGTGGGAGCGCTCCTCCTCTCGCACACCGCCTTCGGCTACTCGCTCGCCTGGCTGCGGGAGTGGTGGCCGATGGCCTTGATCCTCTTCGGCGGCTACCTCTTCATCAAGGCGAGAATGGATCGGCCGGAGAGTCGCGAGACGCCGGACGTCGCGTAGAGAGAGCCGGACATCCAGGTCGAACCGGGCGCCGGGTGCCTCCTCCATGGGGCCCCGGCGCTTTCGCGTCGCGCTGCGCGCCGAGGGCCGGCGCGCCGTCTGTCTTGCTCGCGGCGGGCTAGCCTGACCTTCTCACCGATTTCTACTGCGGCGCC
>JBDTQT010000147.1:0-9999 GCA_039932055.1 Thermoanaerobaculia bacterium
GCTTGAAGTTGGCGGTGCCGAGGTTGTACCAGGCGGGCTCGGCGTAGCCGCTCTCTGCGAGCTCCGGGGCGGCGCGGGCTAGCAGCTCTCGCGCCCCTTTGGCGTCGCCGGCACCGAGCAGATCGCTGCCCTCTTCGAAGAGCCGCTGTGGATCGGTCTCCAGCGCCCGCCGGTTCTCGGCGGCGGCAATGGCGGCGGCGCGCTCCTCGGCGGTACCGTAGAGGTGGAGCAGGGCGCCCTGCGCCTCGGTGTTGTCGGGAGCGTAGACGAGCGCGCGGCGGAAGAGCGCGGCGGCGTCGGCTTCGCGGCCGGCATCGCGCATCGCCCAGGCCGTGCTCAGCAACAGACCGGCAAAGTCGCCGATGGGGCTCGGGTCGGACGGCAGGTCGAGCGCCTCTGCCGACATCGGGAGTGCGGCCGGGCTGGCGCCGCTCGCCGGGGCCGGCGGCGGCGGTGCCAGCTGGTCGAGGAGTCGCAGCAGCTCGTCGAGGCGGCCGAGGTGGGCGAGCGCCGTGGCGTGGAGATAGCGCAACATGTCGGGCGCTTGCGGGTCGGCGAGCATCGGCACGAGCAGCGCCTCGGCGGTCTCCCACCGCTCGCGGCCGACGTCGAGCATCAGCACCCGCCAACGCAGACGGTCGTCGGGCGCGAGCTCGAGCAGGCGCCCGAACGTCGCCCGCGAGGCGTCTTCGCGGCCGAGGCGCAACTGTAGCTCGGCGACAGTCTGCAGGAGCTCGACGAGCGGTTCTCCGGGCATGGGCTTTCCTGCGCTGGCCGCGAGTCGCGCCTCGAGCGCGCCAAGGAGCAATTCGTCGTCCGCGCTTTCGCCCCGCGCACTGGCGAGCTGCGTCAGGAGGCCGTCCGGGATCTCGGTCGCCGGGTCGCGCAGGCGGCCGACGAGGCGGTCACGCAGCTCGGCGAAGTGCGCCGGTGCGTCGGCCTTCTCGCGCAGCATCGACACCAACCGGGATAGCGCCGCGAGCTCGCAGCCCGGGAGCTCGATTGCCGCCTCGAGGCGCTGACGGGCGCCGGCGGCGTCCCCCTTGGCAGAGGCGATGCGCGCCGCCCTCGTCGCTTCGATGCAGGCGATCGGCGGCAAGGCGGTCGGGGCCGTCGCCGCCGGGGCGATCCGGGCGAACAGGACGAGCAAGACAGTGACGCTGCGGCGCAAGGTCGGCTTCACGGGCCTGGATCGTATCTCTCTAGCCGCCGGCGGCGCTCGCCTTCGTCAGTTCGGCGGCCGGCCAGGGGGACCTCGCACCGACGATCGACAGCAACGGGCGGATCCGGTTCGAGCTCGATCTCGCGGCTTCCCGGCGCGACGCCACCGCTACCGTCGACGCCTGGCATCGGGAACCGTTGGTCATCCTGAACGCCGAGTCCTCCTGACGCTAGGATGGCGGCGGTGCGCTCGTTTCTCCGATTCCACAAGTGGTTGTGGCTGCTGCTCTTCCCGGTCGTCCTGGTCTGGACCTTCTTCGTCGCCGTCGCCTTCTGGCGCTCGACGTTTGCCGCCCCGGCGCCGACGCTGCTGGTGCGCGACCGCGCCGGGCGGTTCGTCGGCGAGTTGCCGGACCGGGCGAATCCGCGCGACGAGCGGCTCGGATTCTGGCGGGTGGAGGCGCTTCCGGAGCGCGTCGTGGCGGCGACTCTGGCGATCGAGGATCGGCGTTTCTGGATCCATCCCGGCGTGGATCCGATAGCTGTCCTGCGAGCCTTCAAGCAGAACGCGACCAGCGCCGAGCGCGTCTCCGGCGCCTCGACGCTCGCCATGCAGGTCGCGCGGCTGCAGCATCCCGGCGCGCGCGGTTATCTGCGCAAGGCGCTCGAAGCGGCGACCGCCTGGATCGCCACCGCGCGCTATGGCCGCGCCGGCGTGCTGCGCCACTACCTGCAGATCGTGCCCTATGGCCATCGCATCCACGGCATCGCCTACGCCGCGCGGCGCTATCTCGACAAGCCGGTCGAGGACCTGTCGTGGGCCGAGATCGCCTTCCTGGCGGCGATTCCACAGTCGCCGTCGCGCATGGATCCTTACGAAGCCGATGGCCGGCGGCGGGCGATCCGCCGCGGCCGCGAGATCCTCGCGCTACTCGCCGCGCGTGGCACGCTCTCGGCCGTCGATCTGGCGGCGGCTGCCGCCGAGATCGACCACCTCGCGCTGCCGTGGAAGGGGGAGCGTGCCGAGGCCGCCCTGCACGCGCTGCTGCACTACGATGCGCTGGTGCCGCCGGCGATGCGGGCGCGCCGCCCTTTGGTGACGTCGACGCTCGATCTCGACCTGCAGCGCGAAGTCGAAGCGCTCGCCTGGCGGACCGTGCGCGACGCCGCCGATCGCGGCGCCGGCAATGCCGCCGTGATCGTCGTCGACCGCGAGCGCTGGGAGGTCCGCGCGGCGGTCTCCTCGACCGGCTACTTCGACGCCGACCATGCCGGGGCGATCGACTATCTCCGCCTCGAGCGCAGCCCCGGGAGCGCCCTCAAGCCGTTCCTCTTCGCCCAGGCGCTCGAGCGCGGCACGATCAGTCCGGCGACAATTCTCGACGACCTCGAGCCGGGGCCCTCGGGGATCCTCAACTCCGACTCGCGCTTTCTCGGACCGATGCTGCCGCGGGTGGCGCTCGCCAACTCGCGCAATGTCCCGGCGGTCGCCTTGCTGGCGAAACTCGGTCTCGACGAAGCTTACGGCTTCCTCGCCGAGCTCGGGCTGCACCATCACGAGCGCCCAGCGAAGCGCTACGGCCTGGGTCTGGCGATCGGCTCGTTGCCGGTCACCCTGGAGCGCCTGGTGACCGCCTACACAACGCTCGCCGGCGACGGCACCCTGCACGAGCTGCGCTGGTGCGAGGACGGCGTACCGGCAGCGAGCGGCCAGCGCCTGCTCTCGGAGGAGACCGCCCGCCTGGTCACTCTCTTTCTCGCTGATCCGCAGGCCCGCCTGCCGACCTTTCCGCGCATGGGCTTCTCCGAGTATCCGTTCGCGGTGGCGGTGAAGACGGGGACCTCGTCGCGCTATCGCGACGCCTGGTCGGTGGCCTGGTCGAAGCGTTATCTGATCGGAGTGTGGGTCGGGCACCCCGACGAAAGGCCGATGACCGCGCTCTCCGGCTATCGCGTCGCCGCGCGCCTCGCGCAGGAGGTCCTCGAGCACCTGCACGGGGACAAGATGGACGGACTCGAGGGGCTCGACTTTCCACCGCCGCGGGGCTATCGCAACGTCAGACTCTGCGCCCTCTCCGGCCAGCGCGCGACGGCGGCCTGTGATCGCGTGGTGCTCGAGTGGCTGCCGCCGGGTGGCGGCGAACTTGCCGGCCTCGGCGAGTGCACCGTACACAAGCTCCTGGCGGTCGACCGGCGCAGCGACCGCATCGCCACCGCCGCGACACCGGCGCCGTTCGTCGACATCCGCACCTTCGTCGACCTGCCGCCGCGCTACGCGCGTTGGCTGGCCGCCTCGTCGGCGGCTGCCTATCCAGCCGCGGATGCCGCCGCGATAGGAGAGGCCCTTCAGGGTGTCCCCGGGGCCCCTCCCGCCCTGGCCGGAACCGCGCTACCGACGATCGAGATCACCTCGCCCGAGACCGGCCTGCGCCTGTTGCTCGACCCGGAGACGCCGCCGGACCAGAACACGCTCGCCCTCACCGCGGTGGTCGAACCGAAGGTCGACCAACTCGTCTGGTATGTCGACGGCCGGCCGTTTCGCACCGTCGACGCCCCCTTCGACCTGCGCTGGCCGCTGGTTCCCGGCGAGCACACTTTCCAGGCGCGCATTCCGTTCACCGCCGCGCGCTCGCGGGCGGTGACGGTGGTCGTGGAATAGCCGGCTGGGTGGAGCGGCGGCTCGACGCGTCTAGTCGAGGAGCCCGATCGCCTTCAGCCAGTAGCTGCCGCCGGCGACGATCCACCAGATTCCGACGAGGCGGAAAATCCACAGGATGGCGCTGACGCCGAGGAGGTAGAAGTTGTGCACCGGGAAGGCGGCGCGACTCTCCGCGCGCGGCGCGCCGAGCCAGGGGCCGAGCGCGGCGAGATGGACGGAGAGGCCGACGGAGAGGCGAAAAAGCGCCGTCGCGGACTCGGTCCAGTCGCCGATTCCGGCCGAGAAGGCGACGAGCGAGCCGAGCAGCAGGCCGAGAGGCAGGCCGATGCCGATGCGCAGCGGCTGCCGACATAGATCGACAAAAGCGAAGAAGCGCCGGGTGCGCGCGACGTGGGCGGCGCAGGCGAGGAGCTCGAGTGGCGGCAGGTCGCCGCCCTGCGCGAGCTCGACGGCGCGCCGCGGAGCCCGCATTCCGGTGCTTGACTCATCGCCCTCCGTGGAGAAGAACCGGTTGCACCAGACGCACTTGTGCGGCCGCGTCGCGAGCATGTAGGGCCGAGCCAGGAAGCGGTGTCCGACCATGAGCGCGAGGCCGCCGACGAGGCTTGCCGCGACCGGCCGCGGATGGGCTACGAAGAGAACGAGTACCACCGGAATGAAGAGGAAGAGAGCGATGCCGAGCAGGGTGGTGCGGCGCGGGTCGATGGCCGATGGCGCTGTTCTGACCGTGGCAGGCGAGCCCGGCGAGCGATCGAGGTCGGGCATCAGTCGTCGTAGTAGCCGTCGCGGGCGCGCAGGGTGACGCTCTTCGGTTCGACGTCGATGCGGATCGGGTGCCAGACGCCGTCGTGCCGCGAGCGCTTCGGGTAGTAGCCGACGACATACTGCTGGCGCAGCTCGGTAAGGATCTTCTGGAAGGCGCCCTCGGCGTCCTCGTAGCGCAGGATGTCGATTCGCCGGCCGCCGCTGGCATCCACGATCGCAGCAAGCTGGCGGATCTCGGCCGAGTGCTCGACGACGTTGCGCCAGGCAGAGCGCTGCAGCAGGTCGAACGGCTCGGAGGAAGCGCGGATCCAGTAGATCAGCGCCTGGCTGCGGACGGCGATCTCGTTCACCTGAGATGCCGTAAGGAGGCTCTCGACGTCGACGCCGTCGGAAAGCAGGATGACCACGCGGCGCCCCTGGCGTTTCTCGAGCATCTGGAGGGCGAGGAAAAGGTGATCGTTCACCGCCGAGCCGCCGCCCGCCTCGGTGCCGTCGAGGCCGGCCAGCAACTCGTCGGGATCGACGGTGAACGGCGTGGAGTGCACCGCGCGGTCCGAAAACAGCAACAGCATCGCTTCGTCCAGCTCGGCCATGCCGGCGGCGAACGAATGCGCCCCGGCGAGCGCCGCGCGCAACGGCGGGCCGACCATGCTGAGGGAGGAGTCGATGAGCAGCACGGCAGTGAGCGGAATGTCGCCGTGCTCGAAGGTGACGATCTCCTGTCGGCGTTCCAGGTCGAAGACCGCGAATTGCTTGCGTTTGAGGTCCGTTACTGGCTGGCCTTCGCGGGTGGCGGTGATGTAGAGCTGCTGCAGGGGGAGGTCGAGCTGGTCGTCGACGCGAACCGACGGCAGGAAGATCTCGGCCTCGCGCTTCTGCCCGCCGGGATCGGTGGCGACGACGCGCAGCCGGCGTTCGATGTTGTCCTCGCCGGTATCGATGGTGTACAGCCAGGGCGCCCGGGTGACTTCGCCTGCCTTGATGCCGTTGAACCAGAACTCGATCTTGCGCGGCACAGTCGCGCCCGCATCGACGACAACCTCGATGGCTCCGAACGCCGGCATCCCTGGCGGAGGAGAGACGATCGTGAGTCCCGCGGCACTGCCCGCAAGGATCGGCGCCTGCAACGGGGCCGGCGGGCGCGGCACAGACTGCGCCGCGAGCCGGGTCTGCAGGAGCAGAATCGCCAGCAGAATGAAGAGCGCGCAGATGGCGGCTGCGAGCTTGCGCGCATTCGGCGCCGATCCGGGCGGAGTCAACGGGAGCTCCCTACCGGCGCCGCGGAGGTGGTTTCCGGCGTGCCGATCGCCGGCGCCGCCGGTGCGCTGGCCAGGGCAGCGGAAAGGCTCGGAGTGCGCGCGTCGGCGGCGGCGTTGGCGCGTGTCGCCTGCTGTCGCAGGAGGCGGATCGGCAGCTCGGCGAAGATGCGGCGCGCGCCCTCTCCCGCGGCGGCTCTGGTCGCGAGCGCCGATTTCGCCGCGAGATAGGACTCCGCCCGGCGGCCGGAACGGGCCGCCGCGAAGGCCAGCGCGACCCGCAACGACGAGTCGCCGGGGAAGCGCTCGAGGACGCGATTGAGGAAGGCGGTGGACTTGTCGAAGTCGCCGGTGGCGAGCAGACGGCGGGTGCGCTCCTGCGCGGCGACGAGGGCAATCCAGTCGTTTTCGCCGCCGGTGGCGAGCTTGTCGAGCTCCTGACCGGTGCGGCCGTCGGCCGAGAATCCGGACCGCATCAGAGTACGCCGCAGCCGGGCTTCGCGGTTGCCGGGCTGCGCCTTGAGGACAAGTTCGAGCCGCGATTCGGCGTCGTTCGGCCGGCGGTCGCGCAGCAGCAGGATGGCGAGCGCGATGTTGCCATCGAAGTCGTCCGGTGCGAGCTCGAGACCGCGGGCGAGCATTTCCGCGCCGCGCGTCGGCGCCGGCACGGTCAGCAGGTCGGCGGCGAAACCGGCATAGGCGTCCGCCGTCAACCGGCGCTCGGCCCGGGTGCCCGCCGTGAGCGTCATCTGTTCGAGGAGCCGGTCGGCGACCTGCAGGGTACGCGGGACCAGCCGGTAGCGGCCCTTGGCGGCGTGGGCGAGCACCAGGCGCTGATAGAAGACGATCAGGGGCAGGGCGCAGTCGGGGCGCGCCTGGAGATAGGTGCGAAGCAGGGAGCCGTCGGCCAGGTTGAGCCATTCGATCGCCTTGTCCGGATTGGTGGCGAGCGTCTGGGCTTCGAGTGCCGCGGCGCGGCCAACGGCGTCGACGCGGTCGCCGCTGGCCAGTGTCTTGAAGACCTCGCGATAGCGCTCGGCGAGCTCCCGCGCCTGCGGCGGGAGCTCGATCGGTTCCGGCAGTGTGAAGGCTCGGGTGGCGGGGAGGCGCTCTGCGCCGGCGGCCGGGGCATCGGCGGCCACGGCGGCCGCGGGATCCCACGCAGCCGCGCCGCAGCAGGCGAGGAGGACCGCGACCCCGCGCAGCATGGCTGGGGTTCGCGTGGAACCGGGCTGCGACCGCCAGGACATAGCGTTTATTCTAGGACATCGTCGGGCCTGGCGTAGAGTTCCCCGGCGGCAGCGCGTCCTTCATCCGGGGGAGTCGCCCGCAGGAGAACTCCATGCCCCGTTTCCCTCATTCGGCCAGCCACCTCACAGGCATTCCACCCTCGGTCTACTCGGGGCTCGCGCACCGGCTCGAGCGCTTCGCCGGGGAGACCTTCCCGCTGCACGTCGGCGACACCTGGATGGAGCCGCCGGAAGGCTGCCGGATGGAAGACCTCACGGTCGCCGAGTTCCCCGGAATGCACCGCTATGCGCCGGTGCACGGCCTGCCGGCGCTGCTCGACGCCATCGTCGAACGTGAGCGGGCGAAGACCGGCCTGGCGCTCGAGCGCGACAACGTCCTGGTCACCGCCGGCGCCACTGGCGGGCTCGGCGCGGTCGCCGGGGCGCTGCTCGAACCGGGCGACGAGGTGCTCATCCTGGCGCCGTACTGGCCGTTGATCGAGGGCATCGTGCGCTCCTTCCACGGCGCTCCCGTGGCGGTGCCGGTCGACTTCGGCGCCGCTGCCGCGGGCGATCTCGTCGCCCGTCTGGAGGCGCGCCGCACCCTGCGGACGGCCGCGCTCTATTTTTCGACGCCGAACAATCCGAGCGGACGGATCCTGCCGCGCACCTGGGTCGAGGCGATCGTCGAGTGGGCGCGGCGGCACGACCTGTGGATCCTCTCGGATGAGGTCTACGAGCCGTTCGTCTTCGCCGGCGAGCACACCCGGGCTCTGCCACTCGCGCCCGAGCGCACCTTTCTCGCCCAGACCTTCTCGAAGTGCTTCGGCATGGCCGGCAACCGCTGCGGTTACATGGTCGGCCCGGCGGCGGTCATGGCCGAGCTGCGCAAGGTGGCGACCCACACCTTCTACTCGACGCCGACCGCGGCGCAGCTCGCCGCCGTGCGGGCGCTCGCCGGTCCGGGGGACGCCTGGGCGGCGGCGGCGCGCGATCAGTATGCGGCGACCGGCCGGGCCGCGGCCGAGCGCCTCGGAGTTCCAGCGCCGGAGGGCAGTACTTTTCTGTTCTTCGACGTCGCCGCGCACCTCGACGAACGCGGTCTCGCACCGCTGCTCGAGGCCTGCGTCGACCGCGGTCTGTTGATCGCTCCCGGTCCCTCCTTCGGACCTTTCCCTTCGCATGTCCGGCTCTGCTATACCGCGGTCGAGCCGCAGCGCGCGCTGCGCGGCGTGGCGATTCTGGCGGAGCTGCTGGGAAAGTAGCTCCGCCAGCTGGTGCTACGCTAACCAAAGCTGTTCGCAGCGCAACCCTCTTCGAAAGGAGTCAACTTCCATGATCTTTCTCCTCGCCCTCGGTGTGGCCGTCATTGCCTTCTTTGCCACCCGGCAGCTCACGGCCGGAACCGACGATCCGATGCGCGCAGCTGCCATGGCGGCGTCGCGGAAGTTCCTGACCGTCGTCGCGGTCGTCGCCCTGCTCGCTTCCCTGACCCAGCTGGTGCGGATCATTCCGGCGGGCCACGTCGGCGTCGTCGACCTCTTCGGCGTCGTGCGTCCCACGAGCCTCAAGTCGGGGATGCATCTGGTGAATCCGCTGGCGCGCGTCGTGCCGATGGCGATCCAGACGCAGGAGCTGAAAGAGGTGATGGAAGTACCGTCGAAAGAGGGGCTGGCGATGCAGTTGGAGGTCTCGGCGCTCTTCCATCTCGATCCCGAGATGGCGCCGGAGGTCTACCGCACGGTGGGCGTGAGCTACTCGGAGATCCTGCTCGAGCCGCAGTTCCGCTCGGTGGCGCGCGGCGTCACCGCCTCGTACGAGGCCAAGGCGCTCTACACCTCGGAGCGCGACCACCTCGCAGGGCTCCTCGCCGAGGAGCTGCGCAAGCTGGTCGAGAAGCGCGGCATCGTGATCGAGAATACGCCGCTGCGCAAGGTCGGACTGCCGGCAGGCCTCTCGGCTTCGATCGAGCAGAAGCTCTCGGCGGAGCAGGAGAGTCAGCGCATGGAGTTCGTGCTGATGAAGGAGCGCCAGGAGGCCGACCGCAAGCGCATCGAGGCGCAGGGTGTCGCCGACTTCCAGAAGATCGTCTCGTCGGGAATCTCGGAGCAGCTCCTCAAGTGGAAGGGGATCGAAGCGACGATGGAGATCGCCCGCAGCTCGAACGCCAAGGTCGTCGTCATCGGCGCCGGCAAGGACGGCCTGCCGCTCATTCTCGGCGGTCAGTAGACCCGCCGCCGGATGCCGCCGTGCTTCCTCGGTCAGTCGAGGGGCAGGCGACGGATCGCGGTCGGGGAGAGCTTCGAGGTGTCGGTCGGCGCGCTCTCGTCGCCGGGGAAGCTCGGCCAGTGGCTGTTCGAAACGTAGTAGAGGGCGCCGTCGACCACCGCGCCGAGGGTCGGCTCGTCCCACTCGACGACGTTCTTCTCGAGCGTCTTCGCGGCGACGAGCGAGCGCCCGTCGGAGGCGAGCTCGAAACTCTGGATGCGTGGCGGCATGACGCCGTTCTGGATCGCGATCAGCCGGTTGCCCTGCCGGCGCAGACCATCGATGCCGAGCACCGTGGAACCGGCCGGGGGTCGCATCCAGCCCCAATGTCCGGCGCCGGCGCCTGCGAGGTCGAGCACGCCGATGCCGTTGTTCCAGTCGGCGACGTAGAGCAGGCGGCTGTCGGCCGAGAGCGCCAGCCCGCCGGGTGAGCCGAGCTTCTCTTCGCCGGCGAGCAGCGTCAGGATGCCGCCGTCCGGCTTGACCCGCAGAATCGCTTTCGCCGCCGGATCGGAGACCAGAACGCTGCCGTCGGTGGCGAGCTCGAGATCGTTCCAGCTGCGGTCGCCGGGCGGCGCGTCGAAGGTGCGCAGCCAGACGCCGGTGTCGAGGTCGAAGGCGAGCAGGGCGCTCTTCTTGCGCTCGCTCACCTTGAGTCCGG
>JBDTQT010000148.1:0-9960 GCA_039932055.1 Thermoanaerobaculia bacterium
TCACCCTCTATGCGCTGCTCGAGGTCGGCATCGGTCTGTTCGCGATCTTCTCGCCGCACTTTTTTGACGGCATGACCGCGGTCTACGTCGTGGTCGATCGCGCGGCGGGCGGAGTGGACGGTGCATCCTGGAGCTTTTCCCTGTTGCGGGTCGGCCTCGCCGCCCTCTGCCTCTTGCCACCGACGCTGCTCATGGGTGGCACGCTGCCGCTCATCGTGCGCGGTCTGCGCGATCTCGGAGCTCCACCGGCGACGACACCCGGCCCCGCGGAGCGGCTCGGCCGGGACACCGCCCTCCTCTACGGCGCCAACACTCTGGGCGCGGTCTGTGGCGTCGCCGGTGCCGGCTTCCTCACCATTCCTCTCTTCGGCCTGCACGCCAGCCTGCTGCTCGCGGCGACACTCAATCTCGCCGCCGCGCTCGGCGCGCTGGCTTTCGCCCGCGCGCAGCGAACGGCCGCCACGGTGGTGACCCCACCCCGACTGGCGGCGACGGCGTCCGACCGGACCCTGCTCGTCGCCGCCGCGCTCATGGGCGCGACGAGTCTCGCCTTCGAGGTGCTGTGGACGCGCATCCTGGTCTTCTACCTCGGCTCGAGTGTCTACGCCTTCAGCCTGATGCTCCTCGGCTTCCTGCTCGGGGTGGCGGTCGGGAGTCTCGCCATCGGCCGCATCGCCGATCGCCTGCCGCGCCCGCTCGCGCTGCTCGCCGCGGTCGAGCTCGGCATCGCCGCCACGGCGCCGCTCTCGATCTGGCTTCTCTTCACGCTCAACGGCCGCCAGATCGCCCTCTCGGAGGCGCTGCGACCGCAGAGCTTCGGCGTCGCCGTCGTCGCGCAGCTGCTCGCCGTCCTCCCCATCCTTCTGCCGCCGACCCTCCTCATGGGGGTGAGCTTTCCCATCCTCGTCCGGGTCTATTCCGCCCGTCACAAGGACGCTGGCGAGCGGATCGGCCGCGACCTCGGCGAGCTCTATGGCGCCAACACTCTGGGTTGCATCGTCGGCTCTCTGGGCGCCGGCTTCGGCCTCATTCCGCTCCTCGGCACGCAGAACTCGCTGCTGCTGGTCGGCGCGGTCTGTGCCGCGGTCGCCCTGCTCTTCGCGCGGCGTGCTGGCCGGCCGCACCCCTCGGCCCTGTCGCGGTGGTTGACCGTCCTCGCGCTCGCGACACCGCCGCTCCTCGCCGGCGCCGCACTGTTGCTGCCGGCCGACCGGGTGATTCTCGCGGCCGGCATCTTCGGCCACGATCGGCCAGGCGATCTGGTGTATTTTCACGAGGATGCGAGCGCCGCGGTGGCGATCCGGCGCCTGAGCTCACCGGCTGGCGACTATCTCTCACTCGAGCTCAACGGCGTCAACGTCGCTGGGACGAGCCCCGATCTCTACGCAGTGCAGAAGATGCAGGGGCACTTGCCGATGCTCCTCGGCAAGAGCCGCGACGCTCGCGTGGTGCATATCGGCTTCGGCAGCGGCGGCACGGCGTACGCCGTTTCGCGCCACCCGGTGAGCGAAATTCGCATCGTCGAGCTCTCGCCGGCGGTACTCGCGGCCTCCGACCACTACTTCGCCGCCATCAACGACGGCGTCCTCGCGGATCCGCGAGTGCGCGTCGAGATCAACGACGGGCGCAATTTTCTGCTGGCGACGCCCGAGACCTTCGACGCCGTGCTCTCGGATTCGATCCACCCGCGCTACGCCGGCAACGGCTCGCTCTACAGCGAGGAGTACTTCCGGCTGCTGGCGGCGCGCCTCGCTCCCGACGGCGTGGTGTCGATGTGGCTGCCGATGTACTCGCTCACGCCGTCGAACTTCGCCATGATCGTGCGCGCCTTCAAGAATGTCTTTCCGGAGACCGTGCTCTGGTACGAGCCCTCGGCGCTCAACTCGTTCACCATCGTCACCGGCCGGAAGCGCGGCGGACCGTGGGATGCGGCGGCGCTGGCGCGCGGCTTCGCCGACCCGGCAATCCTCGCGGCGCTCGCCGACATCGGCATGCGGAAACCGGCGGACCTCCTGAGCTGCTACCTCTCGTCCGGCGCGGAGCTCGACACCTTCCTCGGCGACACGCCGCCGCACGTCGATGACCTGCCGGCCGTCGAGTACGAGAGCGGGACACTGCTCGCTCGGGACTGGACCTGGCTCGCCACCTTCTCGCGCCTCCTCGCGCTGCGTCCGGTCGAGCCGCCGCCGGTCGTCCTCGACGCAATGCCGGCGGCGGAGCACGCGGCGATGCGCGAGCTCTGGCACCAGCGAGCGCTCGTGCTCGCGGAGCAGCGCGGCATGCTCGCCGCCGGAGCCAGCCCCTACCGGTGAAGATCCTCGCGCGTCTCTGGCCGGAGGAGCGCATCGCGGCGCTCTTCTTCCTCGGTGTCGCGGCGCTCTTCGCGGTGAAGCGCTATCCGTTCACCATCTTGCCGCTGCTCGGCTCCTATCTCGCCTTCCTCGGCTCGATCTCGCTCATCGTCCTGCCGGGCCGCCTCGCGGCCGACGCCCTCCGCCGTCGCCGCGGCACGCTGCAGCCGGGGGCGGGGCGTGCGGACCTCCTGGCGTACCTGCGCGCGCTCGTGCCGCTCCTGCTGGTGCTTGTCACCTACACCAACCTCAAATGCCGCCTGCTGCTTTTTCATCCCCGCCTCTTCGATCCGATCTTCAAGCGCCTGGACGAGCTTCTGCATTACGGCGGCGGCGATTTCCTCGCCTGGGTGACGGCGCACCACTCGCAGACCGCGACGATCGTCTGCTTCTACCTCTACTTCTACGCCTGGGCGGTCCTCGCCGTGCCGCTCGCCGTCGCGGTAGCGCGCCCGCGGGCGGCGGGAGCGGCACTCGCCCGGCGCACCTTCGCGGCACTCGGCCTGTGCTACATCGCCGGCGCGTTCCTCTACCTGGCGTTCCCGTCGCTGGGGCCGGCGCTCGTCGAGCCCGGCCGCTACGCGGCGCTCGCCGGCACGACCGTCTTCACGATGCAACAGTCGATGCTCGCGGCGCTGCACTACATCGTCCAGCACCCGCAGGCCCCAGCGATCCCGTTCGCCGGCCTCGCGGCCTTCCCGAGCCTGCACCTCGCCACCACCTCCCTCGGCCTCTTCATCGCCTGGAAGAGCTGGCGGCCGCTCCTCTTCATCCTCGTACCCTGGAATTTGGCGATCGCCGCCAGCGCCGTCTACTACGGCTGGCACTACATGGTCGACTTCTACCCCGCCCTGCTACTCGCCTGGGGAGCGTGGTGGGCGGCCGGGCGGCTTGTGGCGCCAAGCGCGAATATGGGCCCATCAATTCCCAGCAGTGTTGAGAAGACCTCGGGGCCGGCGGGCTCAACTCCGCGGTCGGATCGGTAGCGGCGCCCTCCCGGCTCTTCGGCCCGCCAGTCGGGAGCACCGTCCTTAGCGCGCGCGGGCGAACAGCTGGAAGCTCTCCTCTTCGCCAATGGCGTTCTTCCAGAAATGCGCTCCGGGAAAGGTCTCAATGAGCGCGTAGTCGCCGGTGGCAAGGAGCTCCCGGACATACTCCTCATCCGAAGGGAACTTCCGGCTCACGAGGAAGTAGCCCGGTCGAAGCGCCAGTTGCTCGCGCATCCATGCCCGCATATCCTCTCGCCTGAGAATTGCGGCGGGACGGTAGAAAAAGGGCGAACTTGTCGACCAGTCCCAGAACGAGAAGCCGCCCTGCGTGCGGTAGTTCGCGAACAGTGGCCGATCGAAATACGGCTGGACGGCGAGGACTGGGAAGCCCGCACCGAAGAGCTTCGTCGCCTCGAGTTTGTGGGCAGCGATGTACACCGCTGCCGCTCGGCTCCCCGAGTACGGCTTCTCGAGATCGTAGCGATACGAAAGCAACGTCCAGGAGAAGTGCCGCACGAGCAGAAGGAGAACGAGCGCAAGCGCTGCCAGCTCGAGCCGGCGATCGCCGCCGCCGCGGGTGTGCGTGGCCGACCTACAGAAGGCCAGCAGCACGACGAACATGAAGGTCAGAAAGAAGACTCCCTCGTGCCAGCGGTTGAAGTAGATGCTGCTGATCGGCAGCAGGGAGCCGATGAGCGTCAGAAAGACCCCCAGAACCCGCCGCCGATAGAACCACACACAAAGCACGAGTAGCAAAAGTGCTGAAAAGAGTCCCGGACCGGCGAGCGATGAACTGAGAGCCGACCATCCCGTCGCCAGCACGCGCGCGGGAGTGAAGTGAAAGTCGAGCTTTGTGCGGATGGCGAGGTCGCCCGGCGGGCGAAGGATGAGAGCCGTGACCAACACGTCGAGAAGCAGAACGCCGAGCGCCAAGGAATGCCGCTGAATCTCATGCCGGCCAAACGAACGCCGCTGCGGCCAAACATCGAAGATGTAGAGTACAGTGAAGGCACCCGCGAGTGACATCCCGTGCAGAGAGACCTGTGACAACAGGACGAGCAGCAGGACGAACCGCCACAGGTACTCCCGCCGCCGCTCGTAGAGGTCAAGGATCAGCAGCAGGATCGGGAAGAGCAGGACGTAGCTGCGCGAGACGATGGTGTACTGGTAGGCGAGAAAGAACGTAAACGGCAGAAGGACCCGGATCGCCACCGGTACCGCACGCTGCCGGAGCAACAGACCCACCCCTACCGTGGCGATGGCTGCCGAGACGACATTGATCGACTTGTAGGGCAGTCCGAGCTTGGCGGGAACCGCGAGGATGCAGTACCAGAGCGGTGGATGCCCCTCGTAGCGCAGGTATTTCGTGAACAAGTCCGTAAAGCTGGCGTCGCGCGCGATCAGCCACGCCTGCGCCTCGTCGAACCACGGTTCGTGGGCGGTGATGCCCACGACGAGCAGCCCGACGTAGGCCACGAGCACCGCAATCGCCACGGCGGGATGCATCGCGGCCGGGATCCTCGCCCGCCCCGCCTCCGGTGTCGGCGGCGCACTCAGCTCCATGCGAGTCCTGGCGACGGATCGATCACCGCGCCCTCCCGGTTCGGCGAGAAGACGGCCAAACGGATCCAAGGAGGCGATCTGCGCTGGGAGTTCGGTTCAGGACTCATGGCATCTCCAGCGGATGACCTCCCATCCTCGCCTGCAAGCCTACGGGCTAGTGGAAGGAGGAAAATATACTCTAGGAGGATCTGTTTCCCGACTCGCGCCGTAGAGCTGAGGGAAGACGGCACGGCAGCTGTCAATGCTAGGCTCGGAAGCCGATGCAGGAGGAGGATACGCGAGCACGGTTCCCCGCTGATGGGCGTATCGAGCGGGCCCTCGGTGTCGCACCCTGGGTGCTGATCGCCTTCCTGATCGCCGCCGCGATCGTTCTCCTCGTACTCGTCTCGGTAAATCGCGAGTTTCAGGTCGACGAAGTGGAGCACATCCACACCGCGTACAACCTGCGCGACGGCCGTCTAATTTATCGCGACTTCGTGCAGGTCCATCCGCCGCTACTCTATGTCCTGCTCTATCCCTTCGTCGATCCGGACGATCCGGTCAGCAGCTACCGTCTCGCTCGCGTGTTCAGCGCGACGGTCCTCTTGGCGACGATCGGCCTCCTCGCCTGGTGCGCGCATCGCCTGGCGGGTCGAAGGGCGGCGACAGTCGCTGCCGGCCTGGCGCTTTTCCAGACCACACTGATTGAGCGCGGCATCGAGGTCCGCGGGGATGGACTTCTCGCGCTTCTCGTGATGGCCGCGCTCGCTTCCGAGTTGAGTCCGCGACCCCGAGCCGGGGTCTGGCGTTTCGCCTTCCAGGGACTCATGCTGGGCCTGGGTTTGCTCGTTACGTTGAAGGCCCTCTTTCCTCTTGCCCTCTTCGGCCTGCACTGGCTCTGGACGGCGGCGCGCAGGAGACGCCTCGACGCCGTCCTCCTCCCGATTGCCGCCTGCTTCCTGCCCCTCCTGGTCACGGTGGCGCTCACGCTTCATTTCGGGAATCTGCGCGAGTTCGTTCAGCAGAGCCTCCTCGATGCAGGAAGTGCGGGGCTTGGCGCGAAAGAGCGGGCGACCTTCAGTCCCCTTCCCTATCTGATCCACGAAGGCAGGCGGAATCTCGCCTTCTTCGTGATTGTGCTCTGCGCTGTGGCTATAGAGCTCCGAGCGCTGCGAAGTTCCGGCGCCAGCACCTCGGAACGCCGTTTTGTCCTCTGGCTCTCGGCCGGCCTGTTCGCGTCGCTCTGGGCCAACCCCTTTCCGTGGCCGTACGTTCAGGTCACCGTCCTGCCATTCCTCGTAGTTCTCGCGGCCACCGCGATGGTTCGCTTCGTCGACGAGCATGCCGGCCGCATGAACGTGAGCTTGGTGCGCTGGCTGCCCGCGATCGCGCTGCTTCTCGTAGCGCTCACGGCCACCCCGCGGCTGGCGGCGAAGAGTCTTCCCGCCACGTCTGCCCAGCTCGACACACTGCGCGAGGTACAACGCGTCAGTGCGCCCGACGACCGCTTCTTCGATCTGGCAGGACTCTACTTCCGGCCGGACGCCTACCCAGTCTTCGCCATGAGCGGGGACCTCTTCCGCTGGTACACCCTCGGCCGTTTCCCGCCAATCCCCGACACCCTCCGCGCGAACGAGGCGGTCGGCATCATCCTCAACTATCGCGTCAGCTGGCTCCGCCCCCATGAGCGGCAGTTCGTGCGTGAGAGATTCGTGCACTACACCGGGAACATTCTTCTGCTCGGAAGAAATCTGGTACGCGCGCCGGTCGGAGTCGACTTCGAATTCGAAGCACTGAAGGGTAAGCGGTTTCGGTTCGACGGAGAAGGTGTCCTGCGAATCGACGGCTCGCCCTTCGTCGAGGGTATGCTCACGAAGGGGCCTCACCGGATTCGCGTCCAGGCGCTCGCGGGGCCTGGTCGCCTTATCCTCGCTTCAGCTCCACCCGATGTTGCTGCCGCCGAGCCAGTCGACCTCTTCGTTCCCTTCGACTGAACTCAGGCGCCGGCTCACCGAGCGCCAGCTTCAGCCGGCGATACAGCGACGCGCCTAGACCGACCGGCGAAATTCCGACGGCGACGCGCACAGCAATTCCCGTATCGGAGGCGCGATCACTTCGCCGCACCCGTCTTGCCTGAGGCCTCCTGTCCCGCCGCCAAGCGCCGAAGGCTCAAGCCTTCGCGCTGCAGAGCAAGAAAACCCGCGACCAGCACTGAAATCTGCGACACCGCCTGGTATCCGAGCCCGAAGGCGAAGGCCTCCGCCCGATCGATTCCGTAGGCTCCGAGTACGAGGATCGAGGCGAGCTGGTAGGTCCCGAGACTGCCTGGGGTCAACGGCAGCACGAACGAGAGCCCGATCGCTGCGGCGAGGAGTGGACCCGCCGCCAGCGCGGGTACCAGGCCGAAGGCGCGCAGGCCAGCGGTTATTGCGACTGCTTCCGCGATCCACACGAGGACCGTCAGGCCGACGACGCTTCCCATCGCGCGCGCCGAATCGAGGAAAGCGAGTCCGTGATGAGCGCTCTCGAGGATCGGCTTCAGTCTCCGAGTGGCCCACGGCGGCAGTCGCTCGAGCGGTCGAAGCACGGTGGGGAATCGGCGCACGAACGCCAGCCCCAGCATGGCGCCAACGGCCACCACCGCGACCGCAGCCAGGGCTGATCGCGATGCGAACTCCTTCACGGGTGCGAGCGCCCAGAGCAGCACCGCCACCACGAGGAAGTCGAGAACCTGAACGCTCCAGCTTGCGGTAATGGCTTGCGTCACCGGCACGCCGTTGTGCTTGCGCAACACAAACGCGCGCACGAAGTCGCCCACCCGCGCCGGCATGGCGATATTTCCGGCCATACCAATCAACATGGAGGAGAATAGGCGTCGTCTGGGGAATTCCCCACTTCCGGCGGCGATCGCCACGGCCCAGCGTTCGCCCTTCAACCAGAGAGCGAGAAAGACGCAGGCGAGCGCCAGCGCGAGCAGTGCCGGAGATGCGTTCGCCAGGGAGTCGATAACGGCGCCCACGTCGACCTGACGCGAGATCCAGAAGAGGATCAGGACTCCGAGAGCCAGACCAAAAGCGACCCGTTTCACCGTGCGATCTCCGCCCAGCGACTAGCGATCGCTGCTCTTCTCCTCGTGGTACTCCTCCTCGGTGTTGACGTCCCAGATGTTGGACTTGTCGAGGCGTCCGGCCACGAGATTGTCGACGACGGTCATCGCGGTCAGCATCGAGTGATCCTGATTGTTGTATCGATGCATCCCGTTGCGCCCGATCAGAAAGAGATTGGGGACCGAATCGAGCCAGGAACGAAGCTCCGGAAATCGCGGAAAGGTTCCGAAGTAGGCGGGATAGGTCTTTTCAACGCGAATCACCACGCCGTCGAGCACCGCCTCCTGATCGATGATCCCGATCCGCTCCAGTTCGGCCTTGCCGAGCGCGATCATCTCGGCGTCGGGCTTTGTCCACAAGGCATCGCCCTCGTTGCAGAAGTATTCGAGACCGATCCAGACTGTGCTCGGATCGGCGACCATGAACGGGCTCCAGTTGTTGAAGATCTGGAGTCGTCCGACTTGGACATCGGGCTCCTGGATGTAGATCCAGTTGTCCTTGACCAACTTCGTCCCCTGTTCCTTGTCCTCGGCGATCTTCAGACCCCGCAAGAGGAGCCCTACGGTCACGAAGTCACGATAGACCAAGCCCGCGGCGATTTCCCGAACCTCGGCTGGAGCGCCAGGCTCAAGCGCCCCGACCAACTCGCGGATCGGCATAGTAGAAAAGGCGATCGAAGCGGGAAAGCGCCGGATCTCGCCCGTTTTCACGTCCCGTGCATCGACCGCGACCACCTTGCCGTCTTCGATGTGGACCTTCACCGCCTCCATCTGGGTCAGAATCTCGCCGCCACGCGCACGGATCTCGGCGGCGACGGTGTCCCACATCTGTCCGGGCCCGAGTTTGGGATAGAGAAACTGTTCGATGAGCGAGGTCTCGGTGCCCTTCTGGGCGATGCCGCCACGGCGCGCGCCGAACGCCGTCTTGACGAAGTGCCAGATGGCCTTCGAGATCGACAGCCCCTTGACCCGTTGCGCTCCCCATTCGGCAGAGATCTCCTGGCACGGAACACCCCAGACCTTCTCCGTGTAATCGCGGAAGAAAGTGGCGTACAACTCGCGTCCGAAGCGGTTGATGAAGAACTCCTCGAGGTTCTTTTCGTTGCGAATCGGTAGAGCGACCGCGCGCAGATAAGAGAGACCGATCCGGATCGTCCGCAGGAGACCGAGCTTCGAGAGCGTGTCCAGTGACAGGTTGATGGGATAGTCAAAGAACCGACGGAGATAATAGATCCGCGAGCGTCGCGACCGGAGGAGCATCACCCTTTCCGTGACTTCGGGGTCTGGCCCCTGTGCGCCGGCCGCAATCTCTCGCGACTGCCGCTGGTAGGTGATCCGCTGGGTCGGGTCTGCGAGCGCCTGCAGGGGCATGAATCGCTGCCACCACGCCATCACTCGATCGGACTTCGAGAAGAATCGGTGACCACCGATGTCGATCCGGTTGCCCTTGTAGTTCACGGTGCGCGCGATACCGCCCATGTAGGTCGACTTCTCGAGCACAATGGGGTGGTAGCCGGTGCGCTCGAGCAACTCCCAGGCGGCAGTGAGGCCGGCCGGGCCGGCGCCCAGGATGACGGCGCGTTGGGGATTCGAAGAAGAAGGCATGCGTTTCTCTGTCTCCAATCCTAACGCGGCTGCCGAGCGTCATCGCCGGGAATCCGGTCGTGGCGCGCCCAGACGGTCACCCGGCGGCCGGTAACCGGAGCTGCAATTTCTTTGACGATTCGATAGTCGGGCGAAGAGGCCAACGAGGCGATGGCCTGCCGCATCAGGCGTTGACCGGCTGGCCGGCCGCCACGAAATTCCCTCTCGTTCGTCGCCCACTCCGCAGCGCTGAGCTCGTAGTTGACGAGGACCGCAGGACGGGAATTCAGAAGAGTGTGAGCATCCTCCGCGGCGATGTAATCCGGGGCGACATCGAACCAGTGAACATAGGCGAAGGTGGGGGGCTCACGCTGACTGAGAACGTAGA
>JBDTQT010000149.1:0-9903 GCA_039932055.1 Thermoanaerobaculia bacterium
TCGACGCTGGCGGCGGTGAGCAGCCGCTTGTCGGCTTCGTCGAGCCGCTCGACCTTGTCGCGGATGAGCGCCACCATCCCCTCGGGAACGATGCGGTCCATCGAGTCGAGCGAGCGCTGCAGCACGACGCGGTCGCCCTCGCGCGCCACGGCGCCGGACTGCAGAAGGTGGTTGAGGACGTTGAGCAGGAAGAGCGGATTGCCCTCGGTGCGGCGCAGCGCGAAGTCGACCAGCTCGGGTGGCGGCGGGGCGCCGAGCTCGCGCTCGAGGAAGGCTGCCACCTCGCTCCCGGCGAACGGCGCCGGCGCGATCTCGCTCCACGGCAGGTTGCCGCGCGCGAGACCGGCGAGCGCGGCGCGCAGCGGATGGCGTTGCGCCTCGACGTCGGCCGGGCGGTAGGTCCCGATCAGCATCAGCTGCAGATTCTCGAGCCGCGGCGCGAGATAGGCGAGCAGATCGACGCTCGCCGGATCGGCCCACTGCAGGTCCTCGAGCAGCAGCACCAGCGGCCGCCCGCCGGCGCCCGGTGCTCTCGCCGCGATAGCCGCGAGGAAAGCCGTGAACTCGCGCGGCATGCGGTCGCGCGAACGCATGCCGGCGAGGGTCTCGCCCGCCGCCGTTGCGGCTTCGCTGGCGATCCCCGGGAAATGCACCGCCCAGGTCGGCGCGAGCTCGATGAGGCGCTGCACGAGAGTGTCGCGTTCGCCGCTCGCCAGGAGGTTGCCGAGGGCGTCGAGGAAGGGCGAGTAGGCCTCCGCCGAACCGAAGTGCTCCGGCGAGCGCCCGAGTGCCAGCCGCGCTCCCGGTGCGACCAGGCGCGCCCGGCGCAGGAAGGCGTGCGCCAGCGTCGACTTGCCGGCTCCCGGCTCGCCGGCGATCGTGACCAGCTGTCCGCTGCCGGCGGCGGCCGCCTCGAGCAGCTCGGTGAGCAGCGCGAGCTCCTCGCCGCGCCCGATCGGTTCAGCCGGCGCGCCACTCGAGCGCTCGCGCATCGCCCGCCGCAGGCGCGCCGGGCCGGGCCGGTCCGAGCTCGCCGAGAGCTGTGGCACCGGGCTCTCGAGCGTGGTCTCGGCGAGCGCCTGAACGAGCGCCGCATGGAGCTCACCGGCGGTCGCCGGCCGCGCCTGGGGATGCTTGGCGAGGGCTCGCATCACGGCGCGCGACAGTGCCTGGCCAAGGCGCGGCGCGACCTCGTGCGGCGAGCGCGGCTCCTCGGTGAGGTGCGCGAGGAGGACCTCCTGCGCCGTGCCGCGGCGGAACGGCACCTCGCCGGTGAGCAGGGTGTAGGCGATCACGCCCAGACTGTAGATGTCGCTCGCGGTCCCGGCCGGCCGTCCCTGGCACTGCTCGGGACTCATGTAGAACGGCGAGCCGATGGCGTGTCCGCCGGTGAGGCCGGGGTCCTCGCTGGCCAGCATCCGCGCCAGGCCGAAGTCGGCGACTTTGGCGACCGCGCCGGCGAACAGGATGTTGCCGGGCTTGAGATCGCGGTGCACGATCCCCTGGCGATGGGCCGTGTCCACCGCGGCGGCGATCCCGGCGAGCAGGGCGACGACCGCGGCGGGGGCGAGCGCCCCTTCGACGCCGATGCGATCGGACAGCGCGCCGCCCGCGCAGTACTCCATCGCCAGATAGGGCTCGCCCTCCTCGGTGCGGCCGAAGTCGAAAACCGTGACAGCGTGCGGATGGACCAGGGCGCCGGCGGCACGCGCTTCGCGGCGGAAGCGGGCGAAGGCGACCGGCGAGGGAAAGAGCTCCGGATGCAGCACCTTGATCGCGACCGGGCGGTCCATCTCCTCGTGCAGCGCCCGGTAGACGACGCCGGCGCCGCCCTCGCCGACGCGTTCGAGCAGCCGGTAGCGGCGGTCGAGGAGGCTGCCCAAGCGCGGATCGATCGCAGTCAAGACGTCTCCACCTCCAAGGCGTCCCCGAAGCTCGAATGAAGGGAGGCGGGAGCGTAACACGGCGCTGCGGCGGCCGAGCTCACGCGACCCGCCGCCGGAACACCTCTAGAATGCTCCGGAGATGATCCTGGGGAAACGCATCTGCGTCGTGATGCCGGCCTACAACGCCGCCGCGACGCTGGAGCGCACCTGGGGCGAGCTCGATCGCTCGGTCGTCGACCGCATCCTGCTGGTGGACGACGCCTCGGCCGACGAGACCGTCGCCATCGCCCGGCGCCTTGGCATCGAGACCCACCTGCACCCGGCGAACCGCGGCTACGGCGGCAACCAGAAGAGCTGCTACGCCGCGGCGCTCGCCGGTCCGGAAGAGATCATCGTCATGCTGCACCCCGACTACCAGTACACGCCGCAGCTCGTGCCGGCGATGGCGGCGATGATCGCCTACGGTGAATACGACATCGTCCTCGGCTCGCGCATCCTCGGCAACGGCGCGCTCGCCGGCGGCATGCCGCTCTACAAGTACGTCGCCAACCGCTGCCTCACCCTGACGGAGAACCTCCTGCTCGGACAGAAGCTCTCCGAGTACCACACAGGGCTGCGTGCTTTCCGGCGCGAGGTGCTCGAGCGCCTGCCTCTGGAGCGCAACTCGGACGACTTCGTCTTCGACAACGAGATCCTCGCCCAGGCTTTCGCGGCAAAGCTCCGCGTCGGCGAGCTCTCCTGCCCGACGAAGTACTTTGCCGAGGCCTCGAGTATCCACTTCGGACCGTCGTTGCGCTACGGTTTCGGCGTCCTGCGCGTCGCTGCGGCCGGTTTCCTCGCCCGCGCCGGGCTGTTTCGCGCGCGTTTCCTGCGCCTTCCGAAAGGCTCGGCGTGATCGACGTCGTCGTCGTCGGCGGCGGGCCGGTGGGGCTGGCAGCGGCGATTGCGGCGCGTCTCCACGGCCTCTCGGTGCGCCTGGTCGAGCGCCAGCGGCCGCCGATCGACAAGGCCTGCGGCGAGGGGCTGATGCCGGCGGGCGTGCGGGCGCTCGCCGTGCTCGGCGTTCTACCGCCGCCGCGCTCGCTGCCGTTTCGCGGCATCCGCTATCTCTCCGACGGCGTCGTCGCCGAGGCCGACTTTCCCGATGGCCCGGGGCGCGGCATCCGGCGGACGGAGCTGCACGGCGCGCTCGGCCGGCGCGCCGAGGAGGTCGGTGTCGAGCTCTGCTGGGGGACGCGCGTCGAGTCGGCCAGGGCCGGCGAGGTGTGCACCGCCGCGGCGACCTGGCCCTGCCGCTTCGTCGTCGGCGCCGACGGCCTGCGCTCGGCGCTGCGCCGCACTGCGGGACTCGGGGCCGGCTCGGCTCCGGCAGCGACCGCCGACACCAGAGAACAGCGGTGGAATCCGCGCGCCCGCTTCGGCGTCTCGCGCCACCTGCGCCTCGCCCCCTGGTCAGAGCGCGTCGAGGTGACCTTTGGTGACGGCGCCGAGGCCTACGTCACGCCGCTGGCAGCCGACGAGGTCGGTGTCGCACTCCTGTGGAGCGGCGGCAAGGGGAGTTTCGACGATCTTCTGACGACGCGCTTTCCGGCCGATCTCGCGCAGCGGCTCGCCGCCGGCACGCTGCTCGGCCGCGGCCACGGCGCCGGGCCGCTGTTGCAGCCGACGCGCGGCGCGGTCGCCGGAGAGCGGCGGATCGCTCTGGTCGGAGACGCCGCGGGCTACGTCGACGCGCTCACCGGCGAGGGTCTCACGCTCGGCTTCGAGGGGGCGCTGGCGCTCGGCGAGGCGCTCGCCGCGGGTGATCTGGCGCTCTACGCCCGGCGTCTCGCGCGGCTTGCGGCGCTGCCCAACGGTCTCACCCGGCTGCTTCTCGTCGCCGCCCGGCGGCCCTGGCTGCGACGCCGGCTGGTCGCCGCCCTGGCCGCCGATCCGGCGCTCTTCGGCAACTTCCTCGGTCTCCTCGGCGATCGCCGTCCATTGATCGAACTGCGCGCCTGGCGCGCGCTGCGGCTCTGCGGGCGTCTCGTCTGGCCGGTGGCGGTCGCATGACCGCCCTTGTCAGGGCAGCGGTCGCATGACCGCCCTGGTCAGGGCAACATTCCCATGACCGCCCTGGTCAGGGCGGTCTTGCGCCGGCGCCGGAGCGTGGAGGCGCTCTTCGTGCTGCTCGTCGTCGCCCTTCTGCCGGGGCTGGCGCGCCTCGAGGGCGACAATTCGCCGGAGGTCTTCTACCTCGCGGGCTCGGCCGACGTCGCGCGCTACGCCGATCTCGTCGAGCGCTTCGGCGCCGGCTACGGGGCGCGTGTCGTCCTCTCCGGCGAGGGGCTGTTCACCGCCGCCGGCCTCGACTTCCTCGGCCGGTTCGAAAGCGACGCTGCGGCGCTCGCCGGCGTCCGTGGCGTCAGCGGGCCGGTCGGTCACCACCGCAGCGAGCTGGACTCGTTTCCGCCCGCCGATCCGCCGGCGTTTCGCGCCCGGCTGCTCGCCAATCGCCTCGACCGCGCCGCCGGCTTCGTCAGCGAGTCGGGCGCCGAGGTCACCTTCCTCGTCGAGTTCGCCGCCGGCGCCGACTCGGGTCCCGGCTCGGGAGGTCAGCGCGCGGCGGTGCTCGCGGCGCTCGAGGCGCGCTGCGCCGCGGCGCCCCCGGGTGTCGCCGCCTTCGTCGTCGGCCCGGCGACGCTCGAGCGCGCGCTCAACGAGTCGGCGCGCGAAATCGGTGACTTCTACTTCCCGCTGCTCCTCGCGCTGGCGGCGCTGCTCCTGACGTTGACCTTTCGCGAGGTCGGCGCGGTCGCGGTGCCGCTCGCCTTCGTCGCCGTCGTCGAGATCGTCGTTCTCGGGGCGATGGGCTATGCCGGTATCCGCTTCAATCTGGTGGTCGCCATTCTGCCGCCGATCCTGTTCGTCATCACCCTCGCCTCGGCCGTGCACCTGATGCTGCGCTGCCGCGACATCGAAGCCGATCCGGAGAGCGGCGGGAGAGAGACGGCCGCGGCGCTGGCGAGCGCGACGGCAGCGAGCGCCGCGACGGTGGCCACTCTGGCCACCTATCGCGACAAGGGGCGGGCGCTCCTGTGGACGACGGTTTCGACTCTCGCCGGCTTCGCTTCGCTCGCAGTGACGCCGGTCGCACCGATCCGCACGCTCGGAGTGTGGGCGGGGCTCGGCCTTGCCTTCGCCGGGCTGGCGGCGTTCACTCTCCTGCCCTGTCTGCTGTCGCGAACAATGGGGCGTCGAGCGGCGCTCCCCGAGCGCGCTTTCGAGGTCCGCATGCAGCGACTCGGCCGGCGCGTCACCGAGCTCGCGGCCGACCATCGCGGCCTGGTGCTGGCGATCTACGCCGGTCTGGCGATCGTCGCTGCCTGCGGCCTGCCGCGCCTCGCGGTCGGCAGCAATGTTTTGCACTATCTCGCCCCCGAGCATCCGGCGAGGGCGCAGATCGAGGCGGTCGAACGGGCCGGCATCGGGCTCTCCGCCGTCGAGCTCGTGGCGGTCGCTGCCGAGACGCCCGAGCGCTCGGAGCCGTCCGCGGCGGGCGGCTTCCTCGGTGAGCGGCGTCTGGCCGAGCTCGCCCGTCTTGCCGGCGAGCTGCGCCGCATTCCCGGCCTGCTTGCGGTGGTGACGGCCAGCGACCTGCTCGACGATGTCGCCGGGCGCTCGCCGCTGCAGCAAGTCTTTCCGGAGGCGGAGCTGCGCGCCCGCCTCGTGCCGCTGGTCTTCGCCGACGCGGTGGGCGGGCGAGCACTGGCGCGGCTGCTCACCGTCGACGGCAGCCAGACGCGGATCACGCTCTTCGTGCCGACCGCCGGCTACGGCACCGTCGACCCACTGGTCGACGAGACCCTGGCCCTGGCGCGCGCCGCGCTCCCCGACGCGACCATCGAGGTCACCGGGCAATATCCGCTGCTCCTCGCCATGCAGCGCTATCTGATCTCGACCCTCGCCCTGTCGCTGCTGCTCACGCTGCCGGTGCTGGCGATTACCTTCTACGTTCTGTTGCGCGAGGTGAAGGGGACGCTCTACGCCCTGCTGCCGAACCTGTGGCCGGTGCTGGTGATCCTCGGTGGCATGGGCTGGTTCGGGGTGCCGCTCGACATCGCGACGGTGATGGTCGCCTCGATCACCCTCGGCCTGGTGGTCGACAACACGATCCACACCCTGGCGCACTACCGGACGCTCTCCGCCGCGCTCGGCGCGCGCGCTGCGGTCGCCGACCGGATGGAGAAAACGGCTCCGGCCTACCTGCTCACCGGGGTCATTCTGGCGCTCGGTTTTGGCGTCTGCGCGCTCTCCGGCTTCGCTCCCACGGCGCACTTCGGCCTGCTCTCGGCCATCGCCATCGTCATCGCGGTGGCGGCCGATTTCACCCTCGTGCCGGCGCTCTTCGGCGGCCGCGGCAAGTAGCCGTGCGCCGCCGGCCTATGGCGCCCAAGCGGCGGTATTGCCGCTCTCGAAGCCGTCGGCGAACAGGCCGTCGAGAAGCTCGAGGCGGACCAGATAGGTCCCCGTTCCGCCGCGCAGCTCGACCTTGTAGCCCGAGTTGAACTCGGTTGCGTCGATAGCGTGCCAGTTGACGATCGAGATCGTCGGCGCCGCCGGCGTGATCGGCCGGATGCGCAGCGCGCCGGCGGTCACCACGCCGCCCGAGACGATCGGCAGTGTTGGCGTGTTGACCTGAAAGACCGCCGTGACGCCACCGGCGGCGCTCCAGTTGTCATGCACCGTAAGGCCCAGGGCATCGAGGTCGAGGGTGCGCTGCCAGCTGTTCACGACCCCCGAGCTCGAGTAGGCCGGCGTCAGGTCGGCGACGACGTGCAGGACACCCGCCGCGTCGTTCACCGTCATCGTCGAGGTGCTCTCGTTCTGCGGAATCGTCGTCGCGTCGTTGATGAAACGCAGCGTGTTGTGGACGTCGGTCCCCTGCTGGATGCCGCTGTGGGTGAAGATGTTCTCGGTCACCGCCAGCCAGTCGTCGCGGAAGAGGTTGAACGCCCCCTGATCCTGATGGGCGTGCGACTCGACGTAGGGACCGGCGACGAACGACAGCCAGAGCGCGTCGGTCGTCCAGCTGCGGCGGGCGAAGAGAACGCCGGCTCCCGTCGCATGGTGGAAGAGCGCGGTGGGCTGGGTCTGGGTCGCTCCGGCCGGCAGCAGGTCGTCGCGGAAGTTGAAGCCGCTCATCATCTCGTCGACCGCGATGTGGTGCAGCCACCAACTGGCGCGCGCGGTGACCGCCGATGCGGGCGCCGCCAGGGTGCGCGCCTCGAGCACGAGGTGGCGGTGGTAGTCGTAGAGCCAGGGGTACGATTCGCGCGACAGGTCGCCCACCGGCGCGTAGCGGTCGAGCGTCGGCACGGTGGCGTGGATCCAGTAGTCGAGGGTGTCGGCGAGGTGGGTCGACTGCGCGCCGAGATCGACGTAGGTCGGGGTCGAGTCCCGCCACAACCGGTAGAGCTCGAAGAGCCGTCCGAGCGCGACGCCATAGCCGGTTCCCTCGCGGCTGCCGCCGCCGGGGATCCCCTGATAGTAGGCGACCACCGCCGGCAGCTTCACGTTCGCCAGAAAGTCGATCCAGCTCTGGCGGTCGGCGGCGAACGCCCAGTACATCGTCGCCTGCAGGAAGCTGTAGTGGTAGTTGTTTCCCGGGTTGTCGACCGACCAGCCCGACCACGGGAACGGGTTGCCGCCCCAGCTCGCGCTGTTGAAGTTCCAGACGTTCCACACCGCCTGGTCGGCGTAGGCCGCCCAGCGCGTGCGCTGCGTCGGCGTGAGGAGCGGGTAGCACCAGTCGTAGACCAGCGCGACGTCGCGCAGCATCGGGCCGACGTCGAGGTAGGAGTCATTGGAGATCGCCGGCCGATTGCCGAGGGCGATCTCGGCCTCGGCGGCGGTCACCTGATCCTCGACCCACTCGATGGCGAGGGTCGAGTACTGCGCCTGACCCGTGAGTTTGTACATGTAGGCCGCGTCGGTCGCCGAGAAGGCGTAGCCGGGGTTCCCTGCGACGGCCTGATCGACAAACGCCTTGAAGCGCACGTAGGGCTGCCCGCCCATGTCGACGTAGGCGAGCGAGAGGCCGACGTCGGCCCGCGCGGAGAGCGCGAGACCCGAAATGCCCACGGCCCAACCCAGGGCCAACCACAGTTTCTTCTTCATATCGGTAACGCGTAGCCTGCCGCGAAAAGAGGCCAGCGTCAGTGAAAGGGGCCACACGCCCGTGTCGAGCATTCGGGCCGGCGGATCATGAGTTCACCGGCGCGCCCCACCAACTTCACCGCGCGAAGCGAGTCGCGGCGCAGCGGGCGCGTCCGGTGCAACGAATGGTCAGCCGCCGAAGCACTCTTGCCTGCGGTACGACCATTGGTGATACTATCAAAACATGCCCGCCGCCAAGATCGCGATCTCGATTGATCCAAGCGACCTCGAAGAACTCGACGAGCTCGTGACTCGCGGCGTCGCAGCGAGCCGCAGCCAGTTGATTCAGGAAGCCGTGCACGACAAGCTGGCGCGGTTGAGGCGCACACGACTCGCAGCAGAGTGCGCGAAGCTGAATCCAGAGAATGAACAGGCTGAAGCAGAAAGCTGGCTGGGTTCTGAGCAGGCGTGGCCCGCGTACTGAGGGGAGACGTCGTCTGGGCAGATCTCGACCCAACTCGGGGCCACGAGCAAGCTGGCTTTCGTCCTGTGCTGGTGATTAGCGAGGACGTCTTCAACCAACGCTCGGGAACGGTGATTGCGCTGGCAATGACTTCAGCCGAGCCGAATGCCGGATTTCCGTTGACGCTGGAGCTTCGCTCCGTGCGACTTCCAAAGCGTTCATGGGTGAAGATGGGCCAGATCAGGACGCTCTCGACCGAACGCCTTGGAAAGCGACTCGGGAGACTCTCGCCAGAGGAGCTTGCCCGGGTTCTCGAGGGACTCAACGAGATCATCGGCGGATAACGCTCCGGTTCAGCTGCGGCGGAACGCCGTCGGCTGCAACCGGCTATCAGTCGTCATGCAGCACCTTGTCGAGAAGCTCATATCGCGACCTTTCGTTATACGCATAGCGGCGACAAAGAAGCTCGTGCCAAGTCGTTGCCCCGTGCGAGCTGGAGCGAAACGTTGGTGCACCCGATTTGCGCGAACTCAGCCTCGGCCACGCCGAGAAGTCGAACGCCGATGCCCGGCGCCCGCAGCGATGGCAAGACGAAGAACTCGTCGATCTCGGCGGTGAGACCAGGGTACAGATGAGCTTCTGGGACGCCGCGGAAAAGCGCCGCGGCCACGCGCCTCACGGCGCGCGAAGAGCCTCGATAGGTGTTGGGTGCAGCGACGCGACGTCGCTGAACGCCGAACCGCGAAGCCAAGTTAGCGACGATGGAAAGCGAGAACGTCCAACCGGACGCGACGAGCTCGAACGCTCGTCACGGAAAACTGCGGGTCTTAACAGACGGAGGCCTGATAGGAGTTAGGCGGCGCCCACTTCAACGAGAGTGCTTGACGAGGACGGAACAGGCACTGGTTCACCATCGTCTCTCAACCCTCCGATGTGAAACTCAATTGCTTCTTGGATGAGGGTCCGGACTTCGTCCTCGGTTTCTGCTGCGGCAATACAACCTGGGAGATCTGGGACGTAGGCTCCAAAACTAGAATCGCCCTTCTCAATCACGACGAGGTATTGCATCTGCTTACTCCTTTTCGTCGATGAAGCCGGCCTGCTTCAAGGCGCTACGTAGCGTCCCCCTCGGGACATCCACGCCCAGACCTCCAGAAACGGTAACCGTTCCGCGCTTCGAAGAATGATGAAACTGCCGGTGACTTCCCTTGGTTCGCACCAGCGCCCATCCGTCCTTCTCAAGTAGCCGGATGAGTTCTCGGACCTTCACTTGAAAAGTATAGAAGAACGGCCGGAGTGCCGCCTAACGGATCATGAGCTCAGCGGCGAACTGGCGCAGCCCGTTTGTCCGCTGGAGCGATTTGAAGCTCATGCAGGCCTCCTTTGGGGCTACCCACGCGGTAGCTTTAAGGATGT
>JBDTQT010000150.1:0-9800 GCA_039932055.1 Thermoanaerobaculia bacterium
TGCCGATCGGCGAGGAGGCGAGTCTCGCCGCCGGCGAGCTCGATGCACGACTCACCCGCGCCGGCCGCCGCATCGACAAGCCGGATCTCTTCATCGCCGCCACGGCCCTCGTCTTCGACCTCGTGTTGGTCACGCGGAACGTTCGGCACTTCGCGAACGTCCCCGGGCTCGCGGTCGAGAACTGGTTTCCCGAAAGGACACCGGAACCGTGAAGGCGAGGTCGATCTCCTGGCCTTCGAATTCGCAATAGGCTTCTTCCCGGTAGTCCTCGAAGAAGTCAAGGAGAAAAACTATGAGCGAATCTACGAAGGGTCTTTGGGATCGGGCGAAAGATCTGGCTGGCGATGCCGCCGAGGCGGCGAATGAGTCCGCCAAGGAGGGCGCTGCGAAAGCCCAGGAGGCGGCAAAGCACGGTTTCGAGAAAGCCAGGGATCTTGGCCATCGGGCCGCGGACGAAGTCAGCGGAGGCGCTGCCGTGGCGCGAGAGAAGGCCGCCGATCTGGTCGACAAGGCCGCCGACAAACTCCGCCCGGGCGACTGATTCGTAGCCGGGTCTACAGGTAGAGTCCGCCCGGATCGAGCTCGTCGCGCAGCAGACGGAGTTCTTCGCGGGTGGGGGCGGAGGTGGTGGCGAGCTCGGCGGCGACTCTGGGCTCCCAACCTAGATTCTCGCGCACCTTGTCGAGGGTGACGCCGGGGTGCAGGCTCGTGACGCGCATCTCGCCGGCGGTCTCACCCGTGCCGAAGTCGTAGAGGGCGAGGTCGGTGATGACGCGCTGGGGGCCGGCGCCGCGCATGCCGAGCCGTTGCCGGTGGTCGCCGCCGGTGAGGTGTCCGGGGCTGGTCACGAAGTCGATCTTTGCCGGGAAGCTCTTCTTCGACTGCGCGGCGATGCACAGGACGCGTTTGGCGTGGATCGCGATCTCGCAGGCGCCGCCGCTGCCGGGGAGGCGGACCTTGGGGTGGGCGTAGTCGCCGATCACCGTCGTGTTGAGGTTGCCGAAGCGGTCGATCTGCGCTCCCTGGAGAAAGCCGACGTCGATCTTGCCGCCCTGCAGATAGTTGTAGAAGATCTCCGACATCGACGCCACGGCGATCGAGTTGGTGACCAGGGCCGGGTCGCCGATCGACACCGGAATGCGCTCGGGGACCGCGCCGACCGCACCTGACTCGTAGATCAACACCAGATTCGGGGCGTGCAGGCGGCGGGCGAGATTGCAGGCGAGATTCGGCAGGCCGATGCCGACGAAGACCACCTCGCCGTCGCGCAACTCGCGCGCCGCCGCCGAGACCATGAGCTCGGACGGCGAGTATCCCGGATCAGTAGCCATAGTTGACCCCCGACGACATCTGCTGCCGCGCGGTGAGCCGGGTCAACGCGTCGCCCATTTTGCGCACGTATTCGGCGCGGTTTGCGACCCCGTAGACCCATTCGTCGAGCCAGGCGGCGAGCTTCGCCGCGTCCTGCGAGATCTCGCGCCAGGCGACGTAAAAGTCGTTGTCGCGGTCGTAGTAGCCCTGTGCGAACGAGGGGTGGCAGCCCCACGGCTCGTGCACGACGGCGGAGACGATGAAGCCGGGGAGGAGCGTGCGGTTGGGATCAGCGCGGATGACCGCCTCGTCGACGATCTCCTCGGCGACGATGATCACCTTCGAGGCCGCGAACGCCGCCTCCTTCTGCACTCCGAGCAGGCCCCAGACCTGGCAGTTGCCGGAGGTGTCGGCGCGCTGCACGTGGATGATGGCGACGTCGGGGTTGAGCGCCGGTACCGTCGCCAGGCGCTCGCCGGTGTAGGGGCAGGCGATTTCGCGGATGCGCTCGTTGACCCGTGGCAGGTCACTGCCGGTGAAGGTACGCAGAGGCAAGAAGGGGAGGTGTGCGGCGCCGGCCTGGAAGCGCGCCACCATGCCGAAGTGCGAGTACTCCTCGAGCTCGAGCGGATGGGGGAGCCCTTGTTCCACCGCCCGGCGCAGCGCGTAGAGCGGTCCCGCCCCGGGGTTTCCGGCCCACGAGAAGACCAGCTTGCTGGCGCAGCCGGCGGCGATCATCTGCTCGTAGACGAGGTCGGGAGTGAGCCGGCAGAGGGTCAGGTCGCGCTTGCGTTGACGGATGATCTCGTGCGCGGCCGCGAATGAGATCAGATGCGTGAAGCCCTCGATAACCACCTCGGCGCCGTCGGCGACGAAGCGCGCGATGGCGTCGGCCATCGGCATCAGCTTCTCAGGATTCACGTTCGCGGACTCGGCGGAATTCAAGAAAAGCTCCATTGAAGGGAAGGCGATCGGCTCGCTCGTGACTCTACCAGCCGCCCTAGCTTCTCTCTCAAGCGTACCGACGAGGGGTGGCTGGACCGAGGGCTCCCATGGGCGCGGAGCGCGCTTCTTCAGCGCGAGCACCCATGGGAAGCGGGCCAGACAGGACCCCGAGCAAGTGCCTCGCCGACCTCGGCGTCCGTCGCAGGCTCGCCCGCCTTGCGTCGGTGGTTGGCGGTCTCCGGCACTCGGGAATTCGAGGTTGGCTCCTATTGAAGCTTGTCGCCTACCTCGAATTCCCGAGTGCCGGAGCCCGCCAGCGAGTCTTTCTCTTTTCATGGGAGCTTCTGCGGGTTGCGGGTTGCGGGTTGCTGGTTGCGGGGGCGTGTGCGAGTCTTCCCGGCATGGGCCACGGCGGAGATCTCATCGCGGAGGTGTTGCACCGGCACGGTGTCCGGACGCTGTTCACCCTCTGCGGCGGCCATATCTCGCCGATTCTCGTCGGCGCCAAGGCATTGGGCATCCGCGTCGTCGACACCCGGCACGAGGCCGACGCGGTATTCGCCGCCGACGCCACCGCGCGCCTCACGGGCATTCCCGGCGTCGCCGCGGTCACTGCCGGTCCGGGGCTCACCAACACGATCACCGCGGTCAAGAACGCCCAGATGGCGCAGTCGCCGGTGGTCATCCTCGGCGGCGCGACGGCGACCGTGCTCAAGGGACGCGGGTCGCTGCAGGACATCGACCAGCAGGCGCTGATGGCGCCGCACGTCAAGTGGCAGGGGAGTGCGAAGCGGGTGCGCGAGCTTGTACCGCTGCTCGAGACCGCCTTTGCCATGGCCCAGGACGGAGTGCCGGGACCGGTCTTTCTCGAATGCCCGGTCGATCTGCTCTACCCGGAAGCGACGACGCGCGAGTGGTACGGGGTCGAGCCGAAGCCTGGCGAGAAACCGCCTTCTCTTGCGAAGAGGCTCGAGCGGCTTTATCTCGAGAACCACCTGCGAAAGGCTTTCAGTAAAGGGAGTGGGTCCGGAGCTGCCGTGGATCGAGTGGATCCGGCCGGGGTCGCGGTGCGCCGGTCGGCCCTTGCGCCTTCGTCGCGGGCGGTGCGCCGGGCAGCGCGGGCGCTCGGCCGCGCCAACCGGCCGCTGGTGCTCGTCGGTTCGCAGGCCATGCTGCATGCGGCGCCGGCCGATGCCCTGCGCACGGCGCTCGAGCAGCTCGGCGTGCCGGTCTACCTTTCCGGCATGGCGCGCGGGCTGCTGGGCGCGGATCACCCACTCCTGCGGCGGCACAAGCGGCGCGAGGCGCTGCGCGAGGCGGACTGCGTCGTCCTGCTCGGCGTGCCGTCGGACTTCAGGCTCGACTACGGCCGCCACGTGCGGCGCGACGCGACGCTGGTCGCCGCCAACCGCAGCGCCCTGGACCTCGAGAAGAACCGCCGGCCGAAGATCGGCGTCGTGGCCGATCCGGCGCTCTTCCTGGTCGAGTTGTCAGAGGTCGCCGCCGGTCTGCACGCACGTTGGCGCGAGTGGGGCGAGCGGCTTGCCGGGCGTGACGGCGAGCGCGAGGTCGAGATCTCCGCGGGTGTCGCTGAAACGCCGGCCGATGGCCTCAATCCGCTTCGCCTGCTGCGCGACCTCGACGAGTTTCTCGGTGAGGAGGCGGTGCTGGTCGCCGACGGCGGCGACTTCGTCGGCACCGCTTCCTACATCGTGCGTGCGCGCTCGCCGTTCGGCTGGCTCGACCCGGGGGTCTTCGGTACGCTCGGTGTCGGCGGCGGCTTCGCGCTCGGCGCCAAGGTCGCGCGGCCCGATTCCGAGGTCTGGATTCTCTATGGTGACGGCTCGGTCGCCTACAGTCTGATGGAGTTCGACACCTTCGTGCGTCATGGCATTCCGGTCATCGCTCTCGTCGGCAATGACGCCTCGTGGGCGCAGATTGCGCGCGACCAGATCGCGGTGCTGGGCGACGACGTCGGCACCGTGCTCGCGTCGACCGACTATGAGTTGGCGGCGGAGGCGCTGGGTGGCAAGGGGCTGGCGATTCACCATCCGGACGAGATCACCCCCGCCTTCGCGCAGGCGCGGGTCTGGGCCCGGGCGGGATATCCGGTTCTGCTCAACGCCCGGCTGGCGCGTTCGGAGTTCCGCAAGGGTTCGATTTCGCTCTGAGGTTCGCCGCGGTCGCCGAGTTTGCGGGGTTCCTCAGTCGGGAATCGGTAGCGGCGGCGATTCACGGCGCAGGAACACGCGCATCGCCAGGGCCGCGATCATGATCGCTCCCCCCAGGGAGGCGAGCGTGCCCGGGCGCTCACCGGTCAAAAGCCAGGTCCACACCGGGTTGAGCACCGGCTCGAGCAGCACGAGCAGCGAGACCTCGAGCGCCGGGAGACGCTGCAACCCGCGAGCGAAGAACCAGTAGGCGAGGCCGACCTGGAAGACACCGAGGTAGAGGATCACCCCGACGTCGCTGGCACGAACCGTCCCGAGCGGCAGCGCGAGCGGCAGAGTGACGACGAAAGCGATGCCGTTGCCGAGCACCGTCGCCGCCAGCGAGCGGTCTTTGCCCGCCGGCGCGTCGCGGGACAGGCGCCGCATCGTGATCATCATCAGGGCATAGAACAGGCCCGAGGCGAGCGCGAACAGGTTGCCGAGCTCCGGCCGCGGCGCCGTCGCAGCCGGGTCGCGCGAGCCGAGGAAGACCAGGGCGAGGCCGACCGTCGCGAGGCCGACCGCGGGCAGGTCGGCGAGCCGGATCGGCTCCTGGAGCAGGAGCGGCGCGAGCAGCAGGATCCAGATCGGCGCCGTGGATTGCAGGAAGATCGCCGCCGCCGAGGTCGTGAGTTTAGTGGCGAGCACGAAGCAGACGAGAGTTCCAGCACAGGCAAAGGCCGCCGGCAAGAGGTCCCAGCCGAAGCCCTTGCGCGCCGTCGGGAGCAGGAGCACCAGCGCCAGCGCTGCCACCGCCGAGCGGAAGCCGGCAACCTGGTAGGCGGTGAGCGCCGTCCCCTTGATCGCCGCACCGCCGGTCGAAAAGAGCACCGCCGCCGCGACGAGGAACCAGCGGTTGCGGGCGAGCGTCCGTTCAGGCATGACCGCAATGCTGTGTTCGCCCGAGTTCCATTCCATGTTCTCGCTTCAAGATGGCTGCTGGTGGTGAGTCCGCCGCGCCTCAGGGAGCCAACGCGGCCGGCACGAGCGGTAGGTGCTCGGGCAAGAAGAAGAAGATCAGCGCCAGAATCAGGTAGACCGCGAGGAGCTGCACTCCTTCGAGCCAGTGACTCTCGCCGTCGCTGGCGATCTGGCCGGTGATCGCCACCGCGATGACCACACCGAGCACCTCGGCGGGCGAGAAGACGAGGTCCATCGGCGTCGGTCCCAGCCAGTAGCTCGCGAAGACCAGCACCGGGGCGACGAAGAGGGCGACCTGGATGCTCGAGCCGATGGCGATGCCGAGCGCCAGATCCATCCGGTTCTTGCGCGCCATGAGGATCGACGTCGAGTGCTCGGCGGCGTTGCCGATGATCGCCACCACGATCACGCCGACGAAGATACTGGTCATGCCGAACGAGCGCGCCGCTTCGGCGATCGACCCGACCAGGATCTCCGAGACCCAGGCGATGAGGCCGGTGGCGACCGTGAGCACGCCGATCGACTTGCCCATCGACCACTTGCCGTGCGCGGCGTCCTTGACATGGGCGGCCTCGGCGGCGGCGCCGATGAAGAGCTGCTTGTGGGTGTGCAGCGAGAAGAGCAGCGACAGGGCGTAGCAGACGATGAGGACGACCGAGATTTCGAGCGACAGGTTGCGCTCGATGCTCGCCAACGGATGCACCAGGTAGTGGAATGCCGCCGGCAGGACGAGCGCGATCGCCGCCAGGGTGAGCATCGTCGACATCATGCGCGCGCCGGCGGCGTTGAACTTGAGGTCCTTGTGCTTGAGTCCGCCGGCGAGGCAGGAGGCGCCGAGGACGAGCAGAATGTTGCCGAGGATCGAGCCGGTGAGCGACGCCTTGACGATGTCGTAAAGACCAAGGCGTAGCGCCATCAGGGCGATGATCAGCTCGGCGGCGTTGCCGAAGGTGGCGTTCAGGAGTCCGCCGATGCCTTCGCCGGTCTTTTCGGCGAGATGCTCGGTGGCGGTACCGAGCCAGCCGGCGAGCGGGATGATCGCCAGACACGAGCAGATGAAGATCGCGACGTGCGACTGCGAGTGGCTGAGCTCGAGCCCCAGTACCACCGGCACGAAGACGAGGAGCCAGCTGAGGGAGGGCCGGAATGGGCTCGGGCGCGTCTGCGTCGAGGTTTGGGTCACGGGATCGCTCCGGAAAGAATGTCGAGGTAAACCTGCGGGTCGACGTTGCCGCCCGAGACCACGCAACAGACGCGCCGGCCGCGGAAGCGTTCCGGCGCGGTCAGAACGGCGCCGGTGGCGAGGGCGCCGGTCGGCTCGGCCTTGACGTTGGCGAGCGCCGAGAGGAGCCGAACGGCCTCGCGGATGTCGGCTTCGCCGACCTCGACGATGCCGGCGAGCCCGTCCTTCAGGATCGCCCAGTTGTGGGTGCCGAGCGCCAGGGTGCGAGCGCCGTCGGCGATCGTCGCCCCCTCCTTCTCGGACTTGACGATGTGGCCGGCGCGCAGCGACTGCGCGCCGTCGTTGGCGAGCAGTGGCTCGGCGCCCCAGACGGCGGCTTCGTAGCCGGCCTCGCAAAGCCCCGAGACCATGCCGGCGGTGAGCCCGCCACCGCCCAGCGGCACAATGACGTCGTCGAACGGCCGGCCGGCCCGCGCGAGCGCAGCGAGCTCAAGTGCGAGAGTCGCGTTGCCGGCGATGACGAACGGGTCGTCGAAGGCGCTGCCGACATAGGCATCGGGGTGAGCGGCGAAGACCTCGGCCACCTTCGCGGCGCGGCTCTCCTTCTGGGTATCGACGAACACGACCTCGCCACCGAAGCCCAGCACGGCGTCGACCTTCACCCGGGCCGAGGTGGCGGGCATGACGATGATCGCCCGCTTGCCGGCGAGCTGGGCGGCGCGGGCCAGCGCCTGGCCGAAGTTGCCGGAGGAGGCGGCGATGAGGGTCTGGTTGGGATCGTTCGCGGCGACGTTGGCGGCGGCGCGGAACTTGAAGCTGCCGGTCTGCTGAAAGGTCTCGACGGCGAGGAAGAGGTCGACCCCGAGCCGCGCCGCCAGGCGCGGCGCCTCGACGATCGTCGTCGGGCGGGGTGTGAGGGCCGGGTTCCGGCCGCTCGCTGCGTTCGTTTCGCTGGCCATGGCCGGGCATTCTATCCAGCGAGCGGAAAAAGAAATGCCTGTTCAAGCTGGGTCGCCGCGAAGCGCTCGACCGGCGGGCCGCGAAAACCTGCTGGTAAAGGGAGTTGAGATTCGTTGCGGCGGTGGCGAGGGCGCGGCGGCCGAGGTTGTTGCTGCGCCAAGGACCGCCTCCTGAGAGGAACTCGAGGGCTGCGGTACGATCGTGAAGCGGGCGCCATCGCCCGTCTGCATCCGACCCCTTTCCGTCGGCATAGCCCAGTTTGGAGGCTTTCCCATGAGACCCGAGAGCGTCAGACGATCACTATTTTCCCTTACCGGTCTTTTTGCTTTGGTTTTTGTGACCGCGCTGGCATCAGCTGCTGCGGCCACTGCCGCAGCGGCTGAGCCGCATCCGTTCACCGTGCACGACCTGCTGGCGATGCAGCGGATATCCGATCCGCAGGTCTCGCTGGACGGCAAGCAGGTGCTCTTCACCCTGCGCACCACCGATCTCGACGCCAACGCCGGCCGCAACGACCTCTGGCTGGTGGGCACCGACGGCAGCGGTCTGCGCCAGATCACCACCCACAAGTCGGGCGACATCAATGGCCGCTGGTCGGCCGACGGGCGCGCGATCTATTTCCTGTCGACGCGCTCCGGCTCGTCGCAGGTCTTCCGGCTGGCGCTCGACGGCGGCGAAGCGGTGCAGGTGACCGATCTGCCGGTGGACGTTTCGAACCTCGAGCTCTCGCCGGACGGCAAGCTCCTGGGCTTCAGCCTCGAGGTTTTCCCGGCCTGCGGCGCCAATCTCGAATGCACGAAGAAGCGGCTCGATGAGAACGACGCCCGCAAGGCTTCGGGAAAGATCTACGACTCCCTCTTCATCCGCCACTGGGACACCTGGCTGGACGGCCGCCGCAATCACCTGTTCGTGATGCCGGTAGCCGGCGGAGCGGCGATCGACATCATGCCGGGCTTCGATGCCGATGCACCGTCGAAGCCGTTTGGCGGATCGGAGGAGTTCACCTTCACCCCCGACGGCAAGGGGATGGTCTATTCGGCGCGCAACGTCGGCAGGTCCGAGGCCTGGTCGACGAACTTCGATCTGTTCTATTCGCCGGTCGACGGTTCCGCGGCGCCGCGCAAGCTGACGACCAACCCGGCCTGGGACACGCAGCCGAGCTTCTCCCCCGACGGCCAGCGAATGGTCTACATGAAGATGGCGCGCCCGGGTTTCGAGGCCGACCGCTTCGTGCTGGTGGTGCGTGAGGGGATCGATGGCGCCGATCGCGAGCTCACGCAGGGCTGGGACCGCTCGCCGGAAGAGATCGTCTGGTCGGCCGATGGCAAGACGATCTATGTCGCGGCGCAGGACGTCGGCCAGAAGGCGATTTTCGCCATCGACGCGGCGACGGGAGCTGCGCGCGCCGTGATCGGGTCAGGGACGAACGGCTCGATCGGCTGGGTCGAGGGCGGTCGGCTGCTCTACAGCAAGAACCACCTGAAGTCGCCGGCCGAGCTCTGGACCGCGAACGCCGACGGCTCGGACGAGAAGCGGATCACCCGGATCAACGATGAGCGCCTGGCGGCGGTGAGGCTGGGTGAGCCGGAGCAGATGAGCTTCCGCGGCGCCGGCGGCGACATGGTCTTCTCGTACATCGTGAAGCCGGTGGACTTCGATCCGGCGAAGAAGTATCCGGTCGCATTCCTCATCCACGGCGGGCCGCAGGGCTCGTTCGGCAACGACTTCCACTACCGCTGGAATCCCCAGACCTACGCCGGGCGAGGCTATGCGGTGGTGATGGTCGACTTCCACGGCTCGACCGGCTACGGCCAGGCGTTCACCGATGCGATCCGTGGCGACTGGGGCGGCAAGCCGCTCGAGGATCTGCAGAAGGGTCTCGACGCGGCGCTCAAGGCCTATCCGTGGATGGACGGCACGCGAGTCGGCGCCCTCGGCGCCTCCTACGGCGGCTACATGGTCAACTGGATCGCCGGCGCCTGGCCGGACCGCTTCAAGTGCCTGGTCTCGCACGACGGCAACCTCGACGAGCGCTACGCCTACTACGCCACCGAGGAGCTCTGGTTCCCCGAGTGGGAGCACGGCGGCACGCCGTGGGAGAACCCGGCCGGCTACGCCAAGCACAACCCGGTCGACCTGGTGAAGAACTGGAAGACGCCGGTCCTCGTCGTCCACAGCGCCCTCGACTACCGCGTCGTCGATACCGGTGGCATCGCCACCTTCACCGCCGCTCAGCGCAAGGGCATTCCATCGAAGCTGCTCTACTTCCC
>JBDTQT010000151.1:0-9784 GCA_039932055.1 Thermoanaerobaculia bacterium
GCGGCGAGAGCTCGACCGCCAGTTGACGGACGTGCGACTCGAGCGCCGACTTCGCCGCCGACACCGCGCCGTACGCCTTCCAGACGATGTGGTCGCCGGACGAGGTCATGGCGAAGATGCGGCCGCCCTCGCCGAGGGCGCCGGAGCGCACCATGTCCTGCGTCCAGTAGACCAGCGAGTTCGCCATGACGTCGAGCGTCATCTCGATCTGCGCCGGCGTGATCGCCTCTTTGTCGTCATCGGCGATGAAAGGCTTGAGCGTGCCGAAGGCGAGCGAGTGCATAAGCACCTGAACCGGCCGGCCGCCAGCGAGCCGCAGGATCTCGGCCACCGTCTCCTTGCGCCGGTCGTGGTCGGCGGCGTTGACGTTGAAGAAATGCGCCTTACGACCGAGCGCGGTGATGCCGGCGACGATCTCCTCGACGTGCGGCATCGCCTGCCGGCGATCGAAGTGCACGCCGAAGATGTCGTAACCGGCGGCGGCGAACTCGCGCGCCGCGGCTTCGCCGAAGCCGCTCGAAGCGCCGAGGATCAGGGCCCAACGGGATTCACTGGCTGACAAGGGACTCCTCCGATCGCAGAGCTGCTATCAAGGGGCAAATTCTAGACGAACTGGCCCAGGCGGCTCCGGCCGCGGCGAAAGGCGAAGGGACGGCGGCGGACGCAGACGCGGTCAGGCGAAGAAGACCGGCGCGTCGGGGGGCGCCTTGGTTCCGGCGTCGCTTTCGGCGTCGGTCGACTCGGCGAGCTCGACGAGCTCGCCGCCGGCGGTGCGCAGGCGGCCCTGGCCGGTATCGAGCAGGCAGAGGTTCCGCCCGAGGTGTTTGGCGGTGTAGAGCGCCTGGTCGGCGAGGTGGAGGAGATCGTCGGCGCTCTTGACCGCCAGCTCGGGCGCGGCGGCGACGCCGACACTCATCGTCAGTACCAGGCGGTCGCCCGAGGGCGCCTTGACGACCAGTGCCTCGACCCGCTTGCGCAGACGCTCGGCGATCTCGAGCGCGGTCTCGCCGGTGGTCTCCTCGAACAGCAGCACGAACTCCTCACCACCGTAGCGCGCACAGAGGTCGTCGCCGCGCGCCGGCGCGAGCAGCACCTGGGCGACCGACTTCAGCGCCAGGTCGCCCGTCGGATGGCCATGGGTATCGTTGATGCGTTTGAAGTGGTCGAGGTCGCAGAGCACGACCGCGATCGAGCTCCCCTCCTCACGGCTGCGGGCGAACGCCTCCTCCAGCCGTTGCTCGAGGACCCGGCGCGAGGCGGCACCGGTCAAGCGGTCGACCTTCGCCGCGCGCTCGACGAGCGCCCCGCGCAAGGACGCCGCCATCTGCGGCAGCAGCCCATTGAACAACTCGAGCGCCCGCGGGTCGATGCGCCGCGGATCGAACCAGAGCCGCACCCAGCCGATCGGCTGCGGGTCACCCAGAGCGCGTTCGACGACCTTCCAGGTGCCGCGACGGTGGATACCGGGAAGCGCCGGCGGCATGGGGGGCGGCGCCGGCTCGCCCGGCGCAAGCGCACCGCCGGCCTCCGCCCACCAGCTCGCCCGCCCCTGATCGGGGACCTCGAGCTCGAGCTGAAACCAGGAGAACGGCAACAGCGAAGCGCACTCGGAGCGCACCTGTTCGACGACGCCCAGGATTCCGGTGCCGCCGGCGCCGCCAGCGGCGAGCGCCGCGCCGGCGCGGCGCAGGCGGTGCGCCTCGTCGAGCCGGCGGACGTGGCCGGCGGCGGCGAGACCGTTGCGCGCCGCCTCGCCGGCGAGCAAGGCGAAGGCCGCCAGCACCACCCAGGCGAGCTCCCAGGAAGCCCGTCCGGCGATGACGACGACGAGCGCGCCGAGGGCGAGCCCGGCGAGATCGAACAGCAGCGGCGCCTGCGACAGCAGGAGCTCGACGATCGACTCGCGCCGCACCGAGCGCCGGATGGCGAGCTCGTAGGCGAGCGGAATCGCCAGCCAGGCGAAACCGGAGAGCGTCGCGGCAAGCGCCCAGCGGTCGGGCAGGGCGAGGAAGATTGCACCGGCCGCGAGCACCGAGAGAACGGCGATCGCCACCCAGCCGGCGAGACGCGACAGGCTGCGGCGTTCGGGCAGCGGCAAGTCGCGGCGCGCTTCGATGAAGCGCCGCGAGAGCTCCGCCCCCACCAGCGCCAGCGCCACCAGCCCGGCGATGGGCACGACGCCGAAGCGCGCGAAGCCGGGGTAGACCACGGCCGCGCCGAGGGCGAGCGAAGCGCCGCCGAACGGGCGATGCAGCGCCCCGGCGAGCGCCGCGGCCAGGACGAGCAGCAGGAGCCCGGGCTCGGAGGCCCAGCCCGCGGGCGTCCAGTCGACGCTGCCGGCGGCGAGCCCGAGCAGCAGGAGCGCCAGCAGCACCGGCACCAACCAGAGCCAGAGCTCGCGCGGCGCGCGCCCGTTGCGCGTCGCGCGCGCGGCGTCGACGGCGCTCTCAGGCATGGCGGCCCGCGGCAGCGCCGGGGGTACTGGCGCCAGTGCCACCGCCGCCGGCGTTCGGCCGGCGCGGCACCAGCCTGCGGAGCGCCGTCGCCGCGAGGAGCAGCGCCAGAATCACCAGACCGGTCGTGCGCGCCGCCGGGATCTCGACCGTACCGATGAAGGCGCGGCAGACCGCGGGGGTCGCGGTCAGGGTGAAGGCGCGGACGTAGCCGACGTCCAGCGGGTTCCAGTCGGTGACCCGAAGCGTCCAGGTCCCATCGGGATCTTCGCCGTCGAACAGCGACAGCGGCCGCGCCGGCCGGTAGGTGCCGCTGAACGGATTGTCGTCGGTCTCGACGCTCTGGATCGACGGGCCGGCGCTCTCGTCGTCGAGCAGCGTCTGGCAGAAATGATTGCCGAGGCCGTCGGTGAAGCGCACCATCGGCACGGTCCGGCCCGAGGGGGCGACGAGCTCGATCAGCAGGTTGCTCACGAACGGATGCTGGATGCCGACCGTAGTGGCGAACTGCGCGATCGAGCAGAGCTCGCCGTCGAACGACAGGTCGAGATCGGCAAGCCGGCCGCCGAGACCGGCGATCGGCAGCAGCGCCAGCGCCGGCGGACCCGGCATTCCGCGTTGGGGAGAGTCGGCGATGAAGACCGGCGGGCCGCCGTAGACGAACGGAACCGGGGTGCCCGGGGCGCCGAGAACGAGCTCAAAGGAGAAGGTCTCGGGCGCGATTCCACCGTCGTAGGTCACGGTCATGGAGAAGGGCACGATGGTGCCGCAGGCCGACTGGGGCGCAAGGGCAATCTCGAAACCGTCCGCACTGGCACTGACTGCGCCAGCCGGGAGGTCGTCCCAGGCGGCGACGGGGAAGGTGATCACGGCTGCCGGACTCGCCGTGGCAAGCCCGCCGGCAACCGCCTGCGCCGCCGCGCCACCGACGTTCCGCAGCTCGACGGCGAGCCGCCACCGCTCCCCCGGATCGAGGACCGCGTCGCCGTTGCCAGCGACTTCGACCGGAACCACCGCGCCAAGCTCGAGATTGGCGCGCAGGGGGACGGCCGCCGCGGCGAGCATCGCTCCGGGATCGACCAGGCCCCGGCCGGTCGTCGGATCGGGCCCGGGAGCCTCGATGTCGAGCGCCTGGTCGAGAAGCGCCGCGCGCACCGTGGCGGCGTCCGCCGTCGGCAAAGCGCTCCAGTAGAGCGCGGCGATCGCGGCCGCGTGCGGCGCGGCGGCGGAGGTGCCGAAGAACCGGGTAAAACCGTCGACGGAGGTCGCCACGCCGTCGGCGGCGGTGAGATCGGGCTTCTCCCGCACGACGCCGCCGGCCGACGAGAAGTCCCCCGGCGGCGCGCCCGGCAGGAGCTCTCCCTGGGGCGAAAAGAAGATCCGTCGCGGCCCGTCGGCGCTGAAGGTCTCGCTCGCCTGGCTGGCGTCGAACTCGAGCGGATAGGGCCCCGAAGGCTGGTCCGGGGCATAGCCCGCGGCGGCCGGCGCGGCGGCGATCGCCAGGGCGGCGGCGGCGGCAGCGTGCCCGCGCAGCGCCGATCTCGTCGCCTGCTCGAGCTCGCCGCGAAAGGCGATGAGATTCAGCAGCCGGCCGGCTCCGGCGGCGCGGACGACGACGAGACGCTCGCCCTGCGAGGCACCCGAGCCGAAGAAACTGATGATCTCGACCGGATCGTCGTCGCCGCCGATGCCGTCCTGGGTGTTGTTCGAAAAACGCGCGACGTTCGCCAGATCCCCGGTCAGCACGTAGAGGTCGTAGTCGTTCGCCGCAGTGCCGAACGGGTCCGTCCAATGGAGGACCACTGCCGGAGCATCCTTCAAGAGGAGATTCGAGCTGCCAGCGCCGAAGTCGTGCAGCTCGAGCCCCGGCAGCGCCGGCAGCGGCGCGCCGGCGAGGAAGTCCCCTTGCCAGGTGCCGGAGGTGCCGTCGTCGAGATTGCCCTCGTTGCCGGCCGAGGCGAGATAGAGCACCCCCTGCGCGCTCACCGCGTCGACCGCCGCCGCGATGTCGCCGTCCTGGAACGGTGACTCGACGAGGTAGATCACGTCGTCGACGATCACCTGGCAGCCGCTCGCGGCGAGGTCGAGGATGTTCTGGGCGAACTGGGCGACGCCGCCGAAGGCGGTGGCGAAGCCGAGCGCGGCACCCGGAGCGAGGTCGTGGACGATCTCGAGCATCGCCGTGCCCTCGCCTCCCCCGCCCTCCTGACCCGGCAGGACCTCGACGGCCGGCAGCTCGCCGGTCGCCTGCGAGTAGACCAGCTCGTCGACGCCGTTCGAGAGGGCGCAGATCTTGATTCCTCTGCCGTCGAGGCCGTGGAGGTCGCGTGCCGTGTCGGCGCCGTGGGCGCGGTCGCCCTCCGAGACGACTCCGTGAGTGAACGCCGGACGAGCCGCGACGATGCGCCGCACCCCGCTTGCCTCCGCCAGCGGGCGCACCGCTTCGACAGCGAGCGTCGCCCGCAGCGAAAGGAATCGCCGCGAAGCGAACCGGATCGCGCCGCCGAGCCTCCTCACCTGCTCGGCGACCGGTGCGAGGTCGGCCGGCGCGACGAGATCGATATCCACCTCGATCCGCCCATCCGAGGGGATCGCCAGCGCCTCGATGGACGAGAGCGCGGTGGCCGTCCGGCCAGCGCGGCGATCGAGCGCGAACAGGAGCGTCGAGTCGATCTTGCGCTCCGCAGCGCTGCGGCTGCTCTTCCATTCGGTAAGCAGGCGGAGCTGGTCGATCGCCGCTGGCTGCAGCGTCGGCGGCAAGCCCTGGGCGAAAAGACCGGCAAGGAAAAAAAGACCCCAGGCGGCGACCGTTGCGCCGAGCGCGCGCCGCCACCTGGAGTGGCCATCGGCTGTGGGGAAAGACCTTCGTGGCATCGGTACCCTTGGCGCGCGAACGACCGTGAAGACCAGCAAAAGGTTGCGAGCGATCCTAACCCCCTTTACCGGCGCTTTTCGTGCTTCTCGCCACACCCCAACCGACGAGCGGCGGAGGCTCTCCGCTCCGTGCGCCGCCTGCGCGCCGCCGGCCTCTTCACTGACCGGCCCGCCCCCCTTCGGGCGGAACTTGGGGGGCTAGGCGAGAGTGGCGTATTATCCAGAGCTTATCGAGGGCGATAGAGCACTGCGGTTGTCTGCCTAGCGCCCGGGAGAGTCGAACCGATGGCTTCAGCCGAGCTGGTCTTGTATCAGGAAGAGTTTCAACGCCTCGACGGGGCGTTGAAAAAACTGCGCCAGGAGGCCAACGCCCGGGCGATCTTCCTGATCGACAAGAACGGCCAGCAGATCGCCGCCGCGGGCGAGATCGAGCAGTTCGACACCACCAGCCTCGCGAGCCTGACCGCCGGCAACGTCGCGGCCACCGACGGTCTGGCCAAGCTCATCGGCGAGCGCGAGTTCTCGGTCCTCTTCCACGAGGGCAAGCGCGACCACATCCATATCTCGATCGTCGCCAAGCGCGCCATCCTGCTGGTCATCTTCGACGACCGCTCGTCGCTCGGTCTGGTGCGCCTACGCGTCAAGCGCGGCAGCCAGGAGTTGGACCATATTTTCGAGGACATGCAGGTGAAGCAGACCAAGACCGCCGCCAACCCGACCCACGCGAGCCCGTTCTCCGAGATCACGGACGAGGACATCGACGCGCTGTTCTCCGAGTAGGTCCGGAACACCCGCGGGCCGATTCTTCAGACGCCATGACGTTCATCAACTACGCCAGCCGGGAGATCAACTGCAAGATCGTCTATTACGGCCCGGGCCTGGGCGGCAAGACGACCAACCTGCAGTTCATCTACAGCAAGACCGCGCCGGAGGCCAAGGGCAAGATGATCTCACTCGCCACCGAGGCCGACCGCACCCTCTTCTTCGACTTTCTGCCGCTCGATCTCGGATCGATCCGCGGTTTCACCACCCGCTTTCACCTCTACACCGTTCCTGGCCAGGTCTTCTACGACGCTAGCCGCAAGCTCATCCTGAAGGGCGTCGACGGCGTGGTCTTCGTCGCCGATAGCCAGCCCGAGCGGATGGAGGCCAACATCGAGTCGATCCGCAATCTCGAGGACAACCTGCACGAGCACGGCTTCGACCTGCAGACGATTCCCTACGCGCTGCAGTTCAACAAGCGCGACATGCCCGAGGTCGCCCCCGTCGCCGACATGTACCGCACCCTGAACTACAAACGCGAGCCCACGTTCGAGGCGGTGGCCACCACCGGCATCGGCGTCTTCGACACCCTGAAGGCGGTGGCGAAGCAGATTCTCGTCGAGTTGCGCAAGCGCTGAGTCGTTTCCCTCGTCTCCGATCCAGCCGATCCATCCGACCAACCCTTTTCAACCTGAGCTCTCCGATGCCCGCCCCGAAGCGCTCCGCCAGCCATCCCGCTCCCGCCGCCCGCGCTGCCGCCGGCCCCGTGATACCCCGGGTCGATCCTCAGCTCGAGCTCTTCGGGCGCGCCGTGGCCGCGACGCAGCAGAAGCACTGGAAGCAGGCCGCGGGCCTCTTCCGCCGCCTGCTGGAAGACACCGACGACGATCGGACCCTCGGCGAGCGGGCGCGTCAGTATCTGGCCCTTTGCGAGCAGCGCCTGGGCGCCGGCAGCGGTAACCAGGGCGACGACGATCCCTACCTTCAGGCGCTGGTGGCGAAGAACCGCGGCGATTTCGCCGATGCGCTCGCCATCTGCCGGCGCGGCGGCCGCCATCACCGTGACGAACGGATGGCGTATCTCGCCGCCTCCATTCTGGCCCTCGAGGGGGAGGTCGCGGAGGCGGCGGAGCTTCTGGCGCGGGCCGTCGCGCAAAACGCGCGGAACCGCGTGCAGGCTATCCACGACTCCGATTTCGCCGACGTTCTCGGCCGGGCGGAGTTCGCCTTCGTCCTCGATCCCTCCTGACCCCGCCGACCCGCTGACCATCTGACTGCCGCGACCTGCCCGACGAATGCCCCCTGACCTCGCTTCCGACCCGGACCGCATCGCGGTCGTGCTCGCCGCCGGTCAGGGCAAGCGCATGCGGTCGGCGCTGCCGAAAGTGCTCCACGAAGTCGCCGGCCGGCCGATGCTCGCCCGGGTGCTCGCCACCGCGCGGCTCTCCGGCTGCGACCGGCTGCTGGTCGTCGTCGGGCACCGCGCAGAGAGCGTACGCGCGGCGTTTCCCGACACCGACCTCGCCTGGGTCGAGCAACGCGAACAACGCGGCACCGGTCACGCGCTGCTGCAGGCGGCGCCGCACGCCACCGGCCGGGCGCTGCTGCTCGTCCTGTCCGGCGACGTTCCACTGGTGCGCGCCGCCACTCTCGACCGCCTCGCCAAAGCCGCCGCCGCCGGCTGGGGAGCGATGGCCGCGGCGACCCTGCGCGAGCCGGGGACGCTGGGCCGCGTGTTGACTCGCCTCGACGGCACGCTCGAGCGCATCGTAGAAGTGGCCGACGCTACCGCCGAGGAACTCGCGATCTGCCGCGTCAATGCCGGTCTCTATGCTCTGCCCGCGCCCGAGATCTTCGATTTCCTCCGCGCTCTCGAGCCGGACAATGCCCAGGGCGAGCTCTACCTCACCGACGCGCTCGGCGACGCTGCGGCTGCCGGCAGGAGGATCGCGGTCATCGAGCTCGACGATCCCGACGAGGCGCTCGGCGTCAACGATCGCGCCGATCTCGCGCGCGTCCACCGGCTGCTGCTCGAACGCAAGGCGCGCGAGCTCCAGCGCGGCGGCGTAACGCTCTTCGCCCCCGAACGCACGGCGATCGCCCCCGAGTCCGAGATCGCCCCCGATACCGTCGTCCACGCCGACGTCGCCCTCAACGGTGCCTGTCGCGTGGGCACCGGCACGACCCTCCACCAGGGGGTCTGGATGCGCGACTCGACCGTCGGGCAGGATTCGGTCATCGAGCCCTATTCGGTGCTCGACGGCGCCACGGTCGGCAACGGCTGCCGCGTCGGACCGTTCGCTCGCCTGCGCCCGGGTACGGTGCTGGCGGACGGCGCGCGGGTCGGCAACTTCGTCGAGATCAAGAACAGCCGGCTGGGCAAGAAGGCGAAGGCCAACCACCTCGCCTACGTCGGCGACGCCGAGGTCGGCGACGGCGCCAACATCGGCGCCGGCGCGGTCACCTGCAACTATGACGGCGAGGCGAAACACCGCACCGAGATCGGCGCCGGCGCCTTCATCGGCAGCGACACCATGCTGGTCGCGCCGGTCAAAGTCGGCGCCCACGCCACGACCGGCGCCGGCTCGGTGATCACCCGCGACGTGCCCGAGGGCGCCCTTGCCGTCGAGCGCGCAGCGCAGCGGACGGTGCCCGGCTGGGCCGAGCGCCGCACCCGCGGCAAGCGGAAAGCGAGCGACTGAAGATGTGCGGAATCGTCGGCTATGTCGGACCCCGCGAGGTCGTGCCGCTGCTCATCGATGGGCTGCGGCGCCTCGAGTACCGCGGCTACGACTCGGCCGGCGTCGCGGTGGTCGCTGACGCACGGCTCCACACCCGCCGCGCCGAGGGCAAGCTCGACCGTCTGGTGGAACGGCTTCGCGAGCAGCCGCTCGCCGGCAGCTACGGCGTCGCCCATACCCGCTGGGCGACGCACGGCAAGCCGACCGAGCGCAACGCCCATCCGGTCGTCGACTCGAAGAACCGGATCGCGATCATCCACAACGGCATCATCGAGAACTTCCTCGCCATCAAGCGCCGGCTGATCGCCGACGGCTGGACTTTCGCCACCGACACCGACACCGAGGTGATCGCCAATCTCGTCTCCTCCTATTACACCGGGGATCTCGTCGCGGCGGTGAAGCGCGCGGTGGGCGAGCTCGAGGGGATGTACGCCTGCGCCCTGATCGGCACGGAGAGTACCCTCGGAGACGGTGAGGAGATCGTCGCCGTACGCCAGGGGACGCCGCTGGTGCTCGGTCTCGGCGAAGGCGAGAGCTACCTCGCCTCCGATCCGGCGGCGCTCATCGCCCATACCCGCGACGTCATCTTTCTCGACAACGGCGACATCGCCCGCCTCACCCGCCAGGGCATCACCATCTGGGACCGCGCCGGAGCGGAGGTGACACGCCCGGTGACGCGCCTCAACTGGGATCCGCAACAGGTCGAGAAGGGCGGCTACAAGCACTTCATGCTGAAGGAGATCCACGAGCAGCCGCAGGCGGCGCGCGACACCTTCGGCGGACGGGTCGACTTCGAGACCGGCAAGATCGGCTTCGACGCCCTCGAGCTGGCGCCTGACTACGTGCGCTCGCTGGCGCGTATTCAACTCCTCGCCTGCGGCACCTCGTGGCACGCGGCGCTCATCGGCAAGTTCCTGATCGAGGAGCTGGCGCGAATTCCGGTCGAGGTCGACT
>JBDTQT010000152.1:0-9771 GCA_039932055.1 Thermoanaerobaculia bacterium
TCGCTGCAGAAGGTGATCGACGCCGGGGTGCTGCGCGTGGCGGCGGAGCCGGGGACGCCGCCGATGCTGTTCAAGGAGGGCAACCGCTACGACGGCTTCGACTACGCCATCGCCAAGGCGGTGGCGAAGCGGATCGGCGTCGACGACGTGGTGATCGTCGGCGGCAAGTACTCCGAGCTACCCGCCCGTCTGATCGCCGGCAAGGCCGACGTCATCATCTCTGGCTACACCGCCGACGACTCGATCACCGGTGTCGACTGGTCCGAGGCCTACCTCGACTACGGCCTCTGCCTGGTGGTCAAGAAGGGACGCGGCATTCACTCCACTTCGGACCTGCGCGGCAAGGTCATCGGGATCTTCAACGATCCCGCCGCCGAGGAAGAAGTCAAGGGAATGAACCTCGGGCAGGCGCGGATCGAGAAGTACGAGGACGGCTACTTCGACCTCCTTGATCAGGGAAAGATCGACGGCTTCATCTACGACTTTCCCTACGCCCAGGAGGAGATCAAGGATTTCGGCGGCCGCCTCGAGATCGTCGAGTTCAACCTCTCGAAGTCGACCTACAACGTCGGCGTCCGCCGCGGCGCCGCAACACTCATGAAGATGGTCAACGCTGCCGTCCGCAGCCTCAAGGCCTCCGACGAGTACCGGCAGATCGTGCGCCGCTACCTGGGCGGCACCGGCCCCGCGCCGGTCGCCAAGGTCGCCGCCGGCCAGAGCGTCTACAAGGTGCGCTCCGGCGACACCCTCTCCGGTATCGCTCGCGACCAGCTGGGCAACCTGCGCCGCTGGAACGAGATCTGGGAGGCCAACCGCAACCGCATCGCCGACCCCAACCTGATCGACATCGGCTGGGAGCTGGTGCTGCCGGGTCGATGAATCGCACGCGCGCATGGCTTCGGAAATTGAGGTGACGTTCACGGTGGCGCTTCAGCAACCGATTTACTGCTCAGGCTCCATCGACTCGAAGATGTCAGACCCGTTGTTCCTTGTGAATTTGGTGGACGTCACAGAGGCTCGCACGGGCGCGGCGCAGCCGGGAGGTTCCTCCTCGGCTCGGTCTCGAACGCGATCGCCTTGCACGCGCCCTGCTCGATCGAGATCGCCCGCCAGCGCATAGCCTGACTGCGGCGGCCGGTGCAGGCGGCGATCTCCCGTAGAATCGGCGCATGGCGAGAGCGAGCAACGACGTCCAGGCGCGCCGATGGTGAAGCGCTCCCGCGGCACGCACATGCGGCGTCTGCCACCCGAACCGGCGGCGAACGCCGTCCCGGTGGGCGAGGCGATCTACCAGTGGGAGCTGCGCCACGGCGGCGGTACCTGGCCGGACGGAACTCCGCGCGGCATCTCGATCTCTATCTGGTTCGAGCGCCATCAGACCCGCGAGCTCATTCTCGACTTTCCCGCCCGCCGCTTCGCCGCCATGACGCCGCCCCGGGAGGAGATCGAGGAGGCGCTGCAGGAGGCGATCCCGGTGGCGATCGACGCCGGCTGGGTCCCCGACTCGCGCGGCCGCCGCTTCCGCCTCGAGCTCGAGGAATCCGCGACCTGATCCGCTCGCCGCCAGCTGCCGGCGCGGGCTGCTGGCGAGTGTGCTCTACTTCAAGTGTGCGGAGAGTACTCCGCGCGAGTCCACTCCGCGAAAGAAGACTCTCATGCAGGCGTATATCTGGATACTCGAGCTCGCTGCCGTCGGCGGGCTGTTCCTGTTCGGCCGCTGGATCTGGCACAAGATGCACGAGCGCAAGGCGCAGGCTGCGCATGCGGTGAAAAAGCAGGGCTCGGTCGCTTCGCGCGCCGAGCGCGACCGACTCGACATCGAAAAGCTGACGCGCGGAATGACCGAGGCCGAGCGCATTCCGGGCACTGAGACCGTTGCCGCCGGCGCAGCGCGGCAAGAGCGTGGACGCCGGGCCGCGACGCACTCCACCTTCGATCCCGACCTGCCTGCGCGTCCAGACAAGCCGGACGCCGGCGCCTGAGGCGCCAGGAGACCCGGCCAGAGGGTCAGAGCGTCTTGAGCTCGAGCTTGATCTCGGAGAGGCGCGCCTGGACGGCGGCGCGGTCGATGTCGCGGAAGCGCTCTGGCAGAAGCTCGCGGCTGGTGCACTCGAGGATCGCGGCGAGGATCTGCAGCTCGCGCTCGCGGTTGTTGGTCGTCGGGATGAAGTCGGCGAAGGCGCGCTGCAGGTGCTCCACCGCGACCTCGCTCGAACCGGCGGCCTCCGCCTCGAGGATGGACCGCACCAGGACCGCTTCGAGGTCGGAGCCCGAATAGCCCTTGAGCGCCGCCTCGCTCGTCACCTCCGCGAGGCTCGCCACCTTGCAGTCGAGGGCGAGCTTCCTCTTCATCACCTGAAAGATCTCGTCGTACTCGGCGACGGTCTCGGGATAGAAGAGCGGGATGTGCTCCTCCGCCCTCCCCTGCCGCTTGAGGTCGATCGGCAACAGGTCGGGGCGGGCGGTGATCAGGAACCAGAGGACCTTGCCGCGATGGCGGGTGTCTGCCATGAAGTTGGCGATCTGGGCGAAGACCCGCTGCTGCGTGCCGGAGTCACCCGATTGCTCGCGATTGCCGAGCGCCGCGTCGGCCTCGTCGATGACCACCGCCACCGGCGTCAGCGAAGCGAGGATCTTCAGGATGCGCTCGAGATTCGACTCGGTCGAGCCGACCCACATCGAGCGGAAATTCTTGAGCTTCACCGACGGAAAGCCGATTTCGCGCGAGAAACACTCGACGAGAAACGTCTTGGCGCTGCCGACCGGACCGCAGATCAGGTAGCCCATCGGCACCGCCGAAGGGTTGCCGCGCGCGATGGCGCGCGCCGCGCGGCGCAGCCGCCCCTTCACCGCCGGCATGCCGGCGACCATGTCGAGGTCGTACTTCGGCTCGACGTACTCGAGCAGGCCCATCCCCTCGGTCTCGATGACCTCCTTCTTCGCCGCACGCACGAAATCGAGCGTGAGCTTCTCCCCTGCGGCCTCCGCTCCGTCGAGGAGTTGGGCGAGCTGGGCGCGGGTCATACCGGCGGTGAGCTCCGCCAGGCGCGGCGGCGGGACGTCGGAGAGGCGATCGAACCACTCCGGCGCGCGCACCGCCTCGAGGTACTCGCGGCGTTCGCCGAGGTCGGGCCGCGGAATCTCGACCTCGCGGGTCGCCGAGGCGCGCACCAGTTTCGGATCGAGCTCGGCGAGACTCTCGGTCACCATCACCACGACGATGTTCTTGGCGAGCAGCACCGGGTCCTGCGCCCACTTGCGCAGGTAGACCAGCACGGCGCGGTCCTCGGGCGTGCGATAGGAGGCGTCGCCATTGGGCACCAGCGTCTCGGCGAACGGCAGGATCAGCACCACCGGCCGGGCCGGCTGAAGCGTCGCGCAGTGGCGGAAGTACGAATCGAGCAGGGCGAAGGCGTTGGCGGCGTCGCGCGGCAGCGCCTCACCCCAGGAGGTTCCGTGGACCGCGTCGTAGGCCTTCAGGCGATCGACGAAATGCTGCTTCGCCTGCGGGGTGGCAAATCCCAGGCCTTCGGCGCGATTGTAGGTGACTATGGAAGGCCAGGAGGCGAAGAGCACCTCGGCCAGGAAGTTGTCGAGCAACTGAAAGGAGATGCCCGATTCCTGCCGTACGGCGATGAGGTCGGCTGGCAGGCCGTGAATCAGAAAGGTGTTCGCCTGCTTCGCGGCCACCGTCCGGGCGAGCATCGCCGCCCAGCCCGGGAGGCTGTTGAGAAAGGTCGCTGACGGCATATCGGTCATCTCCTCGAGCGCGCACGCACCGGTGGCGGCGGGGGCGGCACCGCTGCGGCGGCTCCCGCAAGACGCAGCCGGGGCCCCAGAGGCTCACGCTCCTCGATCTGCGGCAGCGAGCCGAGCATGCGCTCCATCTCCTCCACCGAGGCGTGGTCGGCTTCGACCTGCGCCAGTACGTCGTCGATCTCGGCCGAGAAGGCGGTGGCATCGGTCGCGGCGACCGACTTCTGCAGCAGCAGCTGCAGCAGCGCCTCGAGCGAATCGAGCTCGGCCGCGAGCGCGGCGCTGTTCTGCTCGTTCTTCTCGACCGCGAGCACGAGCTGGCGCTGGATCTCGAGGTTCTTCTCCAGCGCCTCGCGCACGCGCGGCGCAAGCTCGGCGGTCGCCAGCTGGCGGTCGAGGCGCTCGATCTCCTGGCGCACCCGGCCGTCGTCCGAAGCCGCCGCCATTTCGTCGTATTTCTGCAGCAGCCAGAGCCGCCGCAGGAACGAGGCGAGCACCGCTTCGAACTTCGCCGCCTGATCGGCCATGACCCCCTGGCTGGCCGGCGACAGGCCCCTGTAGTTCGACTGGATGCGCTCGCAGAGTTGCTGCAGGCGCTGCAGGCGGGTGCGCGCCGCCGCCGAGAGCGCCGCCAGTTGCTGATCCTGCGACATCTCCACCGCCGCGCGTGCGGCGAACTTGCGCTCGATTTCGAGCCGCCGCTTCAGCCGCTCGACGAGGAAAGGCAGCGTCATCATCTGTACGCCGGCCCACAGCATCAGCGGCAGCGGCGACAGGGTGATCGCGGAGAATCCGATCGCTCCCGCGGCCAGAATCGCCTGGTACTGGTTGCCGACCGCCTTCCTGAGGGCGGGATGATTCTCGAGGAAGCTCAACCGCTGGCGATCCTAGCCGCGCTCCGGCTGCTTCTGCGGGACGGCTCCGGCGCTCTCGGCGGGAAAGGGCGCCGCCTCCTTCACCGCGTCAGGCTTCTTGATGCCCATCTCGACCTCGAACTCGGAGAGGATCGACTGTGCCTGGAGCTGCCGCGACTTGCGCTCGAGCTTGATGCGCTCGGTGTCGAGGCCGCCAGTGGCCACTTCGACCGAGGCCTTCGACTCGGCGACCTTCTGGCGGATCTGGTCGAGGTACTTGTCGGTGGTCGCGGCGGTGCCGTAGGTGTCGAGCTCGGCGAGGGCGTTGGCGGCGCTGCGCATGACCTCGGCCTTCTTCGACTCGGCGATCGCTTTGCGGCTCTGCTCGATGCGGGCGCGCAGCTTCTCCTTGATGTCGTCCACCGACAGCTTGGCGTTCTCGAAAGCGTTCTTCGAGGCTTCCAACTGCTCGGTCGTCGACTGCACCTCGAGCCGCACCTGCTGCAGGGTCGCGGCGTCGTCCTCCGCCAGGCGCCGGGCCTCGGGACTGCCGTCGGCGAGCGCGGTCTTGATCGAAGCGATGAGCGAGCGTTCCTTGCGCTGCGCCTCGAGAAGATCCTGCTCGAGCCGGATCTCGGTGGCGCGAGTGGTCACCAGGATCTGGTTGAGCTTCGGCAGGGTGTTGCGCATCTCCTCGATCGACTCCTGCAGCATCACCTCGGGGTCCTCGGCATAGGAGATGAAGAAACCGAGCCAGGACTTGATCACACGGACGAGACGGCTGAACATGGGAATTCTCCTCAGGAGCTCCGGCCGGAGCCGGGCTCGGAATCAGTGGTGATCGGATTGCCTTCGACGAACGGCGCCACCGCCGCCTGGAGCTTGCGCTCTTCGGTGCGCTTGGCGGCGCTCCACTCGGAAAGCCGCGCGGTGAGCTCGGTGACGGCGCGGGTGTTGGCGGTCATCTGGGTACGGTGGCGCTCGGTGAGGGCGTCGATCTCCGCCTGGAGCGCGGAGTTGGCACGCTCGGCTGCGGCCTGGCGTTCGGCGAGCTTGGCATGCAGGAACTGCTCGAAGCGGTCGAGCGCCTGATCGCGACGGACGGCGTCCTGGATGACCTCGCCGATCGCCACCGGCCCGCCCGGATTCATCTTCAGAAAACCGGCGAGCGCCGACGCTTTGGCCTGCGGTGGCAACTCCGCCAGCCCGGGGCTCTGCAGCATTTCGAGGACCTTGAAGGCGGTGAAGCCGTGCGGTGGATCGCCGATCCCGGCGGCGCGGTAGACCGCCGGAAAGTCGGGCAGATCGAGCTCTGCCGTTGCGCCCGGCGCCGGTAGCCGGGCGGCAGCGCTCGCCGGCGCGCCGGCCGCCGGCGGACGATGGCTCCGCGCCAGAAGGCTCTCGTCGATCGGCTTCGGCGGCGGCAGCGTGCGCAGCAGTTCGGCGATGTCCGGCTCGTCGCCGCGCCCGGCGTTCGACCCCGCGGCCGCGCGCGACGGGGCCCCGGAGGCCGCTACCGGCTCCCCGACCTCGACCAGCTTGAGCTTGCTCAGGACCTCTCTGAGACCCATCGATCGACCCGCCTCCCGCCCGAATATGCGAACGCCGCTGATTCTACGCGGTTCCGGGCAGCGGCGCCGGTTTCCCGGGGTCGCCGGGGATCCTTCCAGCTGCCCCGGCGCTCATTCCGGCTCGATGTTCTGGTTGAGGTGAAACAGGTTCTGCGGGTCATATCGCCGCTTGATCGCAGCCAGTCGCCCGTAGTTCCCCTTGTAGTTGTCGCGGATCCGCTGCTGATCGTCGGCGGCCATGAAATTGACGTACCCACCCAGGGACGAATGCGGTTCGATCGCCGCATAGTAGTCCTTGACCCAGCGCGTGTTCCTGACGTTGTCGGCGGGGTCCGGCCAGCTGCCGGCGATCACCGTCGCGAAGCGAGCGTCGCGAAAGGCGAAAGCGGTCGCGTCGGACGCGACCCGGTTGCAGGCGCCGTTGACCGGGTAGATGTGCATCGTCGAATTCATCGCCGGCACCTTGGGGCCATGCTCGAGGTGCGCGGCGATCGCGCCGTCGGTGATCTCGGTCATGAAGCTCGTCTTCCAGTAGTGCTGCAGGCCCGGCGGCTGCAGACCGTCGAAAGCCGAGTTCAACGCCGGGAACGGCATCGGCGTTACGAGCTCGGCGGCGACGGGCCCAGCGCGCCGGATCGGCGCGAGCGCCGCTTCGCCCTGGTCGAGTGCTCCGGCCCAGCAGGCGGCTATCAGGCAAAAGGTCTCGCCGTGGCGACTTGCGGGGATGAACGGCAGCGGCGGCGCGATCTGGAAACCGAAGAACGCCCCCATCTCCTCCGGTGCGGTCGCGATGTAGTCGCGGTAGAACTCCAGCACCTGCTGCACCGCCGAGAGCTCGAAGAAGACCAGCCCGACGTAGACGTCCTTCACCGGGTGCAGGCGGTACTCGAACGACGTGACGACGCCGAAATTGCCGCCGCCGCCGCGCAGCGCCCAGAACAGATCCTGGTTCTCGCGCTCGCTGGCGACGCAGAACTGGCCGTCGGCGGTGACGACGTCGGCCGAGATCAGGTTGTCGATGGTCAGCCCGCGCCCGCGCGACAGGTGACCGATGCCACCACCGAGAGTCAGACCGCCAACACCGGTCGACGAGACGATCCCGCCAGCCGTCGAGAGCCCGAAGGGGTAGGTGGCGTGAAAGAGGTCGCCCCAGGTGCAGCCGCCCTCGGCGCGCGCCGTCCGTGCCGCCGGGTCGACCCGTACACCGCGCATCCGCAAGAGGTCGATCACCACACCGCCGTCATTGGTGCCGAAACCGGGGACACTGTGCGCGCCACCGCGCACCGATAGGTCGAGACCGTTCTCGCGGCTGTAGTCGACCGCCGCCATGACGTCCGCCGCGGCGACCGCGCGGACGATGACCTGTGGCCGGCAGTCGATCATGCCGTTGTGGACCCGGCGGGCCGCTTCGTAGTCCGGATCCGTCTCCGTGAGGACCTGGCCGCGGACTGCCGCCCGCAGATCGCCGATGCTCTTGGTCATGGCTGTTCTCCGCCGCGCTCGGGGGACGAGCCGGGCGGAATGCCCGGCTCAGCAACTAGGATTGCACTCTGTCGAGACCCAGTCTTTCCAGGATTCCAACGTATCTCGCCTCGCCGCGCAACTAACTAAAGCGAGGGGAATGTTCGGGTGATTGATCGCCACCTCGCGCTCGAGCCGCCGATCGAGAGCGCGATAGACCTCGCCCATGCCTCCGGCGCCGAGCGGCGCGAGAATCTCGTAGGGGCCGAGGACGAAACCTGCGGCGAGCGGCACGGCCGGCTATCCCGTGGTTTCCGGCACTTCAGCCTGCGTGAAGCTGTACGTCTTGCGCCATACGTTCACCCATCATCAGCGCCGTGGAGAGATCGTGATGCCGCACGACAATGTAGCCGTCGCCGATCAGCGTCTGCTTCCAGTTGCGCCGCGGTGCGCCGATCGGCGTCAGGTCGACCTCGACTACGTAGCGGCCGAATTCGGCGAGCAGCTTTTCGAGTCCGACCACTCGCTGGATGCGGCCCTCGCCCATGGCGCGCTTGAAGGTGATGACGACATTCCATTTGCGCTCGAAGCGGCGCTCGACCCGGCCGAGGCAGACAGCCTCCGCCCAGCCGACATAGGTGTCGTTGTCGGTGCAGTAGTTCATGATGTCGACTGTGCGCGCCCCCGGCGGGCGACCACCGATCTCGCCGAAGACGACCTCACCGTCAGCCTTGCGGTACCACTCCATATGGGTAAAACCGGTTTCGAAGCCGAGGGCTGCGAGCACCTCGCGGCCCATCTTGCGGCCGCCGGCGAGATCGGGTACGTCGAGCTCGCGCAGGCAGACCGTTTGCGGGCTGACCCACTCGTTCTGGCGTTGGATGAGCGGCCGCGGCCGGTACCAGCAGATGTTCTCGAAGTACATCTTGCCGCCGGCGCAGATGGTGTCGAAGGTGAACTCCTCCGCCTCGACGAACTCCTCCACCGAGACCTCTTCGACATGCTTGGAGAGCTTCAGGGCGCGCTCGAGCTCGGCGCGGGAATCGCAGCGGTGGGTATCGGCCGAGCCGGCGCCGGCGATCGGCTTGACGATGATCGGATAGCCGATCTGTTCAGCGGCATCGCGCACCTGGTCCTCGGTGTTGGCGCGAAAGTGCCGCGGTGTGCGAATGCCGGCGGCGTCCAACCGCTGCTTCATGACCTCCTTGTCGCGGAACGGAATCGTCTGCGCGACGGTCATGCCGGGGAGCCCGAGAGCTTCGCGGATCTTGGCGGCGAGGAGCATCCCCGGCTCCCACAGGCACTCGACGCGATCGATGCGGATCTGGCGCGCCAGCCGCTGGACCTCACGTACCGTCGCGGCCTCGTCCCAGAGCGAGCGCACCTGCAGGTGATGCGCTACGTGCTCGCGGGCGACTGGCGGCAACATCTCCTTCGGCTGGTCGCCCAGGCCAATCACCCGGGCGCCGACCAGCGACAGCCCGCGGGTGAAGTACGGCATCTCGGCCGGGTAGCCCGGCGACAGCATCAGTACGTTCATGGTCATCCGAGCTCCACTCTCACAGTCGAGATCGTGCGCTTCAGCGCCTCTTCGACAACCGCCGTCTCGGGGTGGCGGAAGAGGATGTAGCCCTCGCCCTCGTAGCTCGACGACTGCGGCTGGCCGACTTGCGGCAGCTTCGCCTCGACGATCAGGTGCCCGAGGTCGCGCTGCAGCGCCGCCAAACCGTACACCGCCTGGACGCGGCCCTGGCCCTGGCCACGCAGGTAGGCGCCACCGGCGGCAAAACGGTGCGGCGGCGGATCGAACTCGTCCTTGACCACGAGCCGGGCCCAGGCGCGATAGAAGTCGATGTCGTGGGCGTAAGAGATGAGTGAAGTGATCTGCGCTCCCGGCGGCCGCGAGCCGACCTCGGAGACCAGCACCGAGCCGTCGGCCTTGCGGAACCACTCCATATGCGAGAGGCCGGTGCCCATGCCCAGCACTTCGAGGGCACGAAAACCGACCCGGCGGATGTCGTCGAAGCGCGGATGATCGATCTCGCGGGGAATCAGCACGCACCACTGGATCCAGGGGTTGTCGACGACATTGAGCGGCGCCGGCAGGTAGTACGACAGCGAGTGCCAGA
>JBDTQT010000153.1:0-9727 GCA_039932055.1 Thermoanaerobaculia bacterium
GTCGCGCGCCTCGCCTGGGATCGCTTCGAGCCCGGGCGGATGCCCGAGATCGCCGTCCTCCTCGACGCCATGGCGGCGCAGGACAAGACTGCCGGCGGCCATCCGGTCGGCGACTGGGACGAGACGCTGCCGCTGCCGCAGCGCGCCTGGTTCGAGACCCGCTTCGTGCGCGCGGCGGATCTCATCGTGATGAAGAAGGGTCCTCGCGGGGCGATGAAGCTGCTCAACAAAGCGGTCGTCGGCACCCAGCCGCTGAGCGTGGCGGTGCTCTTCAAGGAGGTGCCGGAGCTCGCCGGCTGGGTCACACAGAACTTCCCGGCGGCTCCCGCCGCGCCCTAGCCGTGCGCCTGCGCGCCGTCGCGCCTTTGATTGCGGGCGCGCCGGCTAGACCGGCTTGAAGATCATCAGCAGGGTGATGACGACGATGCCGAGGGCGTTCATCTCGGCGGCGATGCGCGGAGCCTTGGCGGCGGCGAGCCGCAAGAGCTCGGCGCTCGGTACACCGGCGGCGGCCGAGGCCTCGGCGGCGGCGAGCATCTTCTTGAGCATCGGGCGCAGGTAGAAAATCCCGTTGAGCAGCATCAGCAGCCAGAGGGTCATCGAGATCTGCACCCAGAGCGCGCCGAAGGTCCAGCCTCGCGGATGGAGGAGGCCGATGCCCAGCAGGCCGACGACGATGCCGCCGGGGAGGCTGTAGACGTTCGCCAGCCGCCAGGCGATGCGCAGTGCAAGCACGCGCTCGCCGAGCGTCGAGGCCTTCCGCCCCTGCGCCCACACGACGGTCCCCGCAAAGACGCCCGCAGCGAGCCAGAAAGCTGCCAAGACGTGCAGAAAGAGCATCCAGGTGGCGACGGTCGGATTCATGGTTTTCTCCTGCGGCGACTTTAGCATCGGGTACCGCGTCGACTTCGGAGCGCTGTGCTCGGGGTCCTGTCCGGCCCGTCGCCCATGGGTGCTCGCAAGAGAAGCGCTCCGCGCGATCTGACTTCATATCGAGCCCTCGGTCCGGCCACCCCTCGTCGGTACATCGGAGAAAGAAGTGTTCGCTGGGGCGCTCCGGCGCTCGAGAATCCAGGGTGGGCGACCAGCTTCTATAGGAGCCCGCCCTGGATTCTCGAGTGCCGGAGTGCCCCACCAGAGCTGCCGAGTCACTCGCGAAAGTGCTACCTTGGAAGCCGGAAGGAGCCCCCATGCCCCAAGCGCAACCGAAGTTCACCTGGCTCGGTCACGCCACCCTGCGCGTCGATCTGCCGACCGGCGAGACCCTGGTCATCGACCCCTGGCTCGCCGGCAACCCGTCCTGCCCGCCGTCGCATCGCCGCTTCGATCGTCTCGATCTGATTCTGGTCACCCACGCCCACTCCGACCACATGGCCGACGCGCTCTCGCTCGCCCGCGAGCACGAGGCGCTGCTGATCTCGAACTACGATCTGACGAGCTATCTCGCCGCCCAGGGAGCGCCGAAGGTCTCCGGCATGAACCTCGGTGGCACGCAGGAGGCCTGCGGCCTGCGCATCAGCATGGTGCGCGCCGACCACTCGAGCAGTTTTCTGCACGCCGGCCTGCCGGTCTACGGCGGGCTCGCGGCGGGTTATGTCGTCGAGGGCGACGGTTGGTCGTTCTACTTCGCCGGCGATACGGCGCTGTTCTCGGACATGGCGCTCATCGCCGAGCTCTACCACCCCCAGCTCGCCTTCCTGCCGATCGGCGACCATTTCACCATGGACCCGCGCGCGGCGGCGCTCGCTTGCCGCTACCTCGGCGTGGGCCAGGTCGTACCGATCCACTGGGGAACCTTTCCGATCCTGCGCGGCCGGCCCGCCGACCTCGAGCGCGAGATTCGCGCGCTGGGGCTTGCCACCGAAGTCGTCACGCTCGTCCCCGGCTTCCCCTGGGAGTGGCCACCGGCCGGCTGAACCGGCGCGGCGCCGCACGGAAGACGCCTCAGTCGCCGTAGGGCATCTCCGGGACCTTGCCGGCGAGCCGGGCGTAGACCGCGAGCGCGCCGCGGTGATGAGCGCAGTGGTCGACGATCCCCTCGTAGAGGTGGTACCGCCGCCGGGAGCCGAGGATCGGGTTGTCGGCCATCGGCGATTCGAGCTCCTCGTCGGTCGCGGCTTTCGTCCGCGCCTCGAGCCGCTCCCAGGCCTCTACCAGCGAGCGCCGCGCCGCGGTGAGGGAGGTGACGATCTGCGTCGCCGCCATGCCTTTTTCGAAGTCCATGTCCCAGTTGTCCTCGAGGGCGCCCTCGCGGAACCAGTCGATGGTCTGCGCCGCATGCGCCACCTGCTGCGCGACGGTCATCGTCTCGGCGGTGGCGCGGAAACCCGAGTCGCTCTCGGTGAGGCAGCGGGTCGTGCGGTCGAAGAACTGGCGCGTGGCCTGGATCTGCTGCAATGCTTCGGCTCGGAGACTCATCGGAAATCCTCCTCGGAGAGGGCGGCACTCGGGCGGAGGTGCCCGCAGTGTGTGGGAATCATGAGCAGGCTTTCCTGAAAGCAGGGTGTCAGGAGAGCTGCGAAGGCGGCGACGTCACCGGCGAGCCGCGGCGGCGGCGGGCTTCAGATATCCGCCGGCGCCTTGAGCAGCAGAACCGGAATGTCCACGGTGTGGCGCACCTTGTTGGCGGTCGAGCCGTAGACCAGGTCGGCGAGGAAGCGATGACCGTGGGTGCTCATCGCGATGAGGTCGACGCCGGTTGCCTCGGCGATCCTGACGATCTCGTCCGCCGGCTCCCCCCAGAGCAGCTGGGTCTCGGCCGGGATGCCGGCAGCAGCAAAGCGCCCGCGGACCGCCTCGAGGTACGCGCGATCGACCCGCATCTCCTCCGATTCGGCGAGGTTCAGGCGTTCGCGGTGGCGCGCCATCCAGCCGTCGGCGACGTGCACCAGCAAGAGCTCGCTGCCGAGCGGCTTCGCCAGCAACTCGATGTGACGCAGGATCGCCTCGTCGGTGCGGCTATTCTCGAGCGTGACCAGGATCTTCTTGTACACGGTGCCTCCGAGGATAGAGGAAACGGACCCAGAGGGTGAACGCCGCCGCCGCGCCGACGACAAGCGCCATCCAGCCGGTGCCGATCGACTGCCAGAGCAGCGAGATGTTGAGCGTCGCGATGAGGATACAGATGGCGTAGCCGAGGATCTTGACCGCCGTCGAATTGGCGAATTCCCCCATCATCCGCCGGTCTGAGGTGAAGGCGAGCAGCGGGAAGATGGCGAACGACAGCTGCATCGACAGCACCACCTGCGAGAAGACCAGGAGCCCCACCGTGTCCTTGCCGCCCGAGATCGAGATCAGGATGACCGCCGGGACGATGGCGATCAGGCGGGTGATCAGCCGTCGCAACCAGGGACGGATGCGGATCTGCAGAAAGCCTTCCATGACGATCTGACCGGCGAGTGTGCCGGTGATCGTCGAGGATTGCCCCGAGGCCAGGAGCGCCACCGCGAAGGCGGTCGAGGCGATCGGTGCGCCGAGGATCGGCGCCAGCAGGCGGTGCGCATCCTGGAGCTCGGAGACGTCGTGCTGGCCGTTCTTGAAGAAGACCGCGGCGGCGACGATCAGGATCGCGGCGTTGACGAAGAAGGCCGCGCCGAGCGCGATCACCGTGTCGGTGATGTTGTAGCGCACCGCCTGGCGCTTGTCGGCGATCGTTGGGCCGATGTCGCGGGTCTGTACCAGCGCGGTGTGAAGATAGAGGTTGTGCGGCATGACGGTCGCGCCGAGGATGCCGAGGGCGATGTAGAAAGCCTCCTTGCCGGGTAGCGTCGGCACCAGCATGCCGAGAGCGACCCCTCCCCAGTCGGGCTGCGCGAGAAAGACCTGCAGCGCAAAGCAGAGCGCGACTGTGGACACCAGCGTGAGGACGATCGCCTCGATCTTGCGGAAGCCGAAGTGCATCGCCGCGAGCAGCAACATGACGTCGAAGCCGGTGAGGATCACACCCCAGACGAGCGGGACGCCGAAGAGGAGGTTCAGAGCGACCGCCGAGCCGATGACCTCGGCGAGATCGCAGGCGATGATCGCGATCTCGCAAAGGAACCAGAGAACCACCGAGACCGGTTTCGAATACTGCTCCCGGCAGGCCTGGGCCAGGTCCTTGCCGGTGACCACGCCGAGCTTCACGCACAGCGACTGCAGGTACATCGCCATCAGGTTCGAGAGCAGAATGACCCAGATGAGCGCATAGCCGAACTTCGAGCCGCCGGCGAGATCGGTAGCCCAGTTGCCGGGGTCCATATAGCCGACGCTGACCAGGTACCCGGGGCCGGCGAAAGCGAGGAAACGCCGCCACCAGGTTTTGTGGCTGGCGAGCGCAATACTGCCGTGGACTTCCGGCAGCGAGCGCTGAGGGTCGAGGGGGGGGGCGGCGGGATCGGTGACGATTCGGTTCACGATCGTGGGGGTCTCGAGGGCTCGAGGGCTTCGGGCCGCGATTTTTGAAGAACCAGGATTCTCGCACGAGCCGGGGTGCCACCGGCTCCAAGTCCGGGCAACGCGCTCCAGGTGGCCAGCTTCTGCGGTCGACTTCGAGACCTCATCCAGGGAATTGGATCGTTGTTCAAGAAATTGGAGATTTTGCGTCCCGAGACCCGGTTCAGCTCGAATGGAACCCCTGACTGAATGCTGCAACTCTCGCTCCATCAATTGCTTGACACCTGCAGCGAGAAGCTGGTCGAGGGCACGGAACTGGCACCGATTTGGCTGTTCCCGGTTCCCAGTTGAGGGCCTGCGGTATTCACGGGCCTTCTGGTTCACTCAAGGAGGAAGCGCATGAATCGACGTAGCCTGATGGTTTTCATTGCCCTGATCGCCAGCTTCGCGCTCGCCAGCGCCGGCTTCGCGCAGGGTTCGCAAACCGCTAACCTGATCGGCACGGTCACCTCGGCTGACGGGGAGCCCCTGCCGGGCGTGACGATCACCGTGACCTCGCCAAACCTCATCGGTGTGCGCACGGCGGTCTCGGCCGTCAACGGCGACTACATCATCAAGAACATTCCGGCGGGCGCCTACAAGGTGCTCTTCGCGCTCGACGGCATGACGACGGTCGAGCGCAGCGCCACGCTGCCGCTCGGCGGCACCAGCCGTTCCGACGCCGCGATGGAGATCACCGGGGCCGAGGAGACGATCGTGGTCACCGGCGAGGCGCCTTCCGCCCTCGAGACCACCACGGTGGGCGCCAACTTCGATGCCAAGCAGATCAACGCGCTGCCGGTCGCCCGTAACCTTTCGTCGGTCGCCGAGCTTGCCGGCGGCTTGACCGACAACGGCACCGTCGCCGGGCAGGTGACGATCGGCGGGGCCTTCGCCTACGACAACGTCTTCCTGGTCAACGGTGTCGACGTCAACGATCGATTTTTCGGCACCGCGAACAACCTGCTGGTCATCGAAGAGGCCATCGAAGAGACCCAGATCCTCACCTCGGGCATCTCGGCCGAGTACGGGCGTTTCTCGGGCGGCGTGATCAACGCCATCACCAAGAGCGGCGGCAACACTTTCAGCGGCAGCTTCCGCACCGACTTCACCCGGCCCGAATGGCGTGACGAGACGCCGATCGAGAAGGACCGCGGCATCACGCGGAGCGGCGACCTTTCGAAGACCTACTCGGCGACCTTGGGTGGCCGGATCATCACCGACCGGCTCTGGTTCTTCGCCGCCGGCCGCGATCTCACCGCCGACAACAACTTCACCCTGCCGGTCAGCCAGTTCAACGCCACCAACACCAACGAGCAGACCCGCTACGAAGGTAAGCTCACCGGCAATCTGAGTTCGAGCCACTCTTTGCAGCTCACCTACACCAAGTCGGAGAGCAGCAACAGCCTCGAGCGTCAGGTTACGCCGCTCGAGGCCGCCGCCTTGAGCAAGAATTCGATCAATGAAAACGACGCCCAGGTTCTGGCCTACAGCGGTGTGTTCACCAACAACCTGTTCGGCGAGCTGCGCTACTCGCAGAAGCACTTCGGTTTCCGCGGTCTGGGCGGCACCGGCACCCGCCCCCAGGACTCGCCGTTTGTCGCCATCGGCAACGCCCCGGGCACCGAGTTCGGCACCTACAACGCGCCCTATTTCGACGCCTCCGATCCGGAGGATCGCGACAACGAGCAGTCGTATGGTGCGCTGTCCTACTTCCTGTCGACCAAGTCGATGGGCAGCCACGACCTCAAGGTCGGCGTCGAGGTGTTCAAGGACATCGGTGTCGGCGGCAACTCGCAGACCTCGACCGGCTTCAACCCGACGACCGATTACCTGACCACCGCCGCCGGCGACCCGGTGACCGACGCCAACGGCAATCTGATTCCGGTGTGGTCGAATCCTTACGTCTCCGGCTACTACACCTATATGGCCTACTGGGTGCCGGTGCGCGGTGCGAAGAACACCATCGAAACCAAGTCGGTCTTCTTCAACGACCACTGGAACCTGAACTCCAACTGGGCGTTCAACGTCGGCGTCCGCTACGAGGACATCGCCTCGAAGTCGCAGTCGGGTATCCCGACGATCGGCAGCACCTCGATCGTTCCCCGTCTCGGTGTCGCCTACGACGTCAAGGGCGATGGCAAGTACAAGATCGATGTCACCTACTCCGAGTATTCGGGCAAGGCGATCGCCAACCAGTTCGGCGCCTCGTCTCCGGCCGGAAATCCCGCTCTCGCCTACGGCTACTACGTGGGCCCCGAAGGACAGGGCGCCAACTTCGCCCCGGGCTTCGACATCGACAACTACGTCTGGTTCTACTTCTCGAACCCACTGGTCACCAAGGATGTCGCCAAAGGCCTGAAGACACCGCGGACCACCGAGTTCACGGTGTCGGGCGGCATGGAGCTGGCGAAGGGCGGCTACCTCAAGCTGACTTACGCCAACCGCGATCAGAAGGACTTCATCGAGGACTTCACCGACCGTCAGTCGCGGCTGGTACCGGTCAATGTCGGTCCGATTGCCGGCGACCTGACGGAGGTGCAGCGGATCCAGAACTCCAACGCGCCGACGCGGACGTACGAAGCGCTCCTGCTGCAGGGCCAGTACAGTCTTACCGACCCGTGGGGACTTGGCGGCAACTGGACGCACGAGCTCAAGAACGACGGCAACTTCGAGGGTGAGGCCGGCCAGTCGCCGGGTATCTCTTCCACCTTCGGCGACTTCCCGGAGGTCTTCAGCGGGGCGCGCAACTTCCCGACCGGTCGCCTGGACAACTTCCAGGAGGACAAGATCCGGCTGTGGTCGAACTATGCGTTCGACTTCGGGCGTGGCGGCTCGCTCGACATCGGTGCCATCTACCGTTACGACTCGCCGCTGACCTTCTCCTACGCTCGCGCGAGCTTCCCCCTCTCGTCGATCCAGCGTACCGCCGGAGCGGGTTACTACTCGCTGCCGTCGGGCCAGACGCTGTACTTCGGCGAGCGCGGCGCGGGTGAGTACGAGGCGATCCAGAGCCTGGATCTGTCGTTCTCGTACGGAATCCCGGTCTGGAAGACGCTGGAACCGCGGCTCAAGTTCTTCGTCACCAACGTCACCAACGAGACCGGTCTGGTCACCTTCAATACCCAGATCGTGCCGGTAACGGCGGCGGGTGCCCCGCGCGATGCGCAGGGTCTGCCGACCACCTTCACCAAGGGGGTGAACTTCGGCAAGGCCACCGCGGTGAACAACTACCAGACGCCGCGCGAGTACTTCCTCAACTTCACCATTCAGTTCTGATCGCGGCCTGGCCGCGCCTCCGGCAGCACGCCGGAGGATTTCGCACCCCCGGTTCTCCTGGAGCCGGGGGTTTTTTTGTCTGCGTACCGGGGTGATTCCGCGCGCCGTATATGCTCGTCCGGCTTGAGTGCCCGCCGCTCTCTCTGCCGCCGCGCTGCGCCTCCGGCCCTGCTGCTGGCGGCGCTCGGCGCGCTCGCCGCCGGCTGCGGGCAGCAACCGGCCGAGCCGCCGCCAATCGTCGTGATCTCGATCGACACGTTGCGTTCGGACCGCGTGCCGGCTTACGGCTACGGTGCCGGTGCGACGCCGGCGATCGACCGCCTTGCCCGGGACGGCGTGTTGTTCGAGCGCGCTTTCGCCCAGGTGCCGCTCACCCTGCCTTCGCACTCTTCGCTCTTCACCGGCCTGCTGCCGCCGGTGCACACGGTGCGCGACAATGTCGGGTTCGCGCTTCCGGCCGGTGCGGGCACGACTCTCGCGGAGCGGCTGGCGAGTGCTGGCTATGCCACCGGCGGCGCCGCGTCCTCCTTCGTGCTGCGCCCCGGTACGGGGATCGGTAGGGGTTTCGAGCGCTACGATGCGCCCGACGAGGCCGAGCGGCCGGCGGCGATGACGCTGGCGAAGCTCGCGCCGTGGCTCGAAGAGTGGCGAGCGCGCCGCTTCTTCCTCTTCTTCCACCTCTACGAGCCGCACGCCCCTTACCGGCCGCCCGCGGATCTCGCGGCCCGCTTCGCGGATCCCTACGACGGCGAAGTGGCTGCCGCCGATCGCGCGGTGGGCGAGCTGCTCGCCGCACTCGACCGCCTCGACCTCTACCGCATGTCGCTGATCGTGCTGCTTTCCGATCACGGCGAAGGCCTCGGCGACCATGGCGATCAGGAACACGGCTTTCTGCTCTATCGCGAGGCGATCCAGGTGCCGCTCATCGTCAAGCTGCCGGGGGCGCACCGCGCCGGTGAGCGCGTCGGGCGCAGCGTCGCCCTCATCGACGTTTTACCGACGCTCGCCGCCGCCGCCGGTCTGCCCGCGGACCCGGCGCTGCCGGGCCATGACCTGGTCGCACCGGCGCCGGCGAGCACGACGCCGGTCTATTCGGAGACCTGGTCGACCTTCATCCACTTCGGCTGGAGCGAGCTGCTCTCGGCAGTCGATGGCCGCTTCCACTACATCGACTCGCCGCAGCCAGAGCTCTTCGACCTCGACAGCGACCCCGGAGAAAAGCGCAACCTGATCGCCGAGGAGCGCCGTGCTGGCGCCCGGTTGCGGGCCTTCCTCGACGGTTTCCCGCGCCAGCTCGAGCCGCCCAAGCAGGAGAGTGACCCCGAGACCCTCGCCAAGCTCGCCGCTCTCGGCTACCTGGCGTCCCAGGCGCCGGCCGCGACGAGCGGTCCGCGTCCGAATCCGCGCGACGAGTTGGTCAAGACCGCGCCGATCCTGCGCGGTATGCGGCTGGTGCACGAGGGGCGCTACGCAGAGGCGGTCGAAGTACTGCAGCCGGCGGTTGCGGTCCAGCCCGGTGCTCTGCTCGGCTGGCAGTATCTCGGCCGAGCTCTCGACGCGCTCGGCCGCAAGGCGGAGGCCAAGGCCGCCTATGCCAACACCTTCCACGGCGCCGAGCGCGACAGCTTCCTGACCTCCGCGGCGGCGTTGCGCCTGCTCGACCTCGGCCGGGTCGAGCAGGCGCTCGACCTTGTCCGCCGCGAGCTGCGCCGGTTTCCGCAGAGTGCCGACCTGCGGGTGGTCGAGTCGCGCGCCCTGCTCGTCCTCGGCCGCGCGGACGAGGCGCTGGTGGCTGCCAACGCCGCGGTTGCCGCCGACGCACGTCTGGCCGACGCGCGCTACCAGCGGGCGGTGGTGGAGCTCACGCTGGGCCGCGGCGAGCCGACGGAAGCGGACCTGCGCGCGGCGCTCGTGATCGAGCCGCGTCACCTCCAGGCAACCAAGATGCTCGCCACCCTGCGCTTCCAGCTCGGCGATCCGGCCGAGGCCAAGCGCCTGCTCGAGCGCGCGCTCGAGCTCGACCCCGACGACGCCG
>JBDTQT010000154.1:0-9685 GCA_039932055.1 Thermoanaerobaculia bacterium
GCCCGCGTCGCGGAGACACCGGAAGCGCCGGCCCTGGAATGGGGAGTCGAGCGCTGGAGCTATGAGCGCCTGGCGAAGCGGGCCAGCCGGCTCGCAGCTGCCCTCGTGCGGCGCGGCGTCGGCGCCGGGAGGTTGGTGGCGCTGCGATTGCCGCAGCTTCCCGATCTGGTCACCGCGATGCTCGCCGTGCACGAGGCCGGCGGCGCCTTTCTCGTGCTCGACGCACTCGACACGCCTGACCGCATCGCGCGCATCCTCGCCGCGACCCGTCCGCTCCTGGCAATCGGGGATTCCGGACTGCACCACCTCGCGCCGCAGATGCCAGAGCTGCCGGTGCATCCGGTCGACCTGGCGGACGGGCTCGAGATCTCGCCCGCGCGACTCGCCGCCGACTCGCGGCCAGCCGCGCGAGCCTGGGATCTCGCCTACGTCGCCATGACCTCGGGCTCGACCGGAGCGCCGAAGGGAGTTGCTGTCGAGCATGGCGCGCTCGCCCACTACATTGGTGCGGCAGGCCGGGAGTTCGCGCTCTCCCCCAGCGACAGGGTTCTGCAGCTCGGCTCGCCGGCATTCGACCTCGCCCTCGAGCAGATCTTCGGTGCGCTCTGCCACGGCGCCACCCTCGTCGCCTTCGCTGAGCAGGGGCTGCCGGCGCCGCGCGAGCTCATTGCGCGCTGCAGCGAGCTCGGCATCACCGTCCTCGACCTGCCGACCGCGGTTTGGGAGCAGGCCGCGATGGAAGTCGAGGCCCACGATCTGGCGCTGCCTGCCACCTTGCGCCTGCTGGTCCTCGGCGGCGAACTGGCGAGCGTGCGCGCGGCGCGCGTCTGGCTCGATGCCAGCGGCGGCAGACGCCTCGTCAACACCTACGGTCCAACCGAGGCGACAATCGTGGCGACCTGGTGGAACGCGCCCCATCGCTCTGCCGACATTGAGGAGGGGGACGGCCTGCCGATCGGCCATCCGGTCGACGGCGTCTGGGCAGTTGTCCTCGATCCCGTGCGCCAGCCGGTCGCGCCAGGCGAGGCCGGGGAACTCTGGCTCGGCGGCTGCGCCCTGGCGCGCGGCTATCACCTCCGCCCGGACCTGACCGCAGCGCGATTCAGCGCTCTCGACATGTCCGACGCCGCCGATCCCCTGCCTGGCGGCGAAATCTTCTACGCCACCGGCGACCGGGCGCGCCGGCGCCCCGATGGCGAGCTCGAGTTCCTCGGCCGCCTCGACCGCCAGGTGAAGATCGCCGGCCGGCGAGTCGAGCCAGGAGAGGTCGAAGCGACGTTGCGCGCCATTGCTGGCGTCGCCGCGGCCGCCGTCGCGCCACTCCAGATGGTCGCGGGCGGCAGGCATCTGCGCGGCTGGGTCGTGCTCGAACCCGGCGCGGCTCTCGCCGCAGTCACCCACGAGAGCACATTGCGGCTGCCGGCCTTCCTGCGCCCGCGCCCGCTCGTCGCAGTCGCCGCGCTGCCGCTTACCCGCGCTGGCAAGGTCGACTTCGATCGCCTGGTGCGTGAGAGCGTTGCGCCCCTGGCCTCGCCACCAAACCTGCCAGGTGGCGAGGCCGCGGTCGCAGTCAACAGCGACGAACTGGAACCACGGCTAGCCAAGATCTGGGAGCTCCTGCTAGGCCGCTATGCCTCGAGTCCGCTCCCGCGGGACGCTGATTTCTTCGCTCTCGGAGGCGATTCGCTCGCTGCGGTCTCCCTGCTGATCGAGATCGAGTCCGTGTTCGGAGTGCATCTCCGCGTCGCCGAGCTCCTTCGTTCGCCGACGCTCGGCAGCCTCGCCGGTGAGCTGCGCGTCCGGATGGCCGCGGGGTCTGGCCGCGCGGCGGTATCGAGTCTGGTAGAGATCGTCCCACCGGTCGTTCCTGCGGCCCCGGAAGGACCGACAATCTTCTGCGTCCACGGGCTCGGCGGGCATCTGCTGCGGCTGGTAGCACTGGCGCGGGCTCTGGCGCCCGGGCGCCGCCTCGTCGGCCTCCAGAGCCCGGGCCTCGACGACGACCGACCGATTCCTCACACCATCGAGGAGCTGGCGCACTCCTTTCTGGCGGAGATCCGGGCCCAGCCGCTCCCGGCGCCCTACCGGCTCGCCGGCATGTCGTTCGGCGGCGTCGTGGCGTACGAGATGGCGCAGCAGGCCGGGCCCGGCGAGATTCTCTGGGTCGCCATGTTCGACACGGAGCTTGGCGAGGTTCTGCCAGGCTTTCGCCCGGCTCCCTGGTCCTCCAAAGCACGAAATTTCGACCGCCTTCGCCGGCTCGGCGGCGATCTCCTGGGGCGCCTGCGGCGCTTCTTCCGCCGCATTGTCGCGGGCCGCGACGACGTCCTCAAGGCCAACGAGTACCGTCATTTCACCCGCGTCCTGCGGGCCAACGAAGCCGCCCTGGCGAATTACCTGCCCGGCCCGTGGAACGGCGAGGTGACCTTTCTAGCCGCCACCCCGCGGCCCGCCGGACTCTATGAGGAGTTCACTCACCAGACCGGCTGCCGCCTCGCGATGGTGCCGGTACCTGGCGACCATCTCTCGATGCTCGAGCCGCCGCACGTCGATACCCTGGCGGCCGAGCTCGAGCGCCTGAGGTGAGCGGCGCTCCGCTGGGCAGCGCTTTCCGGCGCTCAACTCCCGCCGACGGTGCCGGTCCAGGCGCTCGTGTCGGCGCTCTCGAAGCCGTCGAAGAAGACGCCCTCGATCACTGTCGTCGACTCGAGATCGCTGGCGAACTCGCCGTTGTGGCCGGTGGCCGCCATCACGGCCGCTGCGAGAGCGAGCACATCCGGGCCGCCGGTGGTCCCAAAACCGACGGTCAGGTCGAACGTGAGTGCCGCGGCGCCGCCGCTCGGCAGTGCGCCCACGGTCCAGGTCGCACCGTCCCAGCTGCCAACGGAGGGCGCCACCGCATCGAGCGTCACGCCTGCCGGTAGCGGCAACGTCACGGCCACTGCAATCGAACTGGCGGTCGCCGACCCCAGGCTGGCGAGCGCCACGGTATAGACGAGGTTCCCCGGGCCGGTGCCGCTCGCCACGGGATCGGCGGAATCCGCGACGTTCAGGCCGAGGTGCACGGCGGCGAGCGCACCGTCGAGCTCGAAGGCGCCGATGTCGCAGCCGTCGCCGCCCGCGGCATTCGGAACGGCGGCGAGGTCGAACGGCCGCACGGCGCCGCGGCCGTCGATCTCCGTTCCCGCTTCGACGCAGCGCCCGGCATCGGCCGCCGGACTCGACGCTGGAAAGGCGACAGACGGAGCGCACCCGCCGCCTGGCAGAGGCACCGTGCAGCCGTTGTCCGCCGGCCCGAGCAGCTGCGGGTCTTCGCCGATGATGTCGCCAGGGCTCCCAAGGAGACAGGAAACATCGGGCGTCTGCACCAGGTTGAATCCGAGCGAGACGAAGTTCGCCGTCGAGAAGCAGTCGGCGCCGTCGGTCGCGAGGTTTCCGGCGAGCAGAGTGTCGACAAGCCGAAGGCCATCTTCCGGTGCACCATTGTCCGAAGCGTTGTAGATTCCGCCGCCGGCGGAGAACCCGATGAAGATGAATCCAGGGCATTCGTTGCCGGCGAGGCTGCTCGCAGCAATCTCGGAAATCGAACCGAGGTTCGCGATCCCGCCACCCAGGCTGGAGCCCTGCACCGCGTGTACTCCCAAGCCTCCTTGTGCAATATTGCCGAACAAGTTTGCCGCGACGATCCGTCCGATCTGGCCGGTGTTGTCGAGTCCGCCGCCGCGGCCAGCGCCGCCCAAATCGCCGAGGGCTTGATTCGCCGAGAACGTCGCGCGGGCGATCGTGTCGATGGATCCTCCGTTCGCAAGCCCGCCGCCGAGGCCGTCTGAAAAGGCGAGGTTCGATCCCCCACCGGCGCGGGCGACATTCGCCGAGAAGAGAACATCCGTCAGTTCTTGCACACGCCCGCCCCTCACCGAAAGGCCTCCGCCGGCCGCCGCGCCGCCTACACCGGACGATGCAGCATCCCGGCCGGCGAGATTGCCTGCGATCAGAAGATGCGAAAGAGGGCCGGCGTTGGCTTCGCGCAGAGCGATGGCGCCGCCGGAATTCGGGTTCGAGAGGAACACACCGGAGGGCGCGGGAGAGGCTCGATTGCTCTCAAACCGACTCCAGGTGATCGCTCGGAGGTTGCCGGCTTCGACCGCGACGGCCCCTCCACGAGCGTCGAAGCCGATCACCTCGTTGTCGGAGAACGTCGAGGCGACGATCTCAAGCACTCCGCCGAGCGCTGCAACGGCGCCCCCACGTGCAGCTCCCGCGGTCTGCTCTCCGCCTTCGGGCCCGCCCCGCGCCGAATTTCCCCCCAATGTACAACCATCGATCTTCAACGCCCCTCCGGCGAGTAGGAGCACGGCTCCGCCCGAGGCCATCGCGCCGGTGCCCACAGCGGCGACGCAGCCGTTTCGCAGCGTCAAGCCGACGAGGGAGAGATCGCCGCCGGCGGCGACTTCGAAGATACGGAAAGCAGTGGGTTCAGCGGCCGTGCAACTCAGCGCGTTCGCGCGCTCGATGATCGAACCGCCGCCGGCCTCGATGGCGATGGCACTCGCGATCGCCGGCAGGCCGCTGGAGCCGCCTTCGACAGCCGCGGTCACCGGAGCCGTCAGGACGACATTCGCAGCCAGCACCAGCGTGTCGGCGCCAGCACCGGTGGAACAGCCGCCGATCGCGCTGTCGCTGTTGGCCGAGAGGATGGCATCGCCCAGGGTGCAGGTCGTGCCGTCGACCGCGATGACCGCCGCGCCGGCCGCATCGCCGGCGCAGACCATGAGAACAGCGATCCCGCAGAGTCGCCGCAGCCAGCCTGGACGCGTCATCCGCCACCTCCTCGGAAGCCTCTCCGCGAGCGCTCCGGCGATCAATATACACGCCGCAGGACGAGCCCGCTGCACAGCCGGCAACGGTGCCCGGCGGCCCGCCGTCACGACCCGTCGTGCTCGTGCCGGTGGAGGTGGGGGTGGGCGTGGTGAAGGCCGGAGCGGTGGGAGTGCTGGTGGCTGTGGACGAGGCCGGTGCGGGTGAGGAGGTCGAGGTCGGCGAGGACTTCGGCCGGTGTCCGGTCGGCGACCAGCCGCCCTTCCTGAAACACCAGGCAGCGGTCGGCGATCTCTTCGATGACGCCAAGATCGTGCGTCGCCACAACCACCGTTCGCCCGCTTCCCTTCCACGCGACGAGCAGATCGATGACGCCGCTCTGGCTGCGCGGATCGAGCCCGGCAGTCGGCTCGTCGAGGAGGATTACTTCGGGGTCGAGGATCAGCACCGAGGCGATCGCCACCCGCTTCTTCTCCCCCATCGACAGCCGAAACGTCGGGCGCTCGACGACGGCCCGGAGCTGCATCCGGTCGACCATGCGCTCCACTTCGTCGCGAATCCGATCTGCCGGCCAGCCCAGCTGCAGCGGGCCGAAGGCGATCTCGTCGCGCACCGTCGGGTTGAACAGTTGCACCTCCGGGTTCTGAAAGACGAAGCCGACCCGGCGCCGGAAGTCGTGGTTCGTACGCTCGTCGAGCAGCGCCGCCGGCGTGAGCTCCTTGCCGTCGAAGCGGATCGAGCCTGCGGACGGCGGCTGCAGCGCGTCGAGCAGCAACAGCAGGGTCGACTTGCCCGAGCCGTTGGCTCCCAGCAAGGCGACCCGCGTGCCGCGCTCGAGGACGAGCGAGCAGGAATCGATCGCGACGATCTCCTCGTAGCGGTAGTTCACCTCGCGCAGCTCGAAGAGCGGGCCCCGCGACGGGCTGGTCGTCGTGCTCATGGACGCAGTCATCGGCCCGCCCAGATCGCTACGCCGCTGACGGCGAGACTGGCCGCGACGGCGAACCAGTCCCGCCCGTGCATCGCCAGCGGATCGAGCAGACGCGCGTCACCGGTGAAACCGCGTGCCACCATCGCCAGGTAGACCTGCTGACTGGTATTCACCGTCTTCGACAGCAGCACACCCGTCGTGCGGCTGAAGAGCTGCCGCGCCTGCCGCGGCGGTAGCGTGCCGACCGCGCGGCTGCGCCGGGCGAGGAAGAGATCGTGCGCGCTCTTCAAAAGCAGGAAGAGGAAGCGGTAGGTCATGCCGAGAATCACCACCACTGTCGCCGGCACGCGCAGGCTCCGAAGCGCCGCCAAGAGGCGCGCCCAGGGGGTCGTCAGCACGAGCAGCAACGTGAACGAAGTGATGGTCTCGACGCGCAGCAGGAGAAAGCCGACGGAACGTGCCCCGATCGCGCTGATTCCGAGCGCTACCGGAAGGCCCGGGGCCGGTGGTCCCGGCGTCAGGAAGAGCGCCGGACCGCCCACCAGGGCGGTGAAGAGCAGCGCCGGCAACCAGGCGCGCAGCGCGAGCTCGCGCAGCCGAAGACGCGAGAGCAGCGCGAGAACCAGCGCGCCGGCGAAGAGAGCACCGAGAACGGCGAAGGTCCGCGCCAGTCCAGCCGCCACGGCGAAGCCGACGAAGCCGATCCATTTCGCCCGCGCATCGAACACCTGGAGCAGTCCGCCGCGACGGGAGGTCTCCTCGGCATACAACGAACGTTCGGCGACCCGCAGCAACTCCTCCAACGTACGCTCGATCGGCGCACGGCCGGCGAGGCGGAAGCCGGGTGAGGCGACCGCCGCCGCGGGGAGTTTCGCTGGCTCGCCGGTCATCGCTGCGGCAGCACCGCGGGAGGACCGCCACGCCGGGTGCGGCCGAGGACGACCTGCAGCCCGACACCCGAAAGCACGATGATCCCTACGCCGACGAGCGCCGAGACCAGATAGCCCATCGCGGCGCTGCGCAGGAAAGCGGGGGCGTAATCCGGCAGAGGCGCGGTCCACACGGCGGCGAGTCGCACGAGCCCGCTCGGCGTGGCCACCGGCAAGGCAACGCCGCCGCTCGCCGCGGCGATCGCACCGCGGGCGGCGGGATCTGCCAGCTCCGCCGGGCTCCACTCCGCCCAGGCGCTGCCGGCGGCGAGAAGGCCCAGCGGCGAGAGCACCAACAGGAGCCCAAGTAGCGCCCACAGGCCGCGCGACGAAACGAATGCAGGCGACGGCCTGGAAGCGTGGTTTCCACTGTCTCCAAGCATTCCGAAGTCGAGCAGGCCTCGTTCGCTCTGCTGCAGGTAGCGCACCACGCCGGCGGTGAGCAGCGCCTCGGCGAGCCCGGCGAAGGTCAGATGCCCGAGCATCATCGCCGGCAGCGCCACGCCAAGCGGGTAAGGGGCGTAGAGCGCCGCGCCGCTGGCGTCGTGGAAGAGCATGGGCTGGATGCCGAGCTCGCAGGCGGTGAGCAGCGCCGCGACATTGATCGCGGCGTAGCCGGCGAGCCCGCCCGCGACCACGCGCCGGCGCGCGTCGATCGGCGATCGGCCGGCGACCAGGCGGTAGACCGCCGCCGCCGTCCAAGACCCGGCGACCGCCATATTGAAGCAGTTGGCGCCGAGCGCGAGGATGCCGCCGTCGCCGAAGAGCAGCGCCTGGATGGCGAGCGCCACCGAGATCGCGATCGTCGCCCCCCAGGGTCCGAGGACGATTGCCGCCATGGCGATGCCCACGGCGTGACCCGTCGTTCCTCCGGGGAGCGGCAGGTTGAACATCATGATGACGAACGAGAAAGCCGCGAAGAGCGAAATCAACGGCACGAATCGCGTCACCAGCAGCGCCTTCACGCGGCGCAGCGCCACCGCCCAAAACGGCATCACCGCGGCATAGAGCGCCGCGCAGGTCGAGGGGCTGAGATAGCCGTCCGGAATGTGCATGGATAGCCTGGACGAGCCTAGCAGGGGCTCCGCGGCGCCCCTGCCGCGTCGCGGGGTAGCCGACTCCCGTCGCTACAGGGAGTCGTCAGCATCGCCGGGGGAAGCGATGCGGCCCTTGAGCCAGGCTTCGAGGAAGGGGTCGATGGCACCGTCGAGGACGCCGTCGGCGTCGCCGACGGTCTCGCCGGTGCGGTGGTCCTTGACCATGCGGTAGGGCTGCAGGACGTAGCTGCGGATCTGGCTGCCCCAGGCGTTGTCCATCTTGGCGCCCTCGACCTTGTCCTGCTCGAGCTTGCGCTTTTTGAGCTCGAGGTCGTAGAGCCGGGTACGCAGCATCTTCATCGCCTGGGCGCGGTTCTTGATCTGGCTGCGCTCGTTCTGGCACTGCACGACGATGTTGGTCGGCAAATGGGTGATGCGGATCGCCGAGTCGGTCTTGTTGACGTGCTGGCCGCCAGCGCCCGACGAGCGGAAGGTGTCGACGCGCAAGTCCTTGTCGTTGATCTCGATCTCGATCGTGTCATCGACCTCCGGGTAGACGTAGACCGAGGCGAACGAGGTGTGGCGCCGCGCCTGCGAGTCGAACGGACTGATCCGCACCAACCGGTGAACACCGTTCTCGCCGTTCAGATAGCCGAAGGCGTTCGCCCCGCGCACCGCGAACGTCGCGCTCTTGATGCCGGCCTCCTCGCCGTCCTGCTGGTCCATGAGCTCGAGGGCGTAGCCCTGCTTCTCCGCCCAGCGCACGTACATGCGCAGCAACATCGAGGCCCAGTCCTGCGACTCGGTGCCGCCGGCGCCGGCGTTGATCGCCATGAGGGCACTCTTGTCGTCATCGGGACCGGAAAGCTTGAGCTGCAGGTCGAGCTCGCCGACCTCGCGCTCGAGGCGCTCGACGAAGCGCAGGGCGTCGGGGTCGGCGTCGCCGGAGGAGCCCAGGAGCTCCTGCCAGGTGGCGATCTCCTCGGCATCGGAACGCAGCGAGCGCAGGTTCGCCACCTTGCGCTCGATCTGCCGGCGCTTCTGCATCAGGCCGGCGGAGGCGGTCGGCTTGTCCCAGAAGCCCGGCATCTCCATCTGCCGGTCGATGTCCTTCAGCTGATCTTCGACGCCGGCTTCTTCAAAGATACCCCCGGATCGTCGCGAGCTCTTCGCGGAGGTGACCGAGGCGCTGCTGCAGTTCGGAGGCGAGCATGAGGCCGACGAGGATATCAAGCGCCCGATCCGGGGTCGACCCGAGGCCAGGGGCGCGCGGATCAGCGCTGCGGGCGCCGCCCGAAGGCGATGCCGACCAACGCCAGGCAGAGCGCCGGCACGGCCCAGGGGGCGCGCGCGAACGGCGTGATGTCGCTACGCCCCTGGAAGAGTGCCGGCAGCAGGCCGCTTTCGCCGACGCCGCGGCTGCCGCGCAGCGCGCCGTCGGGGCCGACGACCGCCGAGACACCGGTAATCGCGGCGCGCAGCAGAAAGCGGCGGTTCTCCGCCGCGCGGAATCGGGCGGCGCGCAGATGCTGCCAGGGGGCCGCGGTAGCGCCATACCAGGCATCGTTGGTCATGCTGACCAGCACCGTCGCGCCGGCACGCGTCAGTTGCGCGACCTCACTGGCGAAGACCACCTCGTAGCAGATCGCCGCTCCGAGCCGCTCCCCCTCCCAGTCGAGGAGCCGGAGCTCGGTCGCCGGGGCGAAGTCGCCGGCGTTTCTGGCCAGGCTCGAGATGAAGGAGAAGACCCCGGCCAGCGGCACGTACTCGCCGAACGGCACGAGGTGGCGCTTGTCGTAGCGCTCGGGCTCCCGACCTGGCGCGAGCAGCAGGGCCGAATTGAAGTAGCGCCCGTCGTCCCGCCCATCCTCGGTTGCCGAATTGAGCAGAACCGAGCAGCCGCGCGCGGTGAATCTGGCGAGGTCGGCTTCGAGACGCGGATCGCGGCCGTAGAGCATCGGCCAGGCGGC
>JBDTQT010000155.1:0-9638 GCA_039932055.1 Thermoanaerobaculia bacterium
GCCAGGTCTTCCAGCGCTCGCGGCAGTCGGGCGCGACGCCCTCGACCAATCCCGCGGACGACTGGGACGTCACCTTCGACGAAAACAACGACACCGCCGGAGCGGGCTTCAAGACCGCGCTGGGGGAGCGCTGGAAGATGGATCTCGGAGCGACCTGGAACAAGTCGGACGGCCTGGCCGACTTCTTCAGCCCGCCGGGCGGCACACCGAACCTCGCGGTCGGCTTCAACGACTACGAAGACATCGAGATCCTTTCGGCGCGCTTCGCGCTCGACTACAGGATCACGGAGAACATCACGGCGGGTCTCGACTATCGCTACGAGGACTACACCCTCGACAGCTTCATCGTCCGCGGGCTCGAGAACTACCTGCCGGCAGCGCTGCTGCTCAACGCCAATTACGGCGACTACACCGCGAACGTCATCGGACTGCGATTCAAAATGCAGTTCTAGCCGGTACTTTCGCTCCACCAACGGGCCGTGCGCGCTGCACGGCCCGTTTTTCTTGCCCGGCGGTGCGCTTCCCGACCCTTGGGGTGGCCGGCTGGGGCGGCGGCTCTTGCTATCGTCGCGGCAGGAGGGGGAACCCAACATGGAACTCGAGAACAGGACATTCGGACTGGCCGCGCTGACCGCGGCGATCATATCGACCGCGCTCACCGCGGCGGCTTGCAGCAAGGAGCCGCAGCTCAACGTGCAGAGCGCCGCGCAGGAGTCGACGGCGACGCAGCCGGCGCCGACTTCTCCGGCGGTCCAGCCGACGCCGACCGGGGGAACGCCTGCGGCCACCCCGCAGGAGCTGCCGGCGGGACATCCCTCGGTGGCACTCCCACCGGGCCATCCGCCAGCGGGCGGAATGGCGGGAGGCATGGCGGGAGGCATGGCCGGTGGCATGGGCGGCTCCGGCATCGCCCTGCCACCGGTCGATCCCCAGGGCGGTCTCGGCGCCGCCGGTCTGGTCTGGGACACCCCCAAGAGCTGGGTCACCCAGCCGCCCGCCAACCCGATGCGACGCGCCCAGTACCGCGTTCCCGGCGCCGCCGGCGACGGCGAGCTGGTGGTCTTCTACTTCGGTCCGAACCAGGGCGGTCCGCCACTCGACAACGCGCAGCGTTGGGCGATGCAGTTCGCGCAGCCGGGCGGCGCCGATCCGCTCTCGGCCCTGAAGACCCGCGACGGCGACATCCACGGCATTCCGGCGCTCTTTGTCGAGACCACCGGCACCTACAACTCCGGCACGATGGGTGGTGCTCCGGCGCCGGCGAAAGAGAACTGGGCGCTCCTCGGCGTGGTCGCCGAGGGGGGCGACGCCAACTGGTTCTTCAAGTTCACCGGCCCGAAGGCGACCATCGAGGCGGAGCGCGCCGCCTTCGAGGCGATGATCGGCTCGGTTCGCCGCGGCGGCTGAGCTCGGACTTCCCGCCGGCGCCGATCGGCGGATCGGACCCGGAATCCGGGCTAGACTCCGGCCGTTGTCTCGGTCGAGGCGGGGAGGAGGCTGCGCGATGTTTCTGCGAATCATCCGGCTGCGAGTTCGGGAAGCCGATGAGGCGGCGTTCACCCGGTTCTACGAGAACCGGGTGATGCCGGCCCTCGAGACGACCTCGGGCTGCCTCTATGCCGGCCTGCTGGCACCCTGGCGCGGCGGCGAAGCGCACCAATCACTCACCATCTGGGACTCCGCCGAGAGCGCCGCGGCCTACGAAGCGAAGGGGCTCTATCATCAGCTCCTGAGAGAGTCGGCCCCCTTCCTCTCCGAACGGACCGAGTGGCGCATCCGGCTCGCCACCGATCCGCTCGAGACCCAGGATCCGTCGCGGCGCGAGATCCCTTCCACCGGCTACAATGTCGATTCCGCGAGCGGCAGCGAGACGCTGGAAAACGACAAGCGCTCTTCGTTCGTACGCATCGTCTCGTTGCGCATCGATCCGGAGCACGTCGCCGACTTCATCGCCATCTACCGCGAAAAGGTGATTCCGGCGCTGCGCGCCGTACCCGGCTGCCGCGGCGTCTTTCTCGCCGAAGGCGCCCATGACCCGAACGGCGTGCTCTCGATCACGCTGTGGAGTCGCGAGGAGGACGCCGTCCGTTACGAGATGAGCGGGCTCTCCGAGCAGCTTACGGGCCACCTGCGCGACACTATCTCGCCGGCCTACGACTGGCGCCTGACGCTCGACGACAACGGTTACGCCGGCGAGACCGGGACCACCGGCCTCGCTGGCAGCAGCGGTGCCGGCGCCGGCCTCGAGGTCTCGAGCTATCAGTTGGTGCGCGGCCGACGGCTGGATCTCGAACCTTCGGGCTCGCAGCCGGAGTAGGAGCGCAGCGATGTCCCAGATCGTCCTCGCGGTTCGCGATCCAGTCTCCGCCACCACCCGCGCCTTCGACCAGGACGAGATCCTCGTCGGGCGCTCCGAGGAAAGCGACATCGTGCTCGCCGACCGGGCGGCCTCGCGCCGCCATGCCCGGCTGGTGCGCGACGGCGACGCCTGGTTCGTCGAAGACCTGGGCTCGCGCGCCGGCACGCGGCGCAACTCGAACGCCGTCACGGTGCGCGAAGCGCTCGCCCCCGGCGACCAGATCGGCGTCGGCACGAGCCTGCTGGTGGTCGAACGGATCGCCGACCGCGGCGCGGCGCGCGCCCAGCCGCTCTCGACCGGCGCGCCGGCGCCCGGTACGTCGGTCTTCATGAAGGCGGCGGACCTGCTCTCCGGCGAGCGCTCCGGCGGGCACTCCGGCGAGCTCGACACGGCGGCGCTGCGCCGCCACGCCGAGCGTCTGGAGATGCTCAACGAGGTTCACCGGGCGCTCGGACGCTCGATGGCGCTGCCCGAGCTTCTCGAGCTGATTCTCGACAGCGCCTGGAAGGCACTCGGTCCCGAAGAGGGCGTCATCGTGCTGCGCGATGCCCCCGGCCGTTACCGCCGGGCCACCTCGCGGCGTGCCCCGGGCTCGCGCGCCGAGGCACTGCTGTCGCGCACCCTGCACGAAGAGGTGATCGAAAAGCGCCAGGCGGCGCTGGTCTGCGACATCGCCGCCGACGAACGCTTCGGGCACGCCGCGAGTCTGATGATGTCCGGCATCCGCAGCCTGATCGCCGCCCCCCTCTACGATGACCAGGGCCCGCTCGGCATGATCGCGCTCGATTCGCGCGCCCACGTGCGGAGCTTCACCGCCGACGACCTCGAGCTGCTGACTTCGCTCGCCTCGGTCGCCGCGCTGCGCATCCGCAACATCGCCCTGGTCGAAGAGTCGGCCGAGCGCCGGCGGCTCGAGGAAGAGATCAAGCTGGCGCGCGCCATCCAGGTGGGGCTCCTGCCGCGCGAGCTGCCGACGATCTCGGGTTGGTCGCTGCACGGCGGCAGCGTTCCGTCGCGCGGCGTCTCCGGCGACTACTACCTCGCGACGCTGCGCGGCGACGGCAGCGAGCTCTTCGGGATGATCGTCGACGTGTCCGGCAAGGGCATGGGGGCGGCGCTCCTCACGGCCTCCCTCGAAGCGCTCGCCGCCAGCCCGGTGCAGAACGGCATGGCGCCGGGCGAGATCGCGCCGCTGGTCTCGAACCTCCTCTACAAGCGCACGCCGCTCGCCAAGTACGCGACCGCCATGCTGGTTTCGGTCAACGTCGCGGGGGCCGCGAACGGCCGCCTTGGCTTCACCAACGCCGGCCACAATCCAGCGCTGCTGGTGCGCGCCGACGGCGCGGTCGAGCGCCTCGGGGCCACCGGCCCGCCGATCGGCCTGCTGGCGGAGGCGAAGTTCACCCAGCAGGAGCGCACCCTCGAGCCCGGCGACCTGCTCGTCCTCTACACCGACGGCATCGTCGAGGCCTGCGATCCGGAGGACGAGGAGTTCGGCATCGAGCGCCTCGAGGCGTTCCTCGTCGCGCTGCGCGAAGCACAGCTCGGCGCGGTCGCCGAGGGCATCGACCAGGCGCTGGAGAAGTTCGTCCGCGGCGTCCCCTACGCCGACGACCGCACGCTGGTCCTGCTGCGCCGCGAAGCGAGCGTCGCCGGACCGGCCGCGGCGGCGCCGCCAACCTGACCGCCGAGCCGTCAGGTCGGAGACACCCGGCGTGTTAGCGTCCGTTCCAGTCATGGCTTCGCCCCTCGTATCCGTCATCGTCAGGACGCGCGACCGGCCGGCGCTGCTCGCCGAGGCCCTGGCGAGCCTGCGAACGCAGACGCTGCGTGACTTCGAGACCCTGGTGGTTGCGGATGGCGGCAGCGCACCGCCGGCGGCGATTCTCGACCCTGCGCCCGGCGAGGGCGGGCTGTCTCTCCTGCACCGCGCGCCGCCGCACGGTCGGTCGCTGGCGTTGAACGCCGGCCTCGACGCGGCGCGCGGGCGGTTCATCGCCTACCTCGACGACGACGACCTGTTCCTGCCGAACCATCTGGAGACCCTGGCCCGGTTCCTCACGGGCAGCGACTCCTACCGCGTCGCCTACACCGACGTCGAACAGGTCGAGCAGGTGCTCGGCGCGGACGGGCGCTACCACGAGGGGCGCCGGCTGGTGGTCTACGGCCAGCCGTTCGACCCCCACCGCCTGCTGTCGTCGAACTACATCTCGCTCATCGGTCTGATGCACGCCGCGACCGACCTGCGCTACGACGAGGGCTTCGACATTCTCGAAGACTGGGATTTCATGCTCCGCCTCGCCGAGCGCGGGCGCTTTCATCGCATCGCCGGGATCACCGCCATCTATCGCGTCCGCGACGACCAGTCGAACGCCACGACCGTCACGCCCTGGCACGGCGTCGAGGCCGAGGCAGCGCGGCGCAAGCTCTTCGAGAAGCACTGGCCCCGGCACAGCGTCGCGACACAGACCGCCCTCGTCGACAGCTTCCAGATCGAGGCCTGGCTGCTGCGCAACGAACGCGCGCAGCTTCTGGAGCGCCTCGCCACCGAGTCGGCGCGTTCGGCAGAGTTCGCCACCGAGCTCGACCGCCGGTCGCAGCACCTCGAGCGCCTGGAGGCCGACCTCACCGCCTTTCGCGGCGACGCGGCGCGCCAGCTCCAGGCGGCCGGCGAGCGCGAAAGCGCTCTCCTCGCGACCCTGCAGCAGATTTACGCCTCGACCTCCTGGCGCACCCTCTCGCGCTGGTGGAGATTCAAGGCCAAGCTCCTCGGCCGATGACCGTCAAGCTCGACCTGGTCATCCCGGTCCACAACGCGCTGCGGGCGACCCGCGACTGCCTGCGCACCGTGCGCGCCTTCGCTCCCGACTGGGCGCGCGTCGTGGTGATCAACGACGCGAGCGACGCCCGCACGAGCGAGTGGCTGCGAGAGCAGGAGGGGATCACGCTGCTCGAGAACCCGGTCAACCTCGGTTTCGTCCAGACGGCGAACCGCGGCCTGCTGTTCTCCGACGCTCCCTACGTCTGCCTGCTGAACAGCGACACCCTGCTCACCCCGGGCGCCCTCGAACGCATGGTCGAGCGCCTCGATCGCGAGCCCGCGATCGGCATGTGCTGCCCGCTGTCGAACAGCGCCGTCAACCTGTCGGTGAAGATCCCGCCCGGCGAGAATGTCTTCTCGTTCGCCCGCCGGGTCGCCGAGCGCAGCCCCGGCCTCTATCCGGACGTCACCACTATCGTCGGCTTCTGCCTGCTGGTGAAGCGTCAGCTCATCGACACCCTCGGCGTCTTCGACGAGGCCTTCGAGCGCGGCTATTGCGAAGAGACCGATTTCCATTTCCGCGCCCGCGCCGGCGGCTGGCGCTGCGTCGTGGCGGACGACGTCTTCGTCTACCACCGGCAGGGGGCGAGCTTCTCCGACACCGACGCGCGCTTCGCCAGGAATCGCGAGATTCTGATGGCGCGCTGGCAGCATCTCTACGAGACCGAAGTGGCCGATTTCAATCGCCGCAACGAGCTCGGTGCACTGCGCGACCCGGCGACCTTCGAGTGGACGGGAGGGCGCTCGACCGAGCCTTACGACGTCCTCTTCGTGCTGCCGATGATGGGCGTCTTCGGCGGCGTGGCCGACGTCCTCGAGCTCACCAACGCGCTGGTTCTCGAAGGCCTGCACGCCGGTGTCGTGCTGCTCGAGGAGGCGGCGAGCGAGATCGACCTCGAGCTCTTCTTCACTCCGCTCCGTCTCGCGGCCGAGCGCTTCGCCGACGAGCTTCCGCAGACGCGCGTCCTCGTCGCCACCGCCTATCAAACAGCGCCGGCGGTGGCGCTCGTCGCGGCGCGCCGGCCGGCGATGAAGACCGCCTACTTCCTGCAGGACTACGAGGGCTGGTTCGGCGGCGATCCGGTCGCGACCGTCGCCCAGACCTACGACCTGGTGCCGCAGATGACCGCGATCTCGACCTGGCTCTCCGACCAGATCGCCGAGCGCCATGGGCATCGCGCCACGGTGGTGCCGATGAGCGGCGATCCGGAGGTCTTCTACCCGCGTGGCGACCGCGCCGAGTCCCGTCCGGTGCGGGTCGTCGCCATGCTGCGCTACGAGGAGCGCCGCGGTTTCCGCTACCTCCTGCCGGCGTTGCGGGCGGTGAGCTCGCACCCGAAGGTGGAGATCGTGCTCTTCGGCGCTCACCGCTTCGAGGAGGAGAACTTTCCCCACGTCCACGCCGGCGTGCTGTCGCGCGACGGGGTCGCGCGCCTGCTGTCGACGGCGCACATCGTTGTCGACCCGTCGCTCTTCCAGGGTTTCGGACTCGTCGGACTCGAGGCGATGGCCTCCGGCGCCGCCTGCGTGCTGACCGCGAGCGGCGGTGTCATGGAGTATGCGCGCCACGACGACAACGCCCTGATCGTGCCGCCGGGCGACGAGCAGGCGCTCTCGACAGCGATCCTCCGGCTGGTCGAGGATCGCCCGCTACGCGAGCGCCTGGCACAGTCCGGCCTGGCGACTGCGCGCACCTTCACCTGGAAGAGGAGCGCCGAGACTTTCGCGAGCTTTCTCCGCGAACTGCCCGAGCCGGCGCCGGTGTCGCCCGCCGAACGCGCCGCGCTCGAGCTGCTCTGGCAGATCCGCAACCGCGATCGGGCAGAGATCGCGGCGCTCGCGGCCGAGCTCGCCGCCAGCCGCGAGACCCTCACCGCTATCCGCCAGTCGACCTTCTGGAAGGCGGCCGAGCCCTACTGGCGCTGGAAGGCGCGGTTCACGAGGCTGAGCGGGCGACGACCTTGACGTAGATGTGGAAGCGGTCGTCGTTGCGGATCGCGCCCAGCATCGTCGAATACGGTTCGATGCCGAACTCCTTGAAGCGAAGCTCGGCGACGATCTCGGCTTCGAGCACGCCGTCTTTTTCGGACCAGGTCACGGGCTGACGCCGCTCGAGGGTGCGCCCCCGGATCGTCAGCTGCAGGACGAGAGTCCACGCGCTCTTCCCGTCGGCGGCCGGCGCGGCGCCGCGTTCCAGCCCCAGCACCTCGGCGCGGATCTCGGGGAATTTGGCGCCGTCGAGCTGGCTCTCGCCGAGCATCGCGGCGCGCACCTTCTTGCGATCCGACTCCGGCACCGGCGGCAGGTCGCCGGCCTGCAGGCCGAGCTCGCGCAAGCGCCCCTCGAGGGCCGCGCGCGCCCCCGGCGCGTCGACCTCCAGCGCGTCGACGGCGACGACGAAGCTGAACTTCGTCGCCTCGGGCCGCTCGCGGTCAAAATCGAGGGAGACCCTCGGCGCGGCGGCGACGATCAGGTGATCGTGGGCCAACCCAGCGGCGATCCCCGCCTTGTGGGTGAGCACGGCGAAGGTCGACCGCCCCGGGTCGATCTTGTACGCGACCGCCCGCGCCGGTAACGCGGAAGCGACCGCACCCAGAACTGTCAGTAGAACTGCGCTTGCCTGTTTCCGTCCTCTCATCGCTCGACCCCCGGACCGCGAAAGAGAAGACGCGCGGTCACTCTCCAGAAGAATAGACAGCTCGACGGGGTTGCGGAACTGACCAAAGTGAGGGTGCGGTTGTCGCCGACCGCCATCTCGTGCAGGTCGGCAAGCTCGAGCCGCTCGGCGCTGCCGTCATGAGCGAGAACGAGCTTGATCCGGGAATGACGGAACGGCGCGGTATCGCCGGGGAAATCCAGCAAGGGTCGTGCCTCTCTCGCGTTTGCTCGTCAGAAGGGCCGCTTCTCGGACGGCGCGGTAGACTTCCGGCATGTCCCTGCGTTTCGGCATCAACGGTCTTGGACGGATCGGACGTGCCCTGATCCGCATCTCCGCGACTCGTCCGGAGCTCGGGCTCGAGCTGGCGGCGGCCAACGACTCGGCCGAGCCGCATCAGCTCGCGCGGCTCCTCCGGCACGACACGGTGCACGGTGCCTTTCCGGTCGACGTGGCGTCGGGTGAGGGGATGCTCTTCCTCGCCGGGCGACCGGTGCCGCTGTCGCGCGCCGCGACGCCGCAGGAGATCGACTGGGAGAGCGCCGGCGTCGAAGTCGTGCTCGAGGCGACGGGCAAGTTCCGCCGTCGCGACCTCGCCGCCGGGCACTTCTCCGAGCGCAACCGAACGCTTCGCCAGATCGTCGTCTCGGCAACGATGCCCGACCCCGATTTCACGCTCTGCCTGGGGATCAACGACAGCGAGCTCGACCCTTCGACGCAGCGCGTGATCTCCAACGCCTCCTGCACCACCAACTGTTTGGCGCCGCTCCTCCTCGTTCTCGACCGCGCCTTCGGCGTCGACCACGCGCTGATGAACACCGTGCACTGCGTCACCAACAGCCAGAACATCGTCGACAACGCGCACGCCGATCCGCGCCGCGCGCGCTCGGCGCTCGCCAACATTATTCCGACCACCTCCGATGCGATCCCGTCGATCGTCCAGGTGATGCCGGAGATGCGCGGCCGGGTCGAAGGTCTCGCCATGCGCGTGCCGGTGGTGGCGGGCTCGCTGGTCGACCTCACGGTGAGCCTTACCCGTTCCGCCTCCCGCGACGCCGTCGCTGACGCATTTCGCGCCGCCGAAAAGGGCCCCCTGGCCGGCATCCTCGGCACCACCGACGAGGAGCTCGTCTCCTCCGACTTCATCGGCGATGCGCGCTCGGCGGTCGTCGATCTGCCGCTCCTCTCCCTCGCCGGCGACCGCCTGCTGCGCGTCGTCGCCTGGTACGACAACGAATGGGGCTACACCAACCGCCTCGCCGAGCTGCTCGCGCGGCTCGCCCGCTAGTCCGGGTCATTGCAAAGGAGCCACGGAATGACACAACTGCTGACGCTCGAAGATCTCGATCTCGCGACGCTCGGCGGGGTGACGGTGCTGGTGCGGGTCGACTTCAATGTGCCGATGAAGGACGGCAAGGTCACCGACGACACGCGGATCGAGGAGGCGCTGCCGACGATCCGCGAGCTCATCGCGGCCGGAGCGCGGCTCCTCCTGTGCTCGCACTGCGGGCGACCCAAGGGCGAGCGCAATCTCAAATACACGCTGCGGCCGGCGGCGGAGCGCCTGGCGGCGCTGCTCGGACGGCCGGTGCTCTTCGCCGACGACGCCATCGGCGAGCCGGCGGCGGCGGTCGCGGCCAAGCTCGGCGACGGCGACGTCGCGCTGCTCGAGAACCTGCGCTTTCATGCCGGTGAGGAGAAGAACGACCCGACGTTCGCCCGGGCGCTCGCTGCTCCCGCCTCCGCCTACGTCGACGACGCCTTCGGCAGCGCCCATCGCGCCCACGCCTCGGTCACCGGCG
>JBDTQT010000156.1:0-9626 GCA_039932055.1 Thermoanaerobaculia bacterium
GCGCCTACCAGTTCGCCGTGGATCCGCGCTCGAAGCCGTCGTCGAAGATCAAGTTGCAGACGCCGGACTGCGTGGCGTTGCCCAGGATCTCGCTGATCACGGTGCGCCAGACGTTGGTGCTGGGAGCGTACTCGGTGACCGACCAGGCGGTGTCGCACGTGTGGTCGTGGGCGACGCCCATGTAGTCCCCCCAGCGATTGCGCCCGTTGAAATAGGAGTTGTAGGTCGCTGACCCGCCGGCGACGTCCCAGAAACTGCCCGAAGCGTCGACGGTGAAGTTCTGGTAGAGCTTGAGGGCGGCCGACGGGTAGGTCGTGTCGCTCGACCAGGACATCCCCACCGCCACCAGCGGATTGTTGCTGTCGGTGCCGAAGAGCGTGACGTTCGGGTAGTAGTAGTAGTCGCTTCCGTTGTAGTAGGTGATGTTGCGCTCTTCGGCGAGCGAGTCGACGTTGATCTTGCTGACGTAGAAGCCGGAGTTCCCCGCGCCGGCGTCGTTGAGCGCGAGGTAGACCCGGCGCTGCGAGTAGGCGACGTTCTGCGCCCCGGCGTAGAACATCTCGATGTCGTCGGCTCCGGGTGCGGGTTGGTGCGCGGAGCCGGGATCGGCGTAGGCGGAGACCGTGGCGGAGTTGGCGACGAGGGTCGGGCTGCTGCCCCGGTCTCCGGTCAGTTTCCAGATGTTCGCCTTGCTGCCGCTCGAATTGAAGGTGTTGACGAAGAAGGTCGCGTCATCGCCCGGGAAACCGTGGGTGACGATGGCCGGCTGAATGTCGAAGGCCTGCGGATTGCCCGCTTCATTCCAGCGCAGGTCCGTGAAGAGCCAGCCGCCGTTCCAGGTGCCGCTGAAGACGTCGGGGCGGACGCTGATCTCGATCGCATACTTGAAGCCGCCCGCCCAGTACCAGTTGTTGCCGGTGAAATAGATGCCCTGGCCGTCGGCGCTCATTCCGGAGTAGTCGGTCCAGGCGTCGGCGGTGCTCGAGGAGTCGTAGGTGAAGTACTGCCACCAGCCGCCCAGCGGACTGGAGGTCTGGGAGATGGCGAAGACGATATAGCTGCGCTGGTTGGTGTCGTCACGCACCAGCGCCTGCAGCACGAACTTGTTGTGCCAGTGGGTGAAGAGCACGCGCGGGTCGAAGACGAAGCAGTTGGCGGCCGTGCAGGGAATCACGCCGAGGATGGGCGCAAAGAAAGACTCCAGATCGGTGTAGGAGCGCTCGAGGCCGCCGTCCTTCGAGTAAATGGTGAAGCCGGAGTTGAGCACCTCGAGGATGTACTTCGGTCCGACCGCGAGCACCGGATCGGGTGGGATCCAGCCGCTCGCCGTCTGGGCGACGAAGTTCCGGCGCAGGTCTCCAGGGGCATCCGGAGCGTCCGGGGTGAGCGCGTCGGGCAAGCTGGCCGGTCCGGGACCGAAGACGGCGCCGGCGTCCCCGGCGGGTTCGCCGAAGACGAAATCGCTCTGCCCGGGGCCGGGCGGGCGCCCCTGCTCGTGGCCGCGCACCAATCCAGGGTGCGCCCGGGGGTCGCCGGTCGGAATGTCCTTCATCTGGACGACGACCGGTCCGTCGAAGGGGTCGAGTGGACCCCCTTGTGCCTCGAGGCCCGCGGTCGTCTGCTCGACGGCCGGCGGGGTGGGCTCGATGACGGGGCCGGCTGCCTGGGCGATGGACGGGGTGAGAAGTGCGACGGCGAGAACGATGGTGCGATGAGCGGTGCGCATGTTCAGCCTCCTTGGCCAGCACCCCGGCACTCGGTAAGGAGCCGGGCATGATCGATCGCGACGGGGGCGAGCGGACGGAAGTCCTTGCGGGCAGGTTCGGCGAGCGGGCGGGCGGCGATCTCTTCGGCGATGTCGAGGCCGGAGACGACCCGTCCGACGACGACCCAGCGGCCGGTACGCACAGGGTGATCGGCGACCAGAATGGCCAGCGTCAGGCGGGCTTCGGTCGGCGAGACGGGCACCAGGGCGACCGCGCCGCGGGTTGCCGGTAGCGATGCCAGGCCGGGCTGGAACCGGTAGCCCACGGCCTCGAGCAACTCCTTGCGGCTTTTGCCGACCAGGAATGCTGGATCGTGATCGGCGTTGAAGCGCTTCGCCCAGGCTTCGAGTGTCGGCGTGGCGACGCGTTCGCCGCTCGGGTGCTTGAGGGCCGGCAGCAGCTCCATCTGCATCAGATCCATCGCCTCGCCGGCGTCGCGGACGAGCTCGCGATCGAACCCGAGCGCCGCGGCATCGAGCTCGGCGGGGACGACGAAAGCTGCCGCCGGAACACGTGCCGGCAGGCGGAGCTCGAGACGCGGGCGGGCGTAGTCGAAAGAGAGACCGTCGAAATAGCCGGTGGCGCTCGCGGCGCCGGGGACCGGCAGGAGGTCGAGATTCAGGATCGGCCCGCCGGCCAGCCGTTCGAGCGCGGCCACAGCCCGGGGCGCGGCGGCGCGCGCGAGCTGGAGGACGATCGGGCCGGCCTGGGTCTCGAAACGCAGGCAAGGGCCGTCCGCTCCTTCCGCGCTGGCTGGAATGGCCGCGATGGCTGCGGTGGCTGCGGTGGCTGAGATTTCCGCGCCGGGCGCGGGAACCGCTGGCGACGACGCGCCGAGTACCAGCAGGGCGCCGCCGAAAGCCCAGCTACTGCGGAGCGAAACGCGAAAAGGGTTCACTAACTAGAGAATACCGCTTTACGCCGCCGATCAGGACATCGGCTGAGAAAGGCCCTCCTCCCGGCCGGGCGGGGTGGAGAGCTCGACGATTGCGAGCTCCCGGCGAGGCCCAGGACGACCGCACCGTCGTCGTCGTCACCTACCCCAAGCCCCCCGGCGGGCTAGCCCGCTCGCGCGGGCGCAGCGAAGGTGCCAGGCGCGCTTTCCTCGGCGCGAAGCTCGCCGAACATCGCCCTGGCACCCCTGCCGCGGCCTGGCTCGCCTCAGTGGCAGGTGAGCGGAGTGCCGGTGTCCTGGATCGGCAGGGCTGGGGTCAGGTCGGGATTCGAGTAGAGGGCTTGATTTCCGAGCTCGGTGTCGACGAGCGAGAGCGAGAAGCCGACGTTGGTGCCGGCGGAGGCGTAGATCCAGTAGTCGTCGTTGAATCCACAGGCGTTGACGATCTTGACCAGGAGCTCCGGGTTGTCTGCACTGAAGAACCAGAAGAGACCGCCGTGATTGACACCGAGAGAGGAGAGCTCGATCGCCTTGCCGACGCCCGATTTGCCACCTCCCTGAACCGTCGCGAACTTCACGGTCGTGCGGAAGCGGTGGTCGCCCGCATGATCGTCGAGGCAGAGGATGCTATCGCTCGGGACGCACGGTGCCGTCAGATCCGCGACCGGTTCGGGGTAGATGAAGTCGTCGGTGACCACGAGGTCGTGGCCGGCACCGGCGTTGTCGGTGCCGTTGGGGCTCACGACTCCGTGCTCGAAGTCGAAGACCTGCGCGTCGCCCGGAATAATCTCGACATGGGTCGCACGTGGACTGTCGAGCAGCACGCCAATGAACGACGGCTGACCGTTGCCGCCGGCGGGAGCGAAGAACTTGCCGAGGCTCTCGCTGCCGCGCAACAGCTCGAGGCTCGAGGAGTTGCTGCGCTCCACGTCGATGAAGACCACGCCGAAGCCGCGGGTCGCCGCCGGGGTGAGGGAGTTCCCTGGCACGTTGATCGACAGTTCGATCGACGGCTCGTTGAACATGGCAAAGGTCTTCGCCGGACTGAACGCCGGGAACTGACCGGCCACATGCGGATTGACGCTCGCGAAGCCGTCACCGGCGACGGCGTAGACCTCGGCGAAAGTGACACCGCGGGCATCGAAGCGGTTCACCGGAATACCGACGACCGCCCCCGGGCTGATCACCTTCGAGTTGCCGCCGAAATCGGTGCCGTCGAGCGCGACCGCGTCCCAGTTGATGGTGCGGAAGCCCGAAGCCGCCGGCGGGCCGCCGCCGTTCTCGGCGCCGCCGATGGCGGCTCGGAAGGCGGCAATCGCCGTCGCGACACCGGCGGCGCCACTGCCGGTAAAGACCTGCTGGCTGGCTTCTGCGCGAGCGGCGACGAGCGCCAGGGTGAGAGCGAGAACCTGGGCGATTCGGCTAGGTGCAGTTGCGGACTTCATGGAGTCTCCTCGTGTTTGGGCGCCTCGCGGAGACCGGGGAAGCAGATTGCTGCCGGAATCCCGAACGCGCGTGGGACAGCGTGGAGAGATCCTCGCGCAGTCTCCGCGGCTGCGACACCGACGGGGGTGGGGGGAAGAGACTGACTTCGGATAGGGGCAGAACGCGCCCCAGGAGAAGTTGCCGGTCGCCCACAGGGTGCTCGCCTGGCGTCGCGGCGAAGGCCTCTAGCGAGTCGAAATCTCCACGACGTCGATCTCCTGGCGGAGTTTGATCAGGCTGTCGGCGAGGTAGATGCCGCTGCGGAGCTGGACGCCGGTGTAGACCTGGGCGCGGGCGCCGACGATCGTCCCGGGGTTGAGGACCGCGTTGCAGCCGATGGCGACGTGGTTGCCGAGGATGGCGCCCAGCTTGCGCTTGGCCGTCGCCAGGCGGTCGCCGTTCCCGGCCGGGATCGCGATCTCCCGGCCGTCGTGGCGGAAGTTGGACAGGATGACGCCGGCGCCGAGGTTGACGTCGTTGCCGAGGATCGAGTCGCCGACGTAGTTGAGGTGCGCGGCGTGGGCACCGGGGAAGAGGATGGCGCGTTTCATCTCGACGTTGGCGCCGACGACGCAGTTGTCACCCACCCAGCAGCCGCCGCGCAGGTAGGCACCGACACGGACTTCGACGTCCTCACCGAGAAGGATTGGCCCTTCGATCACCGCGCCCGGCGCGATTCGCGATCCTTTGCCGATCACGATCTGGTCGCCGACGAGATGCGCGCCGGGATGCACCCGGCCGAGAATCTCCGCCGACGGCAGCGCTGCGAGGAGCGCCTCCAACGGAGCGTCGAGGAGCGCCCACGGGCGGAGCGCATCGTAGCTCGCCGCGAAGGCCTCCGGCAGCGTCGCGAAGAGCTCGGGGAGCAAACTCATTTCGCCGGCGGCCTCTCGGATGGCTTGTTCGCCCGCCCCTGGTAGTAGGGCAGCGTCAGCGCGAGACCCTCCTCGATCCGCGTCTTCGGCGCCGCGCCGAGGGCGCGCTCGAGACGGCCGGCGTCGAGGCTGTTGCGGCGCAGCTCGGCCGAGACCGGTGGCTCGTGGCGCGGGCGAATCGTCGAACCGAGCTGCCGCGACACCATCTCATAGAGCGCATTGACCGAGGTCTCGACGCCGGTGCCGAGGTTGTAGATACCCGGCGTCCAGCGGTCGAGCGCGGCGCGGTGGGCTCTCACCAGGTCGCCGACGAAGACGTAGTCGCGGGTCTGTTCACCGTCGTCGAAGATTCTCGGCTGTTCGCCGGCGAGGAGTTTCTCGGCGAGGATGGCGACGATACCGGCCTCGCCCTTGGGCTCCTGGCGTGGGCCGTAGATGTTGGAGTAGCGGAAGACGATCGGGTCGAGGTCGCCCATCGCCCGGAAGGCATCGAGGTAGAGCTCGACCGCGAGCTTGGCGCAGCCGTAGGGGGAGGTCGGATGGCGCGAGTGCTCCTCGTCGCAGGGGTAGACCTGTTGCTCGCCGTAGACCGTGCCGCCACTCGAGGCGAAAAGGATTCGCCGCACGCCGGCTTTCTTGCAGGCGGAGATCAGATCGAGGGTGGCGAGAATATTGGTGCGCGCGTCGGCGGTCGGGTCGGCGATCGAGATGCGGACGTTGACCTGGGCGGCGTGGTGGCTGACGACGTCGATCTTCTCGTCGGCGACCAGCTCGTCGAGTCCCGGATCCGAGATGCCGCGCTGGTAGAAGGTCGCGCCGGGCGGTACGTTCTCGCGCTTGCCGGTCGAGAGGTTGTCGAGCACGACGACGCGGTCGCCGTGCGCCAGGGCGTCTGCCGCCAGGTGGCTGCCGATGAAGCCGGCGCCGCCGGTGATGAGTAGGGTGTGGGCCATGGGCGGATTATCCCGCGAATCGCGGTGGCTTGCCCGGCGCTCCCTTCCGGACAGTTGTCGTGCTCGGGGTCCTGTCCGGCCCGTCTCCCATGGGTGCTCGCTGAAGAAGCGCTCCGCGCCCATGGGAGCCCTCGGTCCGGCCACCCCTCGTCGGTACAGCTCAGAGAGAAGCCTCTTGCCTCGCCGGGGGCGCTCTGGCGCTCGGGATCCAAAGTGGGCGACCACGCCTCAAATAGGAGCCCGCTTTGGATCCCGAGTGCCGGAGTGACCCGACCCGCGACGCCCGGATTGCAGGTCCCGAATGCCGGAGATCCGCCGACCAAGGCCGCAGGAAATATAGTCCCCCGGTGCTTGCGCTCGCTCCGCTTCCGAGGGCCTTCTACCTTCGTCCCGCCGAGGAGGTGGCGCGCGATCTGCTGGGTCGCCTGCTGGTCCGCGAGCTGCCGCAGGGGCGGATCGTCGTTCGTCTGGTCGAGGCCGAAGCGTATGCCGGGCCGCACGATCGGGCGAGCCATGCCTACAAGGGGCGGCGGACGCCGCGCAACGAGTCGATGTACCTCGCCGGCGGGCACGCCTACGTCTACCGGATCTACGGAATCCACTTCTGCCTGAACGTCGTCACCGGCCCGGCTGGGGAGGGCATCGCGGTTCTGCTTCGCGCGGGCGAGATCCTCGAGGGGGAGAAGCTCGTGCGGAGGAATCGGCCGGGGGCGATTCCCGCCCACCGGCTGCTGGCGGGTCCAGGCAATCTGACGCGCGGGCTGGTGGTGGACAAGGACCTGGACACCGTGCCGCTCGACCGCGGCGAGGTGCGGCTGGCGGCGGGGGAGCCGGTCGCCGCTTCGGCGATCCTCACCGGCCCGCGAGTGGGCTGCGAGTCGGCCGGCGAGGCTGCCGCCTGGCCGCTGCGCTTCGCCATCGCCGGCAGCCGGGAGGTCTCCTCCCCGCGGCCGACGGTGCCCTACTCGGCTACTGCATTTCCAGCCGGATGTGGCCGGCCTTGAGCAGTTTCCAGACGGCGAGCTGGGCGTCGAGGGGATTCATCGAGCTGATGTTGACGATCGACTTGAGGTCGTAGACGCCGTTCAGTCGGGTGAGGAGGAAGCCCTCCTGCGGCGAGATCTTGAGCTGCGTCAGCTCCTCCATCGTCCGCGCCAGCACCGGGATCGAGGTCGGCAGGACTCCCGAGCGCTCGACCGCGGCGCGGATCTGGTCCTCGATCTTCACCGCCTCGCCGACGAGCTTGCGGTTGTCCGGGTCGAGGGCGCGGGCGGCCCGCATGTGCCGCAGCGCGGTCTCGAACTCGTTCTTCTGCATGGACTGCTGGGCGATGACCACGAGAGCTTCCGGCGAGATGACTGGCGGCGCGGTGGGCGGGGCCGCGGTCTCGACCGGTTCGGCCGCCTCTACGCCGCGCGGCCGGACGATCTTGAGCCGCTTCGACTGCACCTGACGGAAGAGGATGCGGCAGACGTGGAACTCGCTGGAGTGGGTGAGCTTGCAGATGTCGGCCACCGTGCGGTCGTCGTCGATGAGGGAGAGAATGTGGGCCGCGCCCTCGGAGAAGACCTTGTCGTCGAACTCGCCGACCGCGACCGGAACGGAGCTCGGTGAAGGGACGATCTCGCGGATCCGCTTCCACTCGTCGAAGCGTTGCATGCCCTCGAGGACGAGCCCGGTGACGTCGATCGAGATCGGTACCATGTTGGCGGTCGGCAACTGCTGGTCGAGAAACCGGAAGTCGCCTTCCGGCCAACTGAAGACGTCGTAAATCGACTCTTCGGCCTTCAAGCGGAGCATCCGATGCACGTCCCGCTCCGAGATCGCCCCGATCGTCGCGAGGATCTTGCCGAGCAGCATCTTGTTGCTCTCCTGCATCCGGATCGCCTGCCCGAGTTCGGCGTCGGTAATGAAGCCGTGGCTGACCAGGAAGGCCCCGAGGTGTTCCTTGGGGTCGGTCGAGGCCGACGAGACGATCATGCCGTCGCGGAAGAAGATCTGCTTGGTGACCCGGCCGTTCTCGACCACGAGCGTGCCGGTCTTCTGGGCTCCGGAGAGCCACTGAAGGAGCTCGGCGAGCTCCATGGTCTTGAGATTGCCCGTAATGCTCATGGTCGTGGCCGAAGCCATCGATTATAGCCGCGACGGTCCGCGGCCGAGGACGGCGCCGGCACGAGCTCGGGGTGGATGCGCATCTCCGGCGGCAGGTGCGCGAGCAACGGGTCTACTTGCGCGCGATCGTGGTGCCGCGCTGGCCCTGATAGTGCGACGACGAGCCCGGCTCGCCGTAGGCCACGTCGGGTTCCGACTCCATCGCGATGAAGATCAGCTGGGCGATCCGCCGATAGGCCTCGAGCACGAACGGCGTGGGTCCCAGGTTCTGCAGCTCCAGGGTGATGTTGCCCTCGAATCCGGGGTCGCACCAGCCGGCGAGCGAGTGGTTGATCCACAGCCTGCCGAGGGTCGACTTGAGCTTGAGGTCACAGGCGACGTTGCGCGGGATCCGCACGTACTCGAGCGTCGAGGCGAGCACGACCTCTCCCGGGAAGAGCTTGATGTGCGGCGCGGAGAACTCCTCCGGCTCGCGGGTTGGGCAGATCCAGTGGTCCGAGAGGCGGAGATCGTAGGACGCCGAGTTGATCTGCGCCGGCTCATAGGGGGCGACTCCACGCCCTTCGGCCCAGGCGCGGATCCAGTGGTCGGGTTTGATCATCGGCTGATCAACGGATCGCGGGCCGGCTCAAACGTCGAAGTAGGCCGGCGTCGATAGGTCTTCGCGATGGATCGTGTCGACGAAGCGGATCATCTTGCGCGACAGCGACATGAAGAGCGTGTGGGTGCGCGAGCCGCCGCCGAAGAAGCGCACACCGTGCAGGAGCTCGCCGTCGGTGACGCCGCTGCACGAGAGCAGGATCTGGTCTCCCGGCGCTAGATCCTCGGTCTGGTAGATCTTCGTCAGGTCGTGATAACCGAGCGCCGCGAGACGCGCTCGCTGCGCCTCGTCGGAGGCCACCAGCCGCGCCTGAATCTCGCCGCCCAGGCAGCGCATCGCCGCGGCGGTGATCACGCCCTCGGGCGCGCCACCCGTTCCGAAGACCGCGTGCACTCCCGTACCGCGGACCGCGGCGGCGATGCCGGCCGAGAGATCGCCGTCGCCGATCAGGCGGATCCGGGCGCCGGCCGTGCGGATGTCGGCGATCAGCTGATCGTGGCGCGGACGGTCGAGGACGACGATCGTCAGGTCCTCGATATCGCGCGAGAACGCCTTCGCCAGAGCCCGCAGGTTCTCGGACACCGGGGCGTCGATGTGCACCATGCCCTTGGCGGTCGGCCCGACAATGATCTTTTGCATGTGGCTGTCGGGCGCATGCAGGAGACCGCCGCGCTCAGCTGCGGCGAGCACCGCGGTGGCGTCGGGGGCGCCGGTCGCGCAGAGGTTCGTCCCCTCGAGCGGATCGACGGCGATGTCGACGCCGATGCCGTCGGCTCTCCCCTTGAGCGCGCCGACCTCTTCGCCGATGTAGAGCATCGGTGCTTCGTCTCTCTCACCCTCGCCGATGACGATGCGGCCGGCCATAGCCAGCTGATCGAGCTCCAGCCGCATCGCCTCGACGGCGACCCGGTCCGACTTCTTGCGGTCGCCGAGCCCCAT
>JBDTQT010000157.1:0-9614 GCA_039932055.1 Thermoanaerobaculia bacterium
GCCCCGGCTGCATGCGCTGCCACGACGGCAACCACACGAGCGCCGAGGGCGTCACTCTGACCCGGGACTGCACCGCCTGCCACACGATCCTCACCCAGGGCAGCGGCGACCGCGCGGCCGTCGCAGCCACCCAGGAAGGCCTCCCCTTCGAGCATCCGGAAGACATCGGCGACGAGTGGCAGACGACCGGCTGCTTCGAGTGCCACACCGGCGTGAAGCCCTAGCGACAGGCGCTCGATCTCTACCTCGAGGTCTTTCGCGGCATCTTCACCGAAGCCCGCGCGATCCGGCGCTGTGGTGCGGCAGCGCTCGACCTGGCGTATGTCGCGGCCGGCGTCTACGACGGCTTCTTCGAGTTCCGACTTTCGCCGTGGGACATCGCCGCAGGCGCCCTGCTTATCGAGCAGGCCGGCGGAGTGCTCTCTGACCTCGACGGCGGTGATTGCTATATCTCCTCGGGCAATGTCCTCGCCGGGAATCCCGGAGTCCACGCTGGCCTGTTAGCAATCGTCCGAGACATGGCATCGGAGGCGGAGCTCAACCGGCTCGTGCCGTGAGCCGGCCCGACTCCGTCGAGCTTCACCTCCATCCGCGCATCGCGCACGGCCGGATCCGCACCCTGCGCCTGGGCCGGCGTGGGCGGCAACTGGGTCTCACGCTCCTCGCGGCTTATCTGCTCTTCGTCGCCGACGGCCTGCTCCTCGCGCCGCGGACGATCTCGAACAAGCTGCTGCAGCGTGAATATCTCGTGCGGGTTGCCCGGCGGCAGCAGCTTGGCGAGCGCTTGCAGGCGTTGGTGGAGCGCTTCGGCGAGCTCAGCCGGCAGGGGCAGGCGCTGCGTGCGCGAATCGAGCGCATCCAGCGGGTCTACGAACTGCCGCCGCTGCCGGAGGGTGCCGTGGTGGTTTCTGGCCAGCCATCGCCGAAGATCTTTCCCGGCTCCGCTCGGCAACCTGCGACCGACTCGCGAAAGCCCCTCCGCGGCTCAGAAGCACCCCCGGGCGCTCCAGAACCGGCTCGCAGCCTCGCTCCTCCTCCCGCCGCTAGCCTCTCGGCGAAAAGCAATTTCCTACACGCCGACCCGTCAACGAGATGTCTACTGCGGCGACGTCCACTACGGCAACGCACCGCGCGTGCGCTGCTAGAGTCGCGGTCGATGTCGGATGCGCGCGGTACGCTTGCCTCCTCCCTGGCCGATCTGTCGACCGAACTGATCGTCGACCTCATCCGCCGCCAGCTGCCGTCGTTCTGGCGCGAGCGCGAGATCGCGGCGGAGCTCCGGCTCGACGACGCCGGCCTCGGCTTTGATTCGGTGGGCCTGCTGGAGCTGCTGCTCGCCTGTGAGCGTGAGCTCGGCGTCGTCCTGCCGCCCGACCTGCTGCTCGACGACGCGATGACGGTCGGGGAGCTGATCGTCAAGCTGCGCCGGCTCGCGTCGGGCAGCTAGGCGGCTTCGGCGCCGTGGCGGTGGCACCTTCGACGGGCGAGCGCGTGGCGCTTGGGCTCGCGCGCGCGCTCTTCGACGGGCTCGAGGCCCTGCTCGCGGTCTCGCCTCTGCCGCTCGAGGTCGCCCTCAGCAGCGCCTCACAGGTAGGCCGCGCGCGCGCCCGCTTCTCTGGTCGCTGGCCCTCCGCCGCCGAGGTGGCGGCGCTTTTCGGCACCGGACCACTCGCGAGCCGGCGCTTGGCGCTTGCGGTGGCCGCCGCCGAGGCGCGCAACCGGCTGGTCGTCCGGCGCAGTCAGGGACGTTCGCTCGCGCGCTTCGCGCCGCTGGTCGAATGGCGAGATGCTGCCGCGGCGGCCGGGCTGCAGCCGCCGCTGGTCCTCGTCACCGCTCACATCGGTGCGCTCTATCTGCTGGCCGCCGGCTTCGATCAGCTCGGGCTGCACCGGACCGTGCTGCGCTGGTCGCCGATCCACGAGCCCGCGCCGGGGGAGAGACTGGTGGCGACCGCGGGCGGGCTCGTCGGCCGAACCCATGCGCTCCTGCGCGGAGTCGAAGCGCTGCGCCGCGGGGAGTTCGTGGTCACCGCGCTCGAGGGCGAGCATGGCGCGGGCGAGTCGGTGAACGTCCTCGGTCGCCCACTGCAACTCGGCAGGGGCGCCTTCGCGCTGGCGCGGCAAAGGGGGGTGCGCGTGGTGCCGGTGGCCGCGCTCTGGCGAGGAAACCGGGTGGTGTGCGAGCTCGGATCCCCGGTCGCGGGGCCGGCGGACGCCGGACGCTGGCTCGAGGCCCTGCTCCGCCGTGAGCCCGAGCAGATCAGCCTCGGCTTGCTGCGCCAGCTCCTACTCGGACCAGCCCTCGGCGCGCCCGGAGAGGACGCGCTCCGGCGCTAACTCGGCCGCCGCCAGCGCGCGGCGCAGCTCGGCGTGGCGCAGCTTGCCGCTCTCCGTGCGCGGCAGCGTTCCGGGCGTGACGACCAGGACTTCGCCGGGTGCTATGCCGACCTCGCGCCGCACGGCACCGGCGACCTGCCAGGCAAGGTCGTCCGCGGCTTCCCGGACCGCGTCCGCCGCCTCGACGACGAGCACCAGGAGCGCGCCGGGCCGCGCGTCCCGGGCGAGGGAAATGGCGGCGGCGCCGCTGACCTCGCGGACGGTCTCGGCCGCCTCCTCGAGCTCGCGCGGCGCATAGGTGGCACCGCCGTGCTTCAGGAGGTTGCGCCGCCTGCCGAGCACGAACAGCTCGCCGGCGGGGCCGAGGCGGCCCCCGTCGCCGGTCGCGAGCCAGCCCCCGCTGGTGGGCCGGGTGGCGCTCGGTGCGGCATCGAAGTAGCCGGAGAACAGGCTGGCGCTCCGCACCAGGATTTCGCCGGGCTCGCCCGGTGGACATTCGGCACCCCGCGAGTCGACGATCGCGACCTCGACGCCGGGCAAAGGCCGGCCGCAGCTGACTTCCCCCGACCGGTCGACCGTCAGCGGCTCGCCCGGCCGTACGCAGGTGACCGCAAGGGTCGCTTCGGAGAGGCCGTAGGCCGGTCGCACGATGCCCGGCAGGTTGAATCGGCACTCGAAGGCGAGCAGCGTCGATCTGCGAACCGGTTCGCCGCCGGTGACCAGACAGCGCAGCGAGGCCAAGTCGAGGTCGCGGTCGCCGACCAGCCGGACTGCCGTACGCAGGGCGAAATCGGGCGCCGAGCTGAAGGTGGCGCGCACCCGCGCGGCGGTCTCGAGCCAGTCGCCCAACGCGCGCGCAGTCGGGGCGACGAGATGGGTCTCGACGCGCCGGACGACCGGCAGGATCACGAAACGGATGAGGCCCATGACGCCCCAGGGCGGGACCCATCCGGCCAGCACGTCCCCGGGCCCGGGTAGCAGCAGTCCGGCGGCCTGGTCCCGCCAAGCCGCGAGTGCGCGGTGCGAGAGCACGGCGAAGCGGGGCTCGCCGGTCGTGCCGGAGGTGAGCTGCAAGACGGCCGGGGACTCCGGATCGACTTCCGGCGGCAGGGGTGGCGACTCGACGGGGCACGGCAGTTCCTCGATAGCCGCCCAGGAGAGCTCGAGGCCGGCGAGCGCCGCGGCCAGGGTGTCGGCCCGCGCGGCGGTGGTCAGCACGAGACGCGGGCGGCCGCGCGCGGCGCGCTGCGCGGCGAGGCTCGGCGCGATGTCGGGGTGGATCGCGAACGGCACCGCCCCGGCCAGCGTGACCGCCGAGAAGCCGCGCACGAAGTCGAGACCGGCGGGCAGCACCAGCCCCACCCGGTCGCCGGGCACGACGCCGCGCGCCACCAGCCCACCGGCGAGGCGGGCGGCCTGGTCGAGCAGTTCGCCGCGGCAGAGCCGCGCGCCGCCGAAGGTGAAAGCGAGCGCCTCCGGGGCCTCACGGCCACCGGCGACGAGAGCAGAGGCGAAATCGACCGGAACCGGACTCACGGGACGCGACAGTATGCGCTCCCGGCGAGCGCGGGAAGGGGTCGCTGGCACCCAGCTGGGATGGATTCACCAGGTGAGCACAGGCGAGGACCTCCGCGGACTCACGTTCCGGCTGCGCCCGAATTCCTCACGACCCGGCAGATGCCGTCCCGCGACGGGCCTCGACCGCGCGCAGAACACGCAGGAAATTTTCTCCCGCGAGCTTGCGGAGCTCGGCGTCGGTCCAACCACGGCGCGCGAGCTCGGCGAAAAGCGCCGGATAGGTGGCCGCGTCTTCGAGTCCGAGCGTCCGGGCCTCGCCCATGCCGTCGAAGTCCGCTCCGATGCCGACGTGATCGATCCCGGCGATGCGACGAACGTACTCGACCTGATCGGCGACGTCGGCGAGCGTCGCGCGCGGCTCCGGATTCGCCGCGTCCCATGCCGCGAAGTCGCGCCGGATCGCCTCGCGGTCGGCGCCGCGGAGCACGCGCAACTCGCCCCACCGCGCTTCACCGCGCACGTACCAGTCGCAGTTCGCCGCGCTCGAGTAGTAGGAGACGAAGGAGACCATCACCAGACCGTCTTTAGCGGCGGCGGCGCGCAGGAGATCGTCGGGCAGATTGCGCGGCGACGGACAGAGTGCGCGCGCACCGGAGTGCGAAAAGATCACCGGCGCGCGGGTCTCCGCCAGGGCACGAGCAGCCGTCGCGTCCGCCGCGTGCGACAGATCGACGAGCATGCCGAGCCGGTTCATCTCGTGCACGACGTCGACACCGAAAGGCGACAGCCCGTCGTGCCGGGGTGCATCGGCGTTCGAGTCGCCGATCTCGTTGGTGTGTTCCCAAGTGAGCGTCATGGCGCGCACGCCGTGGTCGTAGACCGCGCGCAGAACGTCGAGCGAGCCGCCGATCTGATCGCCTCCTTCGAGTCCCGGGAGGACGGCGATCCGCTTCGCCGCGACCGCGCGCTCGAGGCCCTCCGCGCCGTCGACGACTTCGAGATTCGCCGAGTTCCGCGCCGCGATCGCGTGCAGGAGGTCCATCGCAGCGGTGATTCCGGCGACGCGATCGTTCTCGTCCTCGATCCCGACGGTGAAAATTCCCGCGCCGACCTGCCCCGCGCGCAGCCGCGGCAGATCGACCTGACCCGCGGTCCGGCCCGAGATGTCATAGCTATCGGCGGGGAGAAGCCGCTTCTCGCGCTGGTTCGCGAAGTGAATCATGAGATCGACATGACCGTCGACGAGCGGCGCCTCGGCCAGGATCTGGCGGACGCGCGCGACGGGATCGGCTGGATCGACCTGGGCGACGGGATCCGTGCGGTCGGCTCCGGAGTTCGGGGCTCGGCCCGAAGCACAGCCGACGACTGCCAACGCGAGGAGCGCGCCCGCTCCGCACCGAAACCTGGAAGAGAGCTCGAGCGATCGCTCCCGCCACGGTCGGACGTCCAATCGATAGTTCATGTTTGCCTTTCTCTCCAAAGAGCGCACCGGGACAGATGGCCGAAAGAGACGACGGTGGTGGCTTCCGGTTCGTTCGGTTTCTGCGGATACGGGGTCCAGATTCGTGGGCATGCCGACCTCCCTCTCCCATGGAGGAACGCAGGAACGGCCGGTCGAGCGCCATCTCGACTCGCGCGCTGCCCGAGTGCCCGCTAACGCTGCCTCGGTAGCGGTGCCAGGCAGGCGATCTCCCGAGGCTCACGGCCCAGCGTTGGGCACCTGCGCCGAGCTGGCCATGCCCTCCGCCTGGCTCAGACTGCGCGCGAAGCGATTTCCTTGCGGATCTTCGCCGCCGTCGCGAGCTCGGTGCGGCGCGGATCGTAGGCTACCGGGAGGTTCATCCGGTCCTCGGCGCCGCCGCCGAAGTAGCGCGCCAGGGGTTGATTTTGGCGATGGTTGCCGCGAGCGTCTCCTGGGCGACCTCGGTGTCGTGCGCCGCCTGTGCGCGAAGCCAGTATCCGGGTGAAAGGTCGAAGAAACGGCAGAGGCGCAGATCCGTGTCGGCCGTCACGGCCCGGCGGCCGGCAACGATCTCGCCGATCCTCTGAGCGGGCACCCCGATCTCCTTGGCGAGCCGGTACTGGCTGATCCCCAGTGGCTTCAAGAACTCTTCGGCGAGGAGTTCGCCCGGCGTCACGGGAGCGAGCTTTTTCATGGCCATTCTCCTACTAGTGATAGTCGACGATCTCGACCGCATCGGCACCGCCGTCTCGCCAACGGAAACAGACGCGCCACTGATCGTTGATCCGAATACTGCGCTGCCCGGCGCGATTCCCTTGCAGAGCCTCGAGCCGGTTCCCCGGCGGTACTCTGAGGTCGCCGAGGCTGGAAGCAATCTCGAGCTGCCTGAGCTTCCGGCGAGCGACCTCCTCGAATTTCGCAAATCTCCTGACCCGAACTCTCGCGTGCAGCGCCTGAGTGTCGCGGCACTTGAACGTTCGAATCATGCGCCCATAATAACGCGTCGCGTGACTATTGCCAAGTCAACTACTCCGCACGCAGGTGCTTTTCAGCAGCTTCGGGGGCTCCGCGCGGCGGCTGTTGTGCCAGCGTGCGTCCCTGGCGCTCGCGAGAAGACGGATCCGGTGCGGGTAGGCCGGTCGAGAACGGGAGATCGCCCGGCACCTCTCCCCAGCACCTCTTCCAGGGCGGGGCTCACGTGCTCCGGCGGTGCTTGCTACTGTGGAGTCCCTTTCGGGCCGGTGCCCCAGCCGCAGTGAGGCGCTCGAGCACGAGCGGGCAGCGGATCCCATAGCGGCCCAGCCGCACCGCGTCGGAGCGTTCTTCAACCGGCGCTCCGGCGTGGACGGAGAAGCCGCTGTGAGGAAACCGATCGCCCCGGGGACGACCTCGGCCTCGCCGAACCAAGCCGCGAGGTAGAGCTTCAGAGCCCGCCAGGCGCAGCCCGGTAGCTCACCGAGGAGCTTGCGGTCGAAACGGAAGAAGAGCGCATCGCTGGGAGGACCAGTTCAACCTCTCGCTCGACCCCGAGACCGCGCGCGCCTTCCATGACGGGACGCTGCCACAGGAGGGGGCGAAGAGCGCCCACTTCTGCTCGATGTGCGGCCCGCACTTCTGCTCGATGGAGCTCACCCAGCAACTGCGCGAGTACGCCGGCGAGAAAGGCCTCTCCGAGGAGGAGGCGGTCGCGGCGGGTCTCGAGGAGAAGGCCCGCGAGTTCCGCGACCAGGAGCTCGTGCCGCTGGGCGCATCCAAGGGCTGAGGCCTGGCCGCTCGACGTCCTCCGGCTTCTCGTCAGGGGGAACACGAACCGGTAGAGCGCCGGCCTGTCCACCCCCTCGATGCGCACCGTCGAGAACCACCGGGCCAACCTGATGGGCAAGCTCGGGCAGGTCAGCTACGTCGAGCGGGTGAACTACGCCGACGAGCGCAACTTCCTTCAGCCCGAGTAGATCCTACCTAAGTCGCTGCACCGCCGCCGGGTAGAAAGCGCGCTTCCCGGCGGGGCGCCAGGGGACTAGATTCGAGCTGCTTTACCAGGAAAGGCAGGTACACCATGAAACGCCAAGCTTTCGGGGCTCTACTCGGGACGACTTTACTGATGCTCGCCGTGGGTGCGGCAGGCGCGGAGGAACTCACGGTCCACTCCATTCTGGCGGCCCAGCAGTCGGGCGCCCGGGCTGACGGCATGATCGCCATGGTCAGAAGCCCGGCGAACACCGTCGCGATGACGGCCGGGGACCTCGTCACGCTGCGCGATGCAGGCGTGCCGGAGAACGTCATCAGCGTGATCTGGGCGTTCCTCCCGACGCCCGCGCCGGCGCCAGTGGCGCTCGAGCCCGACGATTCCCGCCTGGTCGACATCGTGCGCCTCATCGACAGCGGGACTTCCGAGCAGAACATCGCGGAGCAAGTGAGGCAGTCGGGGAAGGCCTACAACCTCTCGGTCAACGATCTCGTCTACCTCAAGAAGAGCGGTGCCCGCGAGTCGACGATCGCGGCCCTGCTGGCGACACCCGGAGCGACGGCGCCTGTCGTGCCGGCCGTCGCCCCATCCGAGGTGGTACTCGACGGGCTCGTGATGATGAAAAGGGGGTTCCTGAGAAAGGACCGCACGGGCAGCTTGGTCATGCGGGGTAACTCCCTCGCTTGGGAGGATAGCGGCAGCCAGAGTCACAACTTCACGTTCGAGGCCACCGGCCTCGAGAAGGTGTGGTTCACGTGCGAAGCGCGGTCCTCCGGGAACTTCTGCCACCAGATCAACTTCCAGATCGTCAAGGGCGACCGTTACCGGTTCCGCGACGCACACGGCGACTCGGGATCCAACGCCGCCGTCCTCAAGGTCATGGAGACGCTGCGCACGTACTTGCCGCGCATCACCTACGCGACGCCGGACGTCGCCGACTGATCATCCGACAGTCTGCTGGCGCTCGACCGCGCGCTCGACAGGCTGGCGGCAGTCGACGCCCAGCTCGCGCGGCTCGACGAGAGTCGTATCTTGCCGGGCTGGACGACGCCGCGCTCGCCCTCGAGCGCCGCCGCAATGAACGCACCGCCAGCCGCGACTGGCAGCGGGCTCGCGCCTTTCTGCCGCGCGCGACCCTAGCCCCATTTCTCACCAACTTCCTACTGCGGCGGCGCATCCACCCGCGTCTGCTGCGGAGGTAGCGATTTCTTTCATGCAGGAGGCGCGGGCCGCCGCCAGCGGCAGTCTCTTCCGCCGGGAGGTGGAAGGCCCGCTCGGTGACCGTCACGATGCCGTCGTCTTCGAATCCGAGCGCGGCGCGAAACAGCAGCTCGCCGTCGGCTCGCGGCAGGCGGCGCTCGGTCAGCTCGCTCGCGCCGCGACGAGCCAGCCCGTCGAAGTTCCACTGGTGGAGTGCGTGGCACCTGCATGCCAAAGCGGCAGCGCAAGAGCGGCGCCGGAGACCTTCGTTCCGCCGCGGTCGCTCCTGGCTACTTCTTGGTGCTCTTGACGACGGGGAGCCTGGCGTTTCGGCGCTCCCAAGCGCGGCCCGGGGTCTGGCGGCCGTCGATCGCCGCGGTGTCGAGCGGATAGACCATCGGGTCGAAGATCACCAGGTAGAAGTGCCAGACGAGAATGGCGAGCGCCGCCAGGATCGCCTCGTAAAGGTGGATCACCGTCGCCAGATCGGTCACCCACTTCGGGGCGAAGCGCAGAATGACCTCCGGGAACCAGAGCATGAAGCCGGTGGCTCCCATGACGAAGGTACCCCAGACCACCGCCAGGTACTCCATCTTCTCGGGATAGCCGACCCAGGGGGATTCGGGCGGCATCGGGTGTTTGCCGGCGAGGTAGGCCACCTTCTCCTTGAGCTCGTGGAAGTCGGCCATCCCCGGCCGCACCATCTCGCCGATACAGGCCCGCGCCCGGCGTGAGAGGAAGAGATGCACGATGTGCATCCCACCCACCCCGAGCATGATCACCGCGGCGATGCGATGGATGGAGCCGCGTAGATCGACCACCGGAGCGCCGAAGGTCGCGAGACGCGACCACCAGGCCTCCGGGAACTTCAGCGCGAACCCTGAGTACGTGAGGACGATGAAACTCGTGGCAAGCAGGCCGTGCGAGATGCGGAACCAGCCGCTCATCCGCTCCGGGGCGTCATCGGGGATCGGCAGGGAGCGCAGCAGACGAGAATGCTTCGCCTTGCGGTAGAAGTCGAGGCCGTTGTGGAGCAGCATGCCGCCGATCGTCAGGCCGATCAACCAGAGGTAGACGATCCGCGCCCAGTAGACCGACGGGTGGCTCTCCGACTTGTTGCCGGGCAGCACG
>JBDTQT010000158.1:0-9500 GCA_039932055.1 Thermoanaerobaculia bacterium
GCGCGCGCCTTCGGCGAGCAGCTCTATGCGCCGCATCCGCGCGGCCGGCCGCTGCAGGGCGATCCAGCGAGCCTGGCGCTTCTCGACCCGGCGCGCTGCGGCGAGTTTCATCGCGCCGCGCTCGGTTGGGGGGCCTATCTTTCCGTAGCGGGGGAGATCGACGAGGCGCAGGTCGCGGCGCGGGCCGGCGAACTCTTCGGCGGACTGTTCGCGGGCGCCGGGCACGGCGGCGAGTCGCGACCGGTACCGGCCTCGCCCTCCGCGACACCGGTCGCGCGACGCGAGATTCTGACCCGCGCCGAGGATCAGGCGCATCTCTTCATGGGCTCGCGGACGGTAGCGCGGGCGCATCCCGACTATCCTGCGCTCGAGCTCGCGGCGGTGCTCCTCGGTACCGGCGCGGGGCTCACCGGCCGCATCCCGCAGCGCATCCGCGAGCGCGAGGGGCTGGCCTATACGGCGAGCGCGGACACGGTGTCCGGCGCCGGGATCGACGAGGGAAGGCTGGTCTGCTACGTCGGTACGGCGACCGCGACGCTCGACCAGGCCGAGGCCTCGGTGCGCGACGAACTGGCGCGATTCCTCGCCGAGCCGGTCGCCGCGGAGGACCTCGAAAGCGCCCGTTCCTACCTCCTCGGCCGTGAGCCGTTCCGCCGCGAGACCGCGCGGCAATGGGCAGACCTGATGGCGGTCGCGGCGCTCCTCGACTTGCCGCTGGACGATCCGCAGTGGCACGCCGGGAAGATCGCGCAGCTGACTGCAGAGGATGTGGGAGCGGCGTCCCGCCGCTGGATCGATCCCGAGCGCCTGCTGGTTACGCGCGGCCTGCCGACATCTCGGGGGTCCGCTCGCCCGACATGATGCGCCAGCCGATCACCTTCTCGTCGATCTCGCGCAGGCGCTTGGCGACCAGCCGGCAGAGGAGCTTCAGGAAGTCGAGCGACGCCTGCGGGTCGAGGACGAGCATCTCCTGGATCGTCGCCTGATCGAGCGCCAGGACGGTCAGCACTCCGCCGTGCGCGCGCGCGTCGGCCGAGCGCGGATCGCCGTCGATGAGGGACATCTCGCCGAAGAAGTCGCCGCGCTCGAGGATGGCGAGGGCCTCCTCGCCGGCCCCCGGGATGTACTTGCTGATCAACACCTTGCCTTCGAGCACGACATACATCTCGTGCCCTTCGTCGCCCTCGGCGAAGAGCGCGGCCCCGGACTCGAAGCGCAGCTCCTTCGAGAAGGTGGCGAGCGTCGTGAGCTCCTTGCTCGACAGACCCTGCTCCTGGAAAAGCCGCACCTTGTCGTCCGGCGGGACTTCGACCGTACCGCCGGCGTCGCGGCCGCGGCGCAGGCGGAGGAAATTCTCGGGCTGCTTGTCGGCGGAGAAGAAGGTCTTCAGCTGCTCGTTCGTCGACCGGAGCTTGCCGGCGAGCGAGTGCCAGAGGCCCCAATAGAGCTGGACGCCGAACTCCGACCAGCTGCGCGAGAGCTCCTCGAGCTTGCCGCCGTCGAAGACCAGCAGGCGGCAGGGCTTCAGAGCCATGGCGTCGCCGGTACGCACGCCGCGGGTGAGGAAGTTCACTTCGCCGAACATCGACCCGGGCTGCAGCAGGGCGAGCGGGTAGGTGCCATACGGCGTCGGCCGTTGGATGCTGATCTCGCCCTCTTCGAGGAGACAGATGTCGACGCCCTCGCTGTTGTTGGCGAAGATGAGCGCTCCGGCCTCGAAGCTCTTCTCCTCCACCGCGGCGGAGAGCTTGAAGATCTGTTCGTCGGTGAAGTGGGCCCAGGCGGCGAGCTTGCGCAGTCGCCCGGCGATCTTCAGGCGGCCGCCATCGTCCTGCGGGGCGACGAGCGCAGCGAGCGCCAGGCTCTCCCAGGTCTCTTCGCTGCGGAAGCGCTCGCGCCGCCACTCCAGCCGGTCGAATGCGGTGTGCAGCTGCTCCTCGCGCTCGCGGAAGAGCGCCACGACCTGCTTGCTCTGCCATGAGAGAAGGTGCTTGAGCGTGCGGATCCGGCGGCGCAGGCGAATCGCCCGCTCCTCGTCGACCGAAGGCAGGAGGAGGAAGGCGTCGATCGTCGCAGCGAGCGCCTCGGCAAACTGCTTGCGTTCATATTCGATCTGGCCCAGGAGCTCGGCGGCCTCGCGGTCGAACGGGTTGTAGCGCAGAGCGCGCTGCAGCAGCTCGGCAGCGCTGTCGTAGTCCTGCAAGCGGAAGTGGATGCGCGCCGCGAGCTTGAAGTTCGCCGGGCTGAGGGGGTCTTTCAGCCGGGCGATATGCAGGCACTCGAGCGCCCGGAACTCCTCCCCCTTTTCAGCGTAGAGCCAGGCGAGGCCGACGAAGTGCGAAGCGTCGATGCCGTTGCGGCGCATCTCCGAGCGGGCGTTCTCGACCGGGTCTTTGGCGGTGGCGAGGCGTCCGAGCGCCTTCTGCATCCGACGGACGCGGGCGAGCGCGAGACGGGTGCCCAGATTCCTGGGCTCGAGGCGCAGAGCGACTCCGAAGAGCTCGGCGGCCTCATCGTAGAGTTTGCGCTCCGCGAATCGGCGCGCGAGCGCCACCAGTTCCTTGACATCGGGCGGTTCAGAGACGGACATCGCTTGTCACCGGACCCTAGAAGCGCGACAATAGGAAAATTCTAACACGGGCCCGCGAGGGGTCTGGAAAGGATGAGGTCGGTTACCCGGATGGCGAGTCGCATCGAACCTCCGCAGGGCACTCCGGGCGAATCCGGGAGTCCGCGCGCCGCCGCGGAGGCCGCGATCGAAATCTGCCGGGGCGGCGACTGGGGCCGGGGGCTGACGATCCTCGCCGACCTGGTCAAGGAACGCGGGCTCTCCGAGCACATTCCGGGGGTCGCCTACTCGTTCCTGGGCTACGGCATCGCGCGTTACCAGAAGCAGGTCAAGGAGGGCTTGCGCCTCTGCCAGCACGCGGTCAAGACCCAGTTCTACCATCCCGACTGCCACCTCAACCTTGCCCGCGTGCAGGTCCTGGCCAAGAACCGCAAAGGGGCGGTCCACGCGATCGCCCAGGGGCTCGCGCTCGACCCGAAGAACGCGGCGTTGCGCTCCTTGCAGAGCGAGATCGGCGTGCGCAAACGGCCGGTGTTCGGCTTCCTGTCGCGCAACAATCCCGTCAACCGGACGCTCGGCAAGCTGCGGCGGCAGTTGAAGTCGAACGATTCATAGAGCCCGGTACCCCGGTCCATGGCGCCGGTCGTTGTATCCTCGCACCTGATGCCACCGGGTCTCGAACGTTCCCCCGAACTTCCCCAGGATCGTCCGCAAGATCGTCCGCAAGATCGTCCGCAAGATCGTCCAATACAGATCGCCATCGTCGGCGCCGGTCCGGCCGGTTTCTACACCGCCGCCGCGTTGCTCGCGCGAAGCGGCGGTTCCGCCGGGCCGGATCTGCGGGTCGACATCCTCGATCGGCTGCCGACACCCTATGGGCTCGTGCGATTCGGCGTCGCTCCCGATCATCCGAAGATCAAGGAGGTCGTCCGGGTTTTCGAGCGCGTGGCGCTCGACCCGCGGGTGCGCTTCCTGGGCAACGTCGAGCTGGGTAGGGATCTCTCGGTCGCCGATCTCAGGGCGCACTACGACCAGATCGCTTTCGCCGTCGGCGGGCAGAGCGACCGGCGGCTCGGTGTGCCGGGTGAAGATCTCGCCGGCAGCCATTCGTCGACGGCGCTGGTCGCCTGGTACAGCGCTCATCCCGACTTTCTCGATCTGCCGGTCGACCTGTCGTGCCCCGTCGCGGCGGTCGTCGGTGCCGGCAACGTCGCCGTCGACGTGGCGCGGATTCTGGGACGGAACCCGGAGGATCTGGCGACGACCGACATCTCCGACGACGCGCTGGAGCGGCTGCGGACGAGCCGGATCCGCGACGTGCATTTCCTCGTGCGGCGCGGACCGGTGCAGGCCAAGTGGTCGCCCGGCGAGCTCAAGGAGCTCGCCCACCTCGAGGGCGTCGACCTCGTCGTCGATCCGCGCGAGCTCGAGCTCGACCCGGGCAGCGAGCAGGAGCTCCGGGGCGATCCCCAGGCGCAGAAGAACATGGAGATCCTGCGCGCGGTGGCCGCTCGTCCGGCGACCGGTGCGGAGCGGCGCATCCACTTGCGCTTCTGCGTCTCGCCCGTGGTCATCGAAGGCGAGAGCGGTCGAGTGGCGGGCGTCTGCCTCGAGCGCAATCGCCTCGCCGGCGAGGCCGGAAATCTGCGCGCCGTGGGGACGGGCGAACGCTTCACCCTGCCGGCCGGCCTGGTCGTCCGCGCGGTGGGCTACCGTTCGCTGCCGCTCGCCGGGCTGCCGTTCGATGAGAAGTCGGCGACCATCCCCAACTTGCGCGGCCGGGTGATCGACCCCGCGAGCCAAGCTCCCCTGCCGGGCCTGTATGTTTCGGGCTGGATCAAGCGCGGTCCGACCGGGCTCATCGGCAGCAACAAGCCCGACGGCACGGAGACCGCCGCGGCGATGCTCGAAGATCTGCAGGCGCTCGCGCTCGCTCCGCTGGCTCCGATCGCTCCGATCACTCCGATCGACGACCTGCTCGCCGCCCGCAACCTTCGCCCGGTCCAGTTCGCCGACTGGAAACGCCTCGACCAGCTCGAGGTCGAGCGCGGCCGCGCCACCGGCCGCCCACGGGTAAAGTTCGGCCGCGTCGCGGAGATGCTCGCCGCGCTCGCGGTGGAACCGGTCAGCTAGTCGGGGCGCGGTGCAGTCGGTTTCCGCGTAGGCCGCACTCGCCCGCCGCGAGCGCGAACGCGGGGCGCGAACTGTCGAGCACTTCATAGCTTCCTCGTCGAAGGCGCGCCCAAGATCGGGTTCCTGTGGGCGATGAGTCGAAAGGTTCGAGGCGTTGACGACGAGCGACACCGAGGCAAGGTTTCGAGGAACCTCTCGCGAGTGGCGGGTCGTTGCGAGACAAGTTCAAGGAATGGCGTTCCGTGTCGCGAAGGACCGCAGCCTCGCCGCCGACCTGGCCCAGAGTGTGCTCATGTGCCTCGTGCAGAGGGGCGCCAAGGTGGTGAATGTCGTGGCTTGGGCCAGGATGGCGCTGATTCGACTTCACGCCAAGACCCTTCGCCAGCGCTCGAGAACCGAGCCGCTGGTCGAGGAGACGACCCCATCAGTCGCACCCGCAGCGGAGTTTCGAGCCCAGCTCAAGGAAACTCTTGCTTTGCTCCCGGAGCGCGATCGTCGGCTCCTCAGCTGGTCGCTCGAGGGCTTGGCGCACCGCGAGATCGCAGCGCGGCTGGGTTGCAGTACTGGAGATGTTGGGACGATGCTCGCTCGGGCGCGGGCCCGGGCACGAAAGCAGTCGAGGGCGAAGGAATGTGAGCGGAGCTCGCAGGTTTCAGCTCGCCGTCAGAAAACATAGGTCTCGTGGCTCTAGGTAGGTGAAGGGCGCCCTCCGGTTCCGACCGGTCCAGACGGCGCTCCAGGAGAACCACGATGCGACAGCCACGAGCGACTTTCCTTTGCCTGCCCTTCCTGCTGCGGCCTTTCGTCCCGCTCCTCACGTTGGTCTTCCTGTTTCCGCTCGCTCGGCCAGCGGAGGGTCAGCACTGTTCGGTTTTCCCCGGCGGGCCAGTCACCAACTACGGCGACTCGGCGGTGCTTCATCCGAAAAACGCCAACTGTGCCTGCACGATGGGGTGCGCGGTCGGCCTGCGCTGTTACAAGGGCGAGTTCGGCGGCGTAGAGTACGAAGTGTCGCCTCCCGGCTGCGACCCGAACGCCGGGTCGTGCACGGTCAAGGCGAAGATTCCGATGGTGTTTCAGGGGAACTCGCAAAGCCTCAGCACTCCGGGCCGGGGTCCCCGGATCGACGTGCGGGAGCTCGGCGTGATCAAGTCCACCTGCGGGGCCTCTGGACTCAACGACATCATCTCGGACGAAGGCACCCTCGTCGTACAGCGGTCCTTCAGTTGTCTCACCCCACCCGCCAATGTCGCCTACGAAGTCACGGCAACCGCCTGCGCCAACGCGACGAGCTGCTCGCGTCCGACGACGGTCGAGGAAATCCGCTTCGACTTCGACCTGATGTCGGCCATCCTCTGCACGCCCCGGGAGGAGCACCCTTGCCAGACGCAGGCGTGCAACGCCTGCGTCGGCGGAGCGCCTCCGCCGTGCAAGTCCGCGAAGTGCGAAGGGTCGGGCAGCAGTGGTGGGCCGATCGGCGGTGGAGGGGCATCGACCGTGCCGGGGGGGCAAGCGGGCGCTTCCCTGCGCTACTTTGCGGGCGGAGTCGGCAGAATCGGCTCGCCGGGCGCTACCGCTTGGCGCGCCACACTCGGGCGATTCTGGTCCCACGAATTCGCGGAGCGCATCGTCGTCGATCCGGACGAGGATCATGTCTGGCTGCTGACGCGCGAGGCGTCCTTCGTCGAGTTCTCGACGCTCGCCGGGAGCTCGGGTGTGCAGGCGTATACCGTCGTCGCTCCGAGCGACGAATACCGAACCCTTTTCCACGACTTCGGAACAGGAGAATGGGCGCTCGTGGACCTCGACGGCGACCGGTTCCTCTACGACGCGCAGGGCCGGTGGTATCGCTCCGAAGACAGGAACGGCAACGCCTGGGTCGGGACCTACAACCTCGGCGGCAAGCTCGAGTCGGTCGATTTCCCGGACGGCCAGGCGGACGAATTCACCTACGACAGCTCCGGCCGGCTGAAGACGATCGTGCGCGTCGGAGTGGGAGGGTCGCCGACCCGAACGTGGACCTATGAGTGGGCCGGCGTCGACCTGATCCGGATCGTCTATCCGGACGGCCGCAGCCGGTTCTTCCAGTACTTCTCCGACCCGGGCTATATGACGCACCAGATCCTGGTCGGTACGCCGCAACGCGTCGAGCGCGCCTGGGACTACGACCAGTTCGGCAACGTGACACGGACCTGGAAGGGCGCCCTGAACTTCACCGATGCCGCAGCGGTCGACAGGTGGGAGCTGGTCTTCGACGACCCCGCGGATCCGACGGAAACCACCGTGACCGACCCGCTCGGAGACACCTCCGTCTACACCTTCGACCGCGAACCGGCATCCCGGAAGGCGCGCATTTTGACGATCGACGGCAGCTGCCCCATTTGCGGCAGCGCGCCGAACACGACGTTCACGTACGACGGGGCCCACCCGCTGCGGGTGGCGACCGAGACGAGCCCGGGCGGCGTCGAAACCGCTTTCACCTACGACACATTCGGACAGCTCGCCTCGCGAACGGATGCTGCGAACGAGATCTCGCACCCCCATCTCCCCCGCATCACTGAATGGGACCACGACGCGAATTTCCCGGCCTTCGTCACGCGCATCGAAGGCCCGACGACGGTCGGAGACCCGGTCAGCCGGGTCGTGACGATGTCCTACGATCCGGCAACGGGGGATCTGGACGACCGGACGATCGACGGCGTCGAATCCACGTTCTCCGGTGGCACTTTCAGCCTCACGACGGGCTACTCGGGCTACAACGGCGCCGGCAAAGTCGGTACGGTGGACCCGCCGGGTTACACGACCTCGGACCAGACGACCTTCACCTACGCGGTGAGCGGAACGAACGGGATGATCCCGGACACTCGCGTCGACCCGTTGGTCGGCACCACCACCTACGGCTATGACGCCTACAATCGCAGAACCTCCGTCACCGAGCCGAACGGGACCGTCACCACCACGGCCTACGATGCGCTCGATCGGGTGACCTCGGTGACCCAGGGGGGCGATCCGGGGACCGCCACCGACGACCGGGTGACGCTCTACACCTACAACCCGTTCGGGGATCTTTTCTGTGTCAAGACGCCGACCGGTTCGGGGACGCAGTACCTGTACGACGTAGGTGGAAGACTCACGGAGGTCAGGCGAGGTTTCGTCAGCGGAACGCCGACATCGACAGTCTGTCTGTCCATCTCGGCCACGAACTTCGCCGAGCGCCAGATCTGGACGCTCGACGCCGGCGGCCACCGCACGAATCAGAAGCTGGACCGAGGAACGAGCGCGAGCGCGTGGACGACGCACTCCGAGACCTCCTGGGTCTACGACTCCATGTGCCACCTCGACCAGACGATCGAGAAGATCGACGTCGGCAACAGCGCGGTGACGGAGTACGCCTATGACTGCGAGGGGCGGCTCGAGGCGGTCTGGGATCCGCTCCATCCCCGGGCGAGCTTCCCGTCGCAGCCGTCGACGGAGTACGACTACGACTCGATCGACCGGCTGGTCGCGGTCACCCAGCCGTGGGGCGGGGCCGGCGGAGGCAGTGTCTCGACGACCTATGCCTACGACGTGCAGGATCATCTCGTCGAAGTGACGGACGGCGAGGGGACGGTGACGGAGTACGAGTACTCGGACCGCGACCTCATGACGGGCCAGACCTCGGAGGTCTCGGGGACAACGGTCTATGCCTACAACGAGCACGGCGAGCTCGCGGAGGAGACGGACGCCCGGGCGGTGACGACGGTGCGCACGATAGACGCCGCGGACCGGTTACCCTCATCGACTACCCGACGGCGGCGCTCGATACGACCTACACTTGGGGTTCGAGCGCGGTCGGCTGGACGCTGGGGAGGCTGACCCAAATCGCCAAAGGCGGCGACACGGTGGACTACACCTACAACCCGTTCGGGGAGAGGCTGACCGACGGCGACTTGACCTACACTTACGACAAGGACGGCAACCGACTGACGACGCTTTATCCGCCGAACCTGCTGGCGACGTACGGCTACGACCGGATGAATCGCCCGACGTTTCTGCAGTTGAAGGAGGGTGCCTTGGCGGCCTTCTACGTGGTGAAGAACTCTCCGCTCGCGACCTACAAGCCGTACGGTCCGCTCGCCACGCTGCGCTTCGATCTCACGACCGACCGCGACGAGACGCGGACGTACGACCAGCGCTACGCGCCGACGGCGATCACGGTGTCGGGCAGCCTCTTCAACTGGAGCTACACCAACGACGCCGTTGGCAATGTGAGGGCGGTCTCGCAGACGCTGCCGGCCGCGGTCGCGAGGACTTACGGCTACCAGGACTGGCAGTACTACCTGAACTGCGCCGGCGGTCCGTGGAACAGCGCCGCCGCAAGCTGCAATCCCTCGACCAACAACCCGATCGAATGGACCTACGACGGCGTCGGCAACCGCCTCTCCGAGGCCCGCGACGGAGTGAGCGACGGCTACGCCTACGAAACCAACGCCGCGACCTCCGGCAACACGGCCCTCCTCGACATGGTCACTCTCGGCATCGGCGGCACCCGCGATTCCGCTCACGACGCCGGCGGCTACCTCGACCTCGTGGACCTGGGAGCGAACGACATCGACTTCACTTTCGACGATGCCGGGTCACTGGCGGAGATCGAGCGCCCGGTGGCGTCCGAGAGCCTGACGATGCTCTACGACGGCAGAGGCTTCCTCAGAGAGGCCGCCGACGCGATCACCGGCGGCTGGGTGAAGCCACTCTACAGCTCCGAAGGTCGCCTGATGAGCCTCGAGCGCCTGCCAACCGCCGCCGGCACGACGGAGCG
>JBDTQT010000159.1:0-9498 GCA_039932055.1 Thermoanaerobaculia bacterium
GGATCGACCACGAGCGACCAGATCTCGCGGAAGTCGTTCGCCTTGTCGCGCTTCTTGAGGACGATCTGCACGGGACCCGCGGGCCGCGGGAAGCGCAGGGACTCGGAGAAAGTCTGGTCGATCCCGGCCGCCTCGCCGGTCGTCTCCCACTCGCCGTAGATCGATGCAAATCCGCGCGAGTAGAGGACCCGGTGCGTGCTGCGGTCGATGACCTCGAAGAGGTACTTGCCGAGATTGGTGTCGTCGACCGTCTTCGCCAGGTCCCCCGGCCAGGGGAGCGGCTCGACGACCACGCGCTCGAGCGCGAAGCGCTCCTCGCGGGCGTTGCCGGTATGGAAGTAGTCGACGCGCAGGGTTTGCGGCGGCGCAGCGGCGAGGGTATTGGTGGCGAGCGCGAAAGTCACCGCGGCGCCTCCCGTGATCATGACGGCGGAGAGAAGAACGAGGCGAATCGGGGAACGGTGCATGGTCATCTCCTGACCGCAAGAGCTTGGCACGTAGGCTCCTTCAGCGCTCGTCCTGCTCGAGCCCCGACTCGATCGCTGCACGCGTCCTGGCGATCAGTTGATTGTTGTCGGGGAAGTCGCCCGGTGCGATCGCCGGATGGAACCGCACGCGCACGGTCCCCGGGCGAGGAAAGAAGCAGGCCTTGGGCAGAATCTCGTTCGAGCCGGTGATCGATACCGGCAGGATCGGCAGGTCGAGCTGGCGGGCGATGTTGAAGCCGCCTTTCTTGAACGGCAGCAGGCGGCCGTCGTCGCTCCTCGTGCCCTCGGGGAAGAGGAGGACCGAGACGCCGCCGACGAGATGGCTCTTGGCGGCTTCGAGGCTGGCGATGGCGCGGGCGGAGTTGCGGCGATCGACGAAGATGTGGCCGATGGCGGCGCAGCCCCAGCCCAGAAACGGCACCTTGCGCAGCTCTTCCTTCATCACCCAGCGGAACTCGCGGCCGAGGAAGCCGTAGAGCGCCAGGACGTCGTAGGCGCCTTGGTGGTTGGAGAGAATGACGTACGACTGATTCGGCTGCAGGTGCTCGCGCCCCGCGACCCGCACCCGCACCCAGGTTCCCCAGGTGAGGCTGCGGGCCCAGAACACTCCGGCGTAGAAGCCGAGGTGCTTGCTGATCAGCGAGAGCGTCACCGCGAGCGTGCCGAACAGGGTCGTGCTTAGCAGGATCAGAGGATAGGTGACGCACAGCGTCCACGGCAGCATGAGCCAACGCAGCGGATCGCTCCACGCGCGAACTCGCGGTCGGGCGGGGCCCGCCGCGGGGTTCACGGCCAACGGTTGCGCTCCTGCTCGACCCCGGCGGAGGGGTCGATCTTCGGCCGGTCGGCTGCGGGCCCCGGCAGGGTAGCGTTCGGCGTGGCCTTCCCCTCCTCCCCGAGCTCGAGATTCGCCGTGACCTCGCAGCCGACGAGGATGAGCCACCAGGCGATCTGGACCGAAATCATGAAGAAGAAGAGAATAGTGAACGACCCGTAGACGACGCGCGAAGCGGCGGTGAAGAGGCGGACGTAGGCGCTGAAGCCGATCTGTAGTCCGTGGAGTGCAATTGTTGCGACGGCGGCGCCAGCCAAGGCGTTACGGATTCGCACTTTGCGGTTTGGCACCCACCAGAAGAGCAGCGTCAGTCCGAGCAGCGTGATGAGCAGCGGCAGCCAGTGCGCCAGCGTCGAGCGGCGCAGGGTGCCCGAGAACGTCGGGTTCTGTGCCAGGTGGAGGAGGAGCGTGACGATTCCGGCGACCGCCAGCGGACCCCAGACCACGACCAGGGAGAAGGAGAACAGGCGGTGCAGGATCCGGCCCTTGCGGCGCTCGACGCGGAAGATCTTGTCGATCGCCTCTTCGACGGTGAGAAAGGTCGAACCGCAGGTCACCAGAAAGCCGATCATGGCGAGACCCGACAGCGCTTCTGCCTGCGTCACGAACGAATCGAGAGCGGTGACCAGCGTCTTCTCCGAATAGGGCAGGAGCGTTCGGAGCACCGTCAACGTGCGCCCGTCGTCCTGCTTCACGGCTCGCGCCACGAACCGCGAGATCAGCGCCAGGAGTGGCACCAGCGAAAGTACGCTCGAGAAGGCTAGCGCCGAGGCGACGAGGCCGAGCCGGTCGTGGTGCGCCTTGCGCACGGCGCGGCGCAGGAAGGCGACGGTGCGCTGCGCCCGGCTCGCGCCCTGCTGTACCGCGTCGGCGATCGGTGCGAACGGAGCCCGGGATGAGCGCGGCGGCGGATTCACCAGTCGGCCCGGGTTCCCGGCAGGGGCAGCTCGGGGCGGGGCCAGCCGAGCTCGGTGATCGCCGCTGCGAGAGCCTTGCGTGCCGGGTCTTCGCCATGGTTGAGGAAGACGCGCCGCGGCGCGCCGGGCTGGGCCTTGCACCAGCGCAACAGGTCGTTGCAGTCGGCGTGCGCCGAGAGCCCCTGGATCTGGATGATCTCTGCCGCCACCGGCACGCGCCGGCCGTGGATCGAGATCGACTGGGCGCCGTCGAGCAGGGCGCGACCGCGCGTGCCAGCCGCCTGGTAGCCGACGAAAACGACCGAATTCCGGCGGTCGGAGATGCGGTTGGCCAGATGGTGGACGATGCGGCCGCCGGTCGCCATGCCGCTCGCGGCGACGATCACCGCGGGCTCGCGGCGCTCGTTGAGCGCCTTCGACTCCGCGACCGTGTGGCAGCGGCGAAAGCGGTCGACGGCGAGCGGATTGGCGTCGGCCCGGAGCAGCGCCTGGGTCTCCTCGTCGAACTCCGGCGTCGCCTGACGGTAGATCTCGGTCGCCTTGATGGCCATCGGGCTGTCGAGGAAGACAGCTTCGGAATCGACGCCGCCGGCCGACGCGATCTGCGACAGGTGGAACAGGAGATCCTGTGTCCGGCCGAGAGCGAAGGCCGGGACGAGCACCGAGCCGCCGCGATCGAAGGTCCGGTGGATGATCTCGGTCAGCGCCTTCCCGGGATCCTCTGCGGGGTGGACGCGGTCGCCGTAGGTCGACTCGAGGACCAGCGCGTCAGGGGCCGAGTCCGCGGGCTGCGGATCGCGCAAGATCGGTGCGTCATACCGACCGACGTCGCCCGAGAAGAGCCAGTGCTGGCGGCCTCCCAGCGCGCTCTTGGCGCGGATCGACACCGAAGCGGCGCCCAGCAGGTGGCCGGCGCGGACGAAACGGATGGTGATCCCGGGAGCGATCTCGCGCTCGGCGTCGAACTTTATCGGCTCGAGCAGGCGCAGCGTCTGCGTGGCGTCGCGGCGGGTGAAGAGTGGGCGCGGGTCGGCGTGGCGGCTGTAGCCTTTCTTCTTGGCAAAGCGGGCTTCCTCTTCCTGCAGGGCGCCGGCGTCTTCGAGCACCAGTCCGGCGAGCGGGCGGGTCGGGCGGGTGCAGTAGACCGGTCCGCCGTAGCCTTGTGCCACCAGCCGGGGAAGGAGGCCGGTGTGGTCGAGATGGGCGTGGGTGAGGACGACGGCGTCGATCTCCTGCGGCCGGAACGGGAAGGGGCGCCAATTGCGCTGCTCGAGCTCCTCGTCGCCCTGGAACAGGCCGCAGTCGACCAGCACCCGGGTGTCGCCGAACTGGAGCAAGGTGCAGCTGCCCGTGACCGTGCCGCAAGCTCCGACGAAAGTGACCTGGCCCATGGTTCTCCTCCCGCGATGCGGCGAGTCTACCAGCGGGAAAACTACGATTGGCCGCAGTCGCCGGACCGGTTATCATGGAAGTGGATTCTGGGCCCGCGCAGGAACGGTTCCGGCGCGGCCCTCAGAGAGCGAAGAAGGCAGAGGAGGCGAATATGGCCGACAACAAAGTGGTGGATCGTGCACGGCAGGTGCTTGCCGACGCCGTCGACGGCACGCGGGACGTCATCGACGAAGGGCTGGACGAGGCGCGCGAGCGCTTCGAGGGTGCCGCCGAAGATCTCGAACGCAACGCCCGCCGGGCGCAGCGCGAAGTGCGGCGCCGGGCGCAGCGGTTGGGCTCGGCGGCGCGCGAGAAGTACGACGCGGCATCCGAAACAGTCCGCGCCGGCTACCAGCGTGTGCGCCATGACGCCGCCCAGGTGACCGACAACGTCAACGAGTACGTGCGCGAGAATCCGGGCAAGTCGATCCTCCTCGCCGCCGGCGTCGGCTTCGTGATCGGCCTGCTGGTGCGCGGCAGCCGCCGTAGCGACGACTGATCGCGATGACGCACGACGCGGCGCGAGCCGGCCGGTCCTCGCGATTTCACTCGTCGGGCAGCGAGCGCGCGGGGCGTAGCCATCCCGCTCCCGCGGTGGACTACGCCGTCCATGATCCCTACGACGAATACGACGACGACTTCGACGATCTCGACCTGGACGAAGACCTTGGCGCCGCCGCCGGCGGCCGCGATAACCTTTCGTCGCTCGCCGACAGCCTGATCGACGATCTCGTTCCTCCAGAGGTCGATTGGCGGCGGATCATGCGCCGCCACCCCTGGCCGGCGCTGTTCCTCGCCGGCCTCGGCGGCTACCTCCTCGGCCGCAGCCAGGGCAAGACCCTGGTGCGCGCCGTCTCGGCGCTGGCCGTCGCCCGGGTCGAATCGGAGGTCCTCGGCCGGATCGAACACGATTTCGACTGACCCGTACCTCTGTTTCGCGCTCGCCGGCTAAGGCGCGAAAGTACCAGTAAAGGAGCAGTTACGTTCTGTTGAAGTCGCCTTCTTTACCGGAAGCTGTTGTCCGGGTTCGCGATTCCGGCCGCGATGGCGCCGTAGGCTAGAGTCTCTGCAGAGGCCCGCTCCTGCGCAACGCCCTGCACATCTCCGACGTCCATTTCGGGCCCAAGCACCTGCCGGCGGTGGCGGCGGGGGTGCTCGCGCTCGCGGCGGAGCGCCGGCCGGATCTCGTCGTCCTCTCGGGCGACCTCACGCTGCGCGCCAAGCCGCGGCAGTTTCGCGAAGCGCGCGCCTTCGTCGACGCGCTGGCGCGGATCGCGCCGGTCGTCGCGGTGCCGGGCAACCACGACGTGCCGCTCTACCGTGTCTGGGAGCGCCTCTTCGCGCCCTTCGCCGCCTGGCGGCGGCACTTCGACCGCGAGCTCGAGCCGGTCTATCGCGACGACGAACTGTTGGTGGTCGGGGTCAACACCGCGCAGGCGTTCGCCCTCAAGGGTGGGAGGATCCGCCGGCGACGTCTCGCCGAGGTCGATTCGCTGCTGGTGGAGGCGCCGGCGGAGCTCTTTCGCATTGTCGTCGCCCACCATCATCTCGTGCGGCCCGAGGGAGTCGAGTGCGAGCATCCGGCCTGGCGGTCGGCGGAGGCGATCGCGCGCTGGGGAGAGGGCCGGGTCGATCTGGTGCTCTCGGGTCATCTCCACCAGACGCTCGAGCTGCGGCCTTTCGGCGCCGACGGCTTTCTCGCCCTGCACACCGGTACGACCTCGTCGAGCCGCGGGCGTGGTCCGGAGGCCGGCCGCAACAGCTTGCACTGGATCGAGATCGGGCACGGCAGCTACCGCGTCGAGCGCCACTTCTGGCGGGGCGAGGCCGGCCGTTTCGAGATTGCGCGCGACCAGCGCTTCCGCCGCCGCCCGCCGCGATAGGTCGCCCTCGGGATTCCGCGCGGCAGGCCGCGAGGGGCGGTATCATGAAGGCCTGAAAAGGAGGCGGCCGAAGCTGGCCGAACGCCATGGGCAAGGACAATTGGGAAATCGTCGAAACCGTAGGCACCGAACAAGAGGCCTCGCTCGTCGCCGGCTTTCTCGAGGCCGAAGGGATCGCGTCGCAGGTCGAGTCGCTCCTGTTCCACCAGGAACCGGCGACTTTCGGCAAGCTCAGTGAAGTGCGGATTCTGGTCCACGCCGACGATCTCGACCGCGCCCGCCAGCTGATCGCGGCGCGCGAGAGCGGCGACGTCCCGGAGATCGGTGCGGGAGACGTCCAGGCGTGAGTTCCATCACCGCAGGGGGACGGCTGGGCCGGTATCAGATCCTGCGCATGCTCGGCGCCGGGGCGATGGGGGAGGTTTTCCTCGCCGAGGATCCGCAGATCGGCCGGCGCGTCGCCATCAAGACGGTCAAGATCGAAGAGGGTCGCCCGAACGAGATGGCGGAGCGCAAGCGGCGCCTCGAGCGCGAGTCGCGCGCCGCCGGCAAGCTCCTGCATCCGAATGTCGTGGCGCTGTTCGACGTCGGCGAGGACCAGGGGGTGCTCTATCTCGCCTTCGAGTGCGTCGAGGGCAGCGACCTCGAGCAGCGGCTCCAGGTCGAGCCGCCGCTCACCTTGCGCGAAGTCATCACCTACGTCCGCCAGGCGGCCGAGGGGCTCGACTACGCTCATCGCCAGGGCGTCGTGCACCGCGACATCAAGCCGTCGAACTTGCTGATCTCAGCCGCCACCGGCACGGTCAAGGTCAGCGACTTCGGTATCGCCAAGCTCAAGGACCAGACCTCCGACCTGACGATGACCGGTTCGGTCGTCGGTAGTCCGCACTACCTTTCGCCGGAGCAGATTCGCGGCGACGAGCTCGACGGCCGGAGCGACATCTTCTCGCTCGGCGTCCTGCTCTACGAAGTGTTGTCGCGCCGCCGCCCGTTCCAGGGCGAGACGCTGACGACGCTGGTCTACCAGATCCTGCATCGCGATCCGCCGTCGATCGTCGTCGATCGCCCGGAGCTCGGCACGCGTCTCGAGGGGGTTTTGCAGCGCATGCTGCAGAAGGACCGCGACGACCGCTACTCGACCGCCGGCGAGGTGGCGCGCGATCTGACGATCTGCGAGCAAGAGCTCCCGGCCTCGATCCTCGACAGCCCGGCGGCCAGGGATGCCGCTGCGCCGACCGACTCGACGCGCCGCATGTCGACCTCGGGCGCGGTGCAGCTTGCGCCCGGGATGACTCCAGCATCGCCGCCACCGCTGCCTCTGCCGACGTCCTTCACCCAGGCGCCGACCGAGATGGTGCCCGCCCATCCGGCGGCCTCGGCGCCGGCGCGCCCGCTCGTCGGTGCGGCCACCTCCGGCAAATCTTCCCGCGCCGGGCTCTGGCTGGTCGGTGGCGCCGTGGCGTTGCTGGTGCTGGCGCTCGTCGTCGGCGGGCTCGCGGCGCGCCGCTGGGTCGCCTCGAGACAGATCGCCAAGGCGGAGCAGCAGGCCGCGACGATTCCCGGCGCCACCGATCCGAAGGGTTCGAAGTCGCCTGCGGAGGTCGTGACGCCGGCGGAAGCGAAGCCGAATTCCGCGCCGAGCGATCCGGGTATCCAGCCCGATCCGGGTGAACGCTTTCATCAGTCGCCGTCGCCTGCTCCGGTTTCGCCGCCGGTGGACGAGTCGCAGACGACGCCGGCCTCGCAGCGCGACGAACCGGCGAACGAACCGGTGCATGCGCCGCCGATCAAGCCGGCGCCGAAACCGGCGCCGGTCGAGCCCGAGCCGGCTCCAGTGGAGACGACGGACGAGGTCGCGGCACCGGTCGTCGATCGCCCCGGGCTCGATCCGCGCATCGACCGCATGATGGTCACCGGCATGGCCCTCTCCTTCGTCGTCGAGCCGCCCGAGGCGATCGTCAAGATCGACGGCCGGGTGATCGGCCAGGCCGGTACCTGGAACGCCAAGAAGCGCGACGGTCGCCCCTACGACCTGCCGGAGAGCGGCGATCACATCGTGCGCATCACCCACGAGGGGCGGGTCTGGACGATTCGCGTTTCGTCGTCGCAGGGAGCGCCGTCGCCGACGCTGGTCACGGCCGACTTGCGAGCGCCTTCCGCCAAGGGCAAGAAGCGTCGCCTGGGCGAGCGTCCCTGAGCTTCCGCATCCGGTCCTCCTCTGCGAGGCCGCGCCGCTGACCCCGTCGCTCTCCCACGCCGTGCGCGGGCTCGCCGGCGCCGGGCGCGCCGAGCGCCTGCGTCTCGCGAGCGGGCTCGAAGTTTGCCTGGTCACCAACCGGCAGGCACCGATCGTGACCACCGTCCTGCTCTACCGAGTGGGCGGACGGGACGAGGTGCCCGGGCGGAGCGGTGCGGCGCATTTCCTCGAGCACATGATGTTCAAGGGCGCGGCGCGCTATGGCCCGGGGGAGATCGATCGCCGGACCCAGAGCCTCGGCGGCACCAACAACGCCTTTACCAGCCACGATCTCACCGCCTACTACTTCTCGTTCTCCGCCGATCGTTGGCTGGAGGCCCTCGCCATCGAGCGCGATCGGATGACGGCGCTGACGCTCGACCCGGTGGAGGTGGCGAGCGAGCGCCAGGTGATCCTCGAAGAGCTGGCGATGTATCGCGACGAGCCCTGGGACGCGCTCGAGCTGGCGGTGCAGGCGGAGCTCTTCGCCGGGCATCCCTATGGTGTGCCGGTGCTCGGCACCGAGGCCGATCTCGAAGGCACCGATCGCGCGAGCCTGGCGGAGTTTCACCGGCGCTTCTACCGCCCGGCGAACGCCCTGCTCGTCGTCGCCGGAGATCTCGGCGCGGCGAGCGCCGAGCGCGTCGCCGAGGCGTTCGGCGATCTCGATCCGGCGGCGATCGAACGCGCGCCGGCCCCCGCGGTCCCGGTGTTGGGCGGCGCCCGCCGTCTCGAGCGCCGGCACGGCGAGGTCGCGCGCCTGCTGCTGGCGCTGCCGGCGCCGGCCGCTGAACATCCCGATCACGCGGGCCTGCGCCTGCTGGCGACGCTCCTCGGCGGCGGCCGCACCAGCCGCCTGCACCGCGCCTTCGTCGACGTCGGCCAGCTCTGCCTCGCCGCCTCGAGCGCGCTCGCCGAGGCCGAGATGGCCGCGCATCTCGCCTGTTCGTTCGAGGTCCTCCCGGGCGGCGATCCCGTCGAGGTCGAGCGCCGCCTCGAAGCGGAGCTGGCGGATCTGCGCGATCGCCCCATTGCCGACGAGGAGCTCGAGCGCGGCAAGCAGATTCTCCTCGCCGACTGGGTCTTCCAGCAGGAGCGCATCCACCAGCAGGCGATCACCGCCGCGCTGGCGCTCGCCCAGGGCGATCTCGAGCAGCCGGAGCGGATCGTCCGGCGGGCGCTCGAGTGCGACGCCGCCGAGCTGCAGAGCCTGGCTCAGCGCTATCTCGACCCGCGAGCCGGTTCGGTCTTCGGCCTCTCCCTGCCGGAGGACGAATGACCCCGCGCCTGAAACGCATCGAGGGCGCGCCGGTCGTCGCGGTGCGTCTGCTGCTCGCTGGCGGTGCGCGCTCGGAGGCGATTCCCGGCCAGGCGCTGCTGACCGGCAGGCTCCTCACCGAGGGGACCGCGCGGCGCTCCTGGGAACGCATCGCTGCCGAGGCCGAGGGCCGCGGCATGATCCTTTCGAGCTTCGGCGGTTATGAGACCCACGGTCTGTCGATCGACGCCCTGGCGGCCGACTGGCGGCTGGCTCTCGAATGGATCGCCGAGCTGCTCTTCGAATCGACCTTTCCCGAAGAGCGCCTGCGCTGGCTGGCGCGCCAGGCGACCGCCGAGCTCGAAGCGCAGGCCGACCAGGCCGACCTGTGGACCGCGCGCGCCTTCGGCGAGCAGCTCTATGCGCCGCATCCGCGCGGCCGGCCGCTGC
>JBDTQT010000160.1:0-9422 GCA_039932055.1 Thermoanaerobaculia bacterium
ATCGCCTGGAACGACCTCGGGATGCACTGCATGGACGCCGACTTCCAGGCGTTCGCCATCCTGCCGCCGTACAACACGATCCACGCCCAGTTGATCGATCCGTCGGGGCAGCTCGTCACCGTGCCCGGTAGCGTCACGGTGACCTACGAAGCGGTCGCCGACGCGGCCGGTTCGATCAACCGCAGCTCCGTCGGCAAGACCAACTTCTGGGAGCACATCGCCGAGCTCTTCGGCTTCCCGCTCTCCGACGATCAGGGGCTCGCCGGGCACGACATGCCGGGGGCGGCGAACACGCCGCAGGCGATGACCTGGAGCGCCGCCTCCGACTGGTGGAGCGCCGAGGGCATTCCGCTCACGCCGATCGATGACGCGCACATCCAGAACGCCTATCCGATGATGCGCATCGTCGCCCGGAACGGCGCCGCGGTGCTCGCCGAGACCCGTATCGTCCTGCCGGTCTCCGACGAGATGGACTGCTCCGCCTGCCACGCTTCGACCTCGGGCGACGCGGCGCGGCCCGCCGCCGGCTGGGTCAACGACCCCGATCCGCAGCTCGACTATCGGCGGAACATCCTGCGGCTGCACGACCAGGAACAGCTCGCCAACCCCCTGTTCATCGACGCCCTGGCGCACAACGGATTCAATCCCGCCGGCCTCGAGGCGACAGTAGCCGGCGGCCGCGCCGTCCTCTGCGCCGCCTGTCATCCGTCGAACGCCCTGCCCGGCTCGGGCCTCGCCGATCTCACGCCACTCACCCGCGCCGTGCACGCCCTGCACACCACCGTCGTCGATCCCGTCTCGGGCCTCGCGCTCGGATCGTCCAGCTTGCGCGGCGCCTGCTATCGCTGCCACCCCGGCTCGACGACGCGCTGCCTGCGCGGCGCCATGGGCAAGGCGATCGGCGCCGACGGCCTGCCGTCGATGCAGTGCCAGGGCTGCCACGGCGACATGGCGGCGGTCGGCGCGGCGGCACGCACCGGTTGGCTCGATCAGCCGACCTGCCAGAACTGCCACACTGGCACGGCGGTCGCCAACGCCGGCCAGATCCGCTTCACCTCCGTCTTCACGGCCGGCGGCGTGCCGCGCGAGCCGATCGATCCCCTCTTCGCCACCGAACCGAACGTCCCCGCCGCCGGCTTCGACCTCTACCGCTTCTCCTTCGGGCACGGCGGGCTGGCGTGCGAGGCCTGCCACGGCTCGACGCACGCCATCTTCCCGTCGAGTCACGTCAACGACAACGTGCAGAGCGTGCAGCTGCAGGGACACGTCGGCATGCTCGCCGAATGTCTCACCTGCCACGCCTCGGTGAGCCCGAGCCTTGGCGGCCCGCACGGACTCCATCCGCTCGGGCAGGTCTGGGTCGGCGACCACGCCGACTACGCCGAGGCGCACGGCACCAGCGCCTGTCTCGCCTGCCACGGCGGCGACTCGCGCGGCACCGTGCTCTCCGCCTCGCAGCGCGTCTGGATCGCCACCACGCAGTGGGGCGCCAGGAGCTTCTTCCGCGGCGCCAAGATCGGCTGCTACGAGTGCCACAACGGACCGAACAGCGAGAACGCGACGACCGACCACGCTCCGGTCGCGACCTCGCGCAGCGCCACCGCGTCGGCGGCGATCCCGCTGCGGATCGCCCTCGCCGTCACCGACGCCGACGGCGATCCGCTCGAGCTGCGCATCGTCGATCAGCCGGCGCACGGCACCGTGGCGATCCGCGGCACCGTGGCGCTGCTCTATCCCGACGCCGGCTTCGACGGTGGCGACAGCTTCACCTTCGCCGCCTGGGACGGCAAGCGCGAATCGAACCTCGCGACGGTGACGCTCACCGTCCACGACGCCGGCGGCCTCTTCGCCGACGGGCTGGAGTGCGGCTCGACGACCCGTTGGAGCGCCGCCGCGCCTTAGCCCCGAAAGGGCAGGCTGCGGCGCGCCCGAATGGCCCGCCCCCCGCTATGGATCGGTGACTGTCCAGGAGCTCCGTCACGCCCCCAAGACGGTCGCTGACCCAGTCTGAGACAATGCGGATCTTCAGGCCGACTGCGAGGAGACACGCATGTCCCATCCGCGCCCTTACGTTCAGCAGTTCTACCCCGACGAGCACGCCTGGTGTTACGGCTGCGGCCGGCTCAACCCGAACGGACTTCACCTCGAGAGCTCTTGGGAGGGGGATGAGGTCGTGGCGCGCTTCACGCCGCGCCCCGAGGACATCTCGGTTCCAGGCTTCGTCTATGGCGGCCTGATCGCGGCGCTCATCGATTGCCATGCCATGGCAACCGCGGCGGCGCATGCCGATCGACTCGCCGGCCGACGGCTCGGCGAGGGCGACGTGCCGCGCTACGTCACGGCGGCGCTAAAGGTCGACTATCTCCACCCCACGCGCCTCGGCTCCGAGCTGGTTTTGCGCGCACGTGTGCGCGAGGCTGGACGCCGCAAGCTGGTCGTCGAGGTGGCGCTGGAGGTCGCCGGGCGCGAGACGGCGCGCGGCGACGTCGTCGCGGTACCGATGCCCGCCTCTATGGCCGCCGGCACCTGACGCCGGGACACAATGGCGGGACACAATGACGGGCAAAGTGTCCCTCCAACGTGTCCTGGAAGTGGTTCCTGGGATCGGTTCGCTGGCCGGTGGTACCTGTCAGGGCAGGCTGAGCGACCAGTTCGAGGTGTCGCGAGTCTCGAAGCCGTCGAGGAGGATCGCCTGGCAGGCGAGCTGCGTCAGTGCGATGTCGTCGAGGCTGTAGTTGGCGCCGTTGCCGTCGACCGCCTTGACGTATTGGAACTGGAGCGTGTGCGGCAGGCCGTCGGCGAAGGGGTCGACGATGAGACTGCGCGGCGTGTAGGTCGTCTCGGCGGTGAACGGTTCGAGGTAGCTGGCGATGGTGTCGCCGTCCATCCGGACGTGGAGCTGGTCGGTGAACGGTGCGCTCACTGCGCCGATTCCCAGCTGGAACTCGAGATCGACGTAGGCCGCGAACGGCAACCAGACGGTCTGGCTCACTGACGAGGTCTCGGGCGTGCTGCCGCCGACGCCGCCGAACCAGGCCCAGACGTCGCCCGTCAGCGGTCCGACCGTGCCGCTGCCATTGCCGCAGAGCGCCAGCGTGCACAGCGGCGAGCCGAATTGCGTCGAGGCTTCAAGCCAGTTTGGACTGTCGAGCGGGGCGCCGACGGCGTCCTCGAAGCTGCCGCTGGCGAGCGTCGGCACCTGGCGCTCGACGAGCCCCACGTCGTCCAGGTTGAAAGCCGCGAATCCGCCGCCGGCCGGTCCGAAGAACTCGAAGGTGAGCGTGTGCGTCCCGCCGTCGGCATAGGCATCCAACGGAATTGCGTAGAACGCGTAGGCGCTCTCGGAGGTCGCGGGCTCGGGGTATGCCGCCAGCAGACTGCCGTCGAGCCTGACTTCGAGGAGATCGGTGAAGGGCGCCGTGACGGCGCCGATGCGCAGGAAGAAATCGAGATCGATGGTCGTGGCGAGCGGCAGGGTGAACTGCTGCGTGAGCGTCGAGGTCTCGCCGGCGGGGCCGACCGTGCCGCCGAAGAGGGTCCAGAAGCGACCGGTGCGGGGTGCGATGCCGTCCGCGGAACCGCAGGCCGCGACACTGCACACCGGCGAGCCGAACCGGGCGGAAGTGCCGGCCCAGTCGGGGCAGACCGGAGGAGCGCCCGCGGCCTGCTCGAAACCGCCATCCAGAAGCACGTTGACCGGACTGCAGCTGAGCTGGGCGGGCAGAATCGCCGGCGCCAGACCGGCGGCGAGCATGGACAGCAGAATTGGGATGCGCGAAGCCGGGTTCATCAATGGACTCCTTCGGTTGGGATGAGAGAGATGGCCTCTTCACCTTAGCCGCCGGTCGGCGCGTTCTTCTCCGGGGAAGCTACCCGATCGCAGCTGCGGGAATCCCCGCATTCCGCGGGCAACAACGTGGAAAGTACGCAGACGCCGACGCCCTGGCTACCGGGAGGCAGGCACAGGCATCTGCGACGCCTCGCTGCGAATGCCGGCTAGAACTCCGCTCTAGGACAGGCGGCGGACGACGACCAGGGAAAGGTCGTCCGCGAGCTGCTCGGAAGAGACGAAGTCGACGATCCGGCGAACCAGTTCGTCGGCGAGCCGCAGGGCGGAGATCTCCTGCCGTCCGGCGAGCTCGGCGAAGGCGGCGCGCACGCGTTCGACCCCGAAAGGCTCGCCGGCGGGGTTGAGCGCCTCGGTGAGGCCGTCGGTGTAGAGCAGCAGAGAGTCCCCTGGTGCGAGCGTCACCGGGCGTTCGACGAACCTTTCGTGCTCGAAAGCGCCGAGCGCCGGGCCGCAGTTGTCGAGCTCCTCGAGCGCGGCGAGTGCGCCGCTGCTGCGCGCCAGCAGCGCCGGCGGGTGGCCGCAGCTCGAATAGGCGATTTCGCCGCTGTCGGCGTCGAGCACCGCGTAGCAGCAGGTGACGAAAGCTCGCGTCGCCGTCGACTCACGCAGCAGGCGGCTCACGGCGGCCACAGTGACCGCCGGCCCGACAGGATCTCCGCTCTCGGTGTCGCCAGCCGGATCGCGCCGGGCCCGCAGCAGGGCGCGAAAGGTCGCCATGATGAGCGCCGCCGGCACGCCCTTGCCGGCGACATCGCCGATAACCAGGCCGTGGCGCCCCGCTCTCCCGGGCTCCATCCGGCGGCCCGCGGCGAGCGGAAAGTGATCATAGAGATCGCCGCCGAGCTCGAGGCTCGGCCGGCACAGCCCGGCGATGTCCCATCCCGGGAGGTTGGGAGCAGAGCGCGGGAGCAGTCCAATCTGCACCTCCCGCGCCAGACGGACCTGGGCGTCGAGCAGGCGATCGAACATCTGTCCGAGATCGAGCGTCCCGCGGCTGCGGCGCCCGATCTCGAGCAGCAGTGCGCAGCGCTCCTCGGCGGAGAGCTGCCGCCCCCCGCTGTCCGCGCTGCCGGTTCCCGCCGGCTGGCTCGTCGCTTTCACCGCGCCCTCCTCCCTGGAAGAATACGTGGACAGGGCGAGAATGTCCCCCATCCCCCCTCGAGTCGGTGAAACCTCGCGGCCTGTGGACGCGTTGTATCTCCCAGGAGGATCTCCGCATGCGCGCATTACCGCTCCGTCTCGCCGCATTGGGCCTGTCGCTCACCCTCGCCCCGGCCGCCTGGGCCGGTGAGTTTCGTCTGGAAAAGCACCTGCCGATCGCCGCCGGCGGGAGCTTCACCATCGCCTCGGAGGCCGGCGGAATCGACATCCGGGGGGGCGACGGGACCGAGGCGGTCGTGGTCGTCACCTCGAACCGCGAGGACTTCGCCGAGGTCTTCAACCTGCGCTTCGCGACCCCGGCGCCGGACCGCGCCGAGGTCGTCATCGAGCGCAAGTCGCACGGCCCGGGCAGCTGGTTCGAAGGCGGCCACCGCACCCGAATCACGGTGACCCTGCCGAAGAGCGTCGCGACCAAGGTTTCGAGCTCGGGCGGCGGCATCGACATCGCCGGGGTGGACGGCAAGGTGACGGCCGAGAGCTCTGGCGGCGGCGTGCAGGCGAGCCACCTCGGCGGCGCGGCGAATCTCTCGAGCAGCGGCGGCTCGATCTCCGCCGATGACGTCGCCGGCGACCTCGAGGCGGAGAGCTCCGGCGGCGGCGTCGACATCCGCGAAGCGCGCGGCGCGGTCGTCGCCGAGAGCTCCGGCGGCGCAGTGAGCGTCGGCTTCGCCGCCGGCAACGCCAGGGGGGGCAACCTCTCCTCCTCAGGCGGCGGCGTCGAAGCGCGCGTCGACCCGGCAGTCGGTCTCGAGATCGACGCCAGTTCCTCGGGAGGTGCGGTCGACTGCGCCCTGCCGCTCACCGTCCGCGGCAAGATCGGCCGCGACGACGTGCACGGCACCCTCAACGGCGGCGGCGCCCTGCTCAAGCTGCGCTCGAGTGGCGGTGGCATCGACATCGGCAAGCGCTGAGGGGACGAGACGAATCCCAAGCGACCGCGAACTCAACGAAGCGAACCGCGACTCTTTCCGCCAGCAGCTCGCCCAGCCGGGGTGGCCACCGGCCCGATCCTTGCTGCGCTCTGCTTCGCGAGCGCCGGGACACCGGCATTGTCGAGCAGTTTGCGGAAGGCAGCGTTGCCGCGCAGGGAGACGAAGGCGGGATCGACCCGGGCGAGAGTGGCGGCGCTCTCGCGGCGCTCGAGGGCGCGAGCCAGCGCCTCGAGAGCGAGCGCGCTCTCGCCGAACTGGGCGTAAATTCGCGCCGCCTCGGTTTCGCTCTTGCCGCCCGCCGCCCACGGCGATCTCGCTGCCGCCCCGGCGGCGCGCGCCTCGAGCAGACGTGCAGCCTCGCCGGCGTCGGGCAAGGCGGAACTGTCGGCTTCGCGCAGTCGCCTCCGCGCGTCGTCTTCGCGACCGGCGCCGGCACCGGAGCTCAAGGCGTCGAGAACCTCGAACTCGACCTCCGCAGCGGCGAGCCGGCGCTCGGCTAGGTGCAGCGCCGCGAGGGCTGTGTGGGCGCGCCGGAACAGCGGTTCGCTCCGGACCACCGCCGAGAGCAGTCGGCGCGCCTCGAGCGGACGGCCAGCGAGGTGGAGGATCCAGGCCTCGTCGGTCGCCACCTCCGGGTTGAACTGCCCGGGCGGACTCGCCGGCGCGAGCTCGCGCAGCGCATCGTCGAAAAGCCCTTCTACCGCGCACACCCAGACCAGCGCCCGGCGGGCACCGACGTGCAGCGCGTCGATCGCCAGCGCACGTTCGGCGGAGGCGCGCGCCGCGATCGGATCGCGGCCGAGAAAGAGCTGGGTAAAGGCGAGCGCCGCCAACGGATCGGCCAGCCTGGCACCCTCGCCGAGCGCGATGTTGGCGGCAAGCGCCGCCTGCGCCTCGAGGCGGGCACGCTCCATCTCGTCCTCGAGGACCAGGACCCCGGCGAGCGCGGCGTGCGCCGCCGCCTGATTGCGCGCCCCCGGATCGAGCTGCAGCGCAGCCTCGAAATGGCTGATCGCGGCACGGCGCGAGGCAAGATCGAAGAGCGGCGCGGCAGCCAGCCCCTTGCCCAGCTCCGTCGCCGCAGCAGCGCGCATCGCCACCGCATCGGGAGCGACGGCAGCGAGCTGCGCGGGTCTCGCGCCCGGCCGCCGTGGCGGCCCCATCCACCAGAGGAGCAGCAACAACGCGCCGACGACAACCAGGAGGCCAACCGCGAGTTGCCCGCGCGAGACCACCGCGCGGTGAGCGCTACGTCCACTGACCCCGCCGGAGAGCGTCACGTCGAGACCGGGCCTCTCACCCGACCCTTCGGCGACCCCTTCGCCGGAAGTCGATCGTGGCGGCCGCACACCCCCCACCGCCGCCGTCGCCGCGGCGCCCAGGGGCCGCACAGGTATGAGCAGGCGATAGCCGCGCTTCCTGATCGCCTGGATCGTGGCGACGCCGTCCGCCCCCTGGTCGAGCGCAGCGGTGAGCGCGCGCGCCAGCCGGTCGAGCTCGCCAGTCGGCGGCACCGCCTTCGGCCAGAGACCGCGCTCCAGCCAGGCCTCCTCCAGCCACTCCCCTGGACGCGACAGGAAGATCACCAGCAGATGGAGCTCGCGCGCCGTCAGCGGCACCTCGCGCCCGGCGAGCAGCAGCTTCGCCCGCGCACCGTCGTACTCGAAGCGCCCGAAGGCGAAGCCCGACCGCGCCTGTTCGCTCACGTCGCCACCGATCCTAGCTCCCTCTGCCCTCGCCTGCTGCAAAGCGCTTCACCTTCGGCAAGGTTGCGTCCGAAAATGGCGGCGCAACCGACGCCTCGATTCAGCGCCAAATCCGCATCGCACGCCGTCGTCCTACGCGCCGGTTTCGATCGACCCGTTCTTTCCGTGGCAATCGCCCTCGCCGGCGACGAGGCGCGCTTGCAGCCGCGGCTGAGATAGAGTCGCGCCATTCACCCACTGGAAGGAGCTTGAAATGACGATCCATCGTCTCGCTCGCGTTTCTGCGCTTCGCGCGGTCCTCCTCGCCCTCGCGACCCTCGCGACTCTCACGATGACGTCTTTCGACGGCATCGCGAGCGCACAGTCTCAGGGCTCATTCCGGCTGGTTCCGGTCTCGCCCGGGACGCAGCACGTCGTGCTCGGAGACCGGGCGACCCTGGAAGTGCAGGTGCTCGACCCCAACGGCATGCCCGCAGCGAATGTGGCGCTTACTTGGGAAGTGATCGCGGCTCCCGGATCGCCGCGTGGAACGAGCGGTGCGCCCTCCCCGTCCGACGCCGCGGGCATCGCGCGCGCCAGCTTTGGCTTCGGTGTCGCCGGAATCGTGAACATTCGCGCTTCGTTGCGTGGATCGACACAGACCATCTTCTCGATCACCGTCGGTAGCCTCGGCGAGCTCACGTCCGACAACAACACCCGGTCGTCGGCGGGCGGATCGTTCGACGACATCTGTTTCGACGTCTTCAACAATCCCGACGGCACGCCGCGCCGGGTCCCGCGCGCAACGCCGCTCTGCGTTTTCATGACCGGGACCCTCACCAATCAGGAGCAGCGCGCGACCGCACTGGTCGAGATGTCGCCTACGGGGCTTGGCAGCGCGTCCAAGACGGCCTCGGCGAGCGCCGGGCAGCAACAGGCGATCGTTGCCTCCCGTCTGGGGGCGCTGCGTGGCGGCGCTCTCGCGGCGGGGCCACAGATCTCCTGGTCGGCCGGCGGCACGGTCATCGACGGAACGGTCCTCGCGGCCGCGAGGACCGAGACCGAACGTCGCGCGCGATTGGGGCGTTACGTCGACGCGGCCTTTCGCAGCCGCGGTGAGCAGGGCGGGCGTCAAAGCTCATCCGCTGCCGCTCCGGTCGCCGAGGTCGAGCCGATGCGAGAGCGGCGCTGGGGGATGTTCTTCACCGGCCGATTGCAGCAGGGCAAGCAGTCGGGAGATGTCGGTGACGAAACTGCGTTCAATTTCGACACGACTTCCGGCACTCTCGGTGTCGACTTTGCCGCGGGATCGAACAGCTTTTTCGGCATTGCCGGCGGCTATGCCACCAACCAGACCGACCTTTCCGGACGTGGCGGCGAGCTCGACTTCGACGCCCAGAACCTCATGGTCTATGGTGCCTGGCAGTTGAAGAAGGGTTCCTACCTTCAGGCCACTCTCGGGTACGGTGCGACCGACTACAACCAGCGCCGCCGGATCGAACTGCCCGTGGTTGGCAACCTCGATGCTCGCGCGCTGTTCAACGGCGACCAGCAATCGGCGTCGCTCGAGGGCGGTTGGGATTGGGGCGGACACCGGGTTCTCGCCTCGAGCTTCGTGCGTGGCAGCTGGGCGCGCTCGAAGGTAGACGCTTTCGCGGAAACTGGAGCGATCGCTGACGTCGTGATCGGAGGTGTGCCGGTGCCGACCAATTTCGGCGTCGCCCTGGAGGCACAGCAATTGGAGTCGCTCCTCGGTGAGTTCGGCTTCGATCTCTCGGGCAACATCTCGATGTC
>JBDTQT010000161.1:0-9321 GCA_039932055.1 Thermoanaerobaculia bacterium
TCGCCGGCGCGAACTTCACCATCACCCGCGGCAACAACGTCAACGCCTGCGTCGACGCCGACGCCAACAACGTCTGCGACGCCGCGAGCCAGCCGGACGGCACGGCGGCGCTCGACTTCACCGGCGCGCTGGTGCCGCTCGATCTCGCCACCCAGCAGCCCGCCGCCTACAAGCCGGCCGCCGTGGTGAACCTGTTCTACTGGAACAACATCATGCACGACGTCTCGTATCAGTACGGGTTCGACGAGCCGGGCGGCAACTTCCAGGTGTTCAACTACAGCGCCACCGGCACCGGCAACGATGCCGTCAACGCCGATGCGCAGGACGGCGCCGAGCTCGCCACGCCGACGCTCAACAACGCCAACTTCGCGACGCCGCCGGAAGGCTCGGCGCCGCGTATGCAGATGTTCCGCTGGCAGGCGCCGATTCAAGTGGCCGTGAGCGGGACCCTGGCGGCGAACTACCCCGGCGGCAACGCGGCGTTCGGTGCAACTACCTACAACATCACGGGTGCGATCGAACTTGCCGTCGACGCGGATGCGACGACACCCAACGACGCCTGCTGCGGCGCAGGAAATACCGTCTGCAGCGATCCGGGCTGGGCCGCTGTGTCCGGGAAGATCGCCATCGTTCGCCGAGGTATCTGTGAATTCGGCACCAAGGCCAAGAACATGGCGAACGCCGGCGCTATCGGCATGCTCCTCGTCAACAACGCCAGCAACGGCGTAGTTTCGTTGGGCGCAGGTGCGAATGGTGCCTCAGTGCCGGCGACCTTTCCCACACTTTCGCTCGGGCTAGCCAATGGCAACGCGGTGATCGCCGCGCTTCCGGGCGCCTCCGCGACGATGAACTCGACGCAAGCCGTCGGACCCGATCGCGACAGCGATATCGACGCTGGCATCATCGCTCACGAGTATGGCCATGGCATCTCCAATCGTCTGACCGGCGGACCGTCGAACACCGGCTGCCTCAGCAACCAGGAGCAGATGGGCGAAGGTTGGAGCGACTGGCAGACCCTCTTCCTGCATGCGGCCCCGGCCGACACCGCCACGACGCAGCGGCCGATCGGAGCCTATTCGGTGTTCGAACCTTCGAACTCTCCCGGGTTCATCGGCATTCGGCGCTTCCCCTACACCACGGACAATGCCGTCAATACCGATACGTACGGCACCGTCGCGACCTTCCCCCTCAACCCGACGGGAAATCCGATTCCGGTGCACAACATCGGCTCGGTGTGGGCTGAGATGCTCTGGGAGATGTACTGGAACATCGTCGGCCTCGACGGCTTCGATCCGGATGTCTACTTCGGCACCGGTGGCAACAATGTCTCCCACCAGCTGGTGATCGACGGCATGAAGCTCCAGCCCTGCAGTCCGGGTTTCGTCGATGGGCGCAATGCCATCCTCGCCGCCGATGTCGCGGACTTCGACGGCGATCACGAGTGCGCGATCTGGACGGCTTTCGCCGAGCGCGGCCTCGGGACCAACGCCAGCCAAGGTGTGAGCACGAGCTACACCGACGGCACGCAGGGCTTCACCCTGCCGACGCAGTGCCAGAGCAATTACATCTTCTCGTCGAGCTTCGGCCACGGCGACCTCTCGCACTGGAGCACGTCGGTGCCGTAAGCCGTAACCCACGATCTCGAGCATTAAGCCAGGGCCGCCCGCGAGGGCGGCCCTTTTTCATGGTCGCAGGTTGGGTGTGACAGCACGCCGCGGAGCCTCGTATGAACCTCGACGTTCTCGTCGGGCCAGCGCCCGTGATCACGCCCGCGCGCAGAAGACTGAGTTAAAGGCGGTAGCGCGGCCGAGCGGGGTCCGCATGGGACTCGAACCCGGCACTTGCTCGTTCACGCCGGGGCCGTGCTTGGCGGCTTGTTGCGTTGTGCTAGCTTCAAGAGTAGCTACTCCACAAGGAGTCATGAGTATGAGATTCGCCATGCGAGCACGCTACCGGTCCACGGCCAGGCGCAGACAGACGCCGCGCTCGGGAGCCACCGGGGGGCAACACGCTACACATCTCGGGAGGTCGCCGGGCCTGTCTTCGAGAGGCGGTTCTTTGAATCGAGGCGGAGGCGCTGAACCTCTCGCAATGGGTTGCCCGTGATTCGTTCGAACGAGGCCGACTCCGGTTCGAGGACGCGCGCGAGATTCATGACCCCACCCATTCGGATTGATGATGGAAGCCGACGAAACGACGAGAATAGGAGAAAGCCCGTGACGATTCAGCGCTTCGCCGCCGCAGTTCTCTTGCTTGTAAGTTCCAGCCTCGCTGCCGCCGACGAGAATCCAAGCATCGGCCGCGGCCTTGCCGTCGACAAGTTGTATCAATACGGCGACATCGACTCAGTCGACCTGCAGTCCGGTGCGTTGTCGGTGGCAATCCCGATTGGAAGCCCCTATCCGGTGTCGGAGCGCTTTTCCTACCAGTTCACCCTGACGCACAGCTCGCGCGCATGGGACTACCTGGGGGCGTCGACAGCGTACACAGCCCTGCCCAACCGCAGGTCGAACAGCGGCGTCGGCTGGTCTCTGCACCTTGGACTTCTGATTGCTCCGAGCGATCCGACGAATCCGGCGGGCACCACCCAATGGAATTACATCTCCCCGGATGGCGGCGAGCACGTGTTCGAGGCAACCCTGCACAGCGGAGAAGCCGATGGCGACACCACCAACTCCGTCGACTACACACGCGACTCGACCTACCTCCGGTTGAAGCACCTTTCCGGGAACATCCACGAGGTCGAATTCCCGGACGGTACGATCAAGAAATTCGAAAACCAGGCCGGGAGGCCGGGGTATGAGTTTCGCCTGACTGAGATTCGGGACCGGTTCCTGTCTGGCTCGGCACCGCAAAACTGGGTCCGGATCGCTTACGACGACGTGCTGCTCAAGTGGACCGTGACCGACAGCCGGAGTCGCAGCCACACGATCCAGTTCGTCAACCTCCAGTACGACACGCAGCCCAGGCCGATGGTGGACTTCGTCGACCTCGCGGCGTGGGACGGCACACCAGACGGCACGCCGGCGCGGTGGGAGTTCTCGTACCTCGGCGGGGGATCGAGCACGATTTACCGGGACTGCAGGCAGAACAACGGCACCACCTTGAGCGCTCCAATTCTCCTGTCGGTCGCACCGCCCGTTCCGGCCGTGAGCGGGGCCCCATGGGTCTTCGCGAACTACAACGACGACCCCGGTCCAGATCGACTCTTCTGCCGCCAGTCTGTTCTCTCGGACGTGACCCTCCCCACCGGCGGCCAGATGCACTACGAGTATCAGACGCTTCAGCTGCCCGCGAACAACCCGTGCCCGGACCCGCTGGGGACCGGCGAGATCCCTGTGCTCGCCGTCGCGGAGCGACAGTTCATCGACCCGATCGTCCAGAATCCGACCGTCTTGCCGGCGGTCTGGAGCTACGAATACTCCGTGAACGCTCCAGGCGAGGCGAACCTCTGCGGCGGACCGCCGAACGAGGTGCTGCCTCCGGAGGAGTTGACCGTCACCGTCTGGAGCCCCCTCAACGACAAGACGGAGTACTTCTTCTCAGTCTGGCCCGCATTCACGCCGTCGCCCAGCGGATTTCTTCGCAGCGAGTATGGCCTGCCTTTCACCCGCTTGGGCTCAGTAGGCGGGAGATTCCTCTCCTCGATCTCCTTCGACTGCGACGCGGCCGGGGCCTGCGCAGCGGGCAGCGAGAAGCGGTACGAGTACCTGCTCTATGAACAGGATCCGGGAGGCGTCCGGGCCAACCGGCGCGTCCAAGCGAAGCGGACTATCTACAACGATGACGGCGGCGTCTGGGCAGATACCCAATTCTCGAGCTTCGACGGCGTGGGTCACTACCGGTCCGCTGCGACGAGTGGCAACTTCGACTCGGGGAACTCGCAAACGACGACGACGAACTTCAATCCGGCGCGCGGTACCTACCCGTCTCCCTACACTGTGCTTCCGGTCTCGGAGCCCTGGTTGCTCGAGACCTATGATCGGGTAGATGTCTTGGGCGGAACGACCGCCGATACGACCCGAACGGTCTACAACTTCGACTTGACGCCCTCCTCGACGGCGACCGGGTTCCTCAAGTCGGTTCGAACGTACAAGACTGGAATCACCGAGGGCGTCAACGACGTCTTGACTGTATTCTGCAAGGATACGATGGGTAACGTCGTCAGCGAGCTGTTCTATGGCGGCGATGGCACGCGATACCAGCTGCCGCAGCCCCCTCTGCCGAACTGCGACTCGGGGCCGCCGGCCTCGGGATGGCAATATCGCCTCGATCACACCTACTCCTCCGGCGTCCGCAGCACGTCGAAGTACAACGGCTCAGCCCACTTCCTGATCGACTTGACGATCGACGTAGCGTCGGGCTTGCCGTCCTCGAGCCGCGATTCGGCCGGTGTCGAAACAACCTTCGAGTACGACCTCATGGGGCGCCTGAAGCGGTCGATCCCTCAGGCGTTTGGATCGCTGTCTCGTAGCGCGCAGGCGGAGTACACCTACTGGGCGCCGGCATCGGGCGGGCCGGCCTCGGTTGAAGTCGAACGTTGCGCCGCTGCCACCGCCCCCTGCGGAGCCAGCCGGCTCACCGATGAATACACCGAAGTCACCGGCTTCGGCCTCCCGTGGCACGAGGTCCGCTCCATGCCCGACACTGCCGACTGGGCGGTGCGGGTCAGCCGCTACAACGCGATGGGGCTGAAGGAGCGCGTCTCGAGTTGGGTGTACGACGCCGACGTCATCTTCACGAGCCCGAACGAAACCTCTCTCTCCGGCACCTCCTACTCCGGGTACGACGCCTTTGGGCGACCAGCCACGGTGACGCAGGCGGACGGGGCGGTCATCTCGTTCGTCTATTCTGGGGTCCGTACGGTTCAGACCGAACAGAAACTCTCCCTGACGATCGGCGCCGCAGATCAGTGTGTACGCCGCAAAGAGCGCTTCGACCGGCTCGGGCGCCTAGATCGGGTGGAAGAGGCCTTCTCCGCCTGCACCGCCGGCGGAACCCCCGCGACCGCGACTGAATACTCCTTCGACGAAGCGGGTCATGTTGTGAAAGTCTGCCAGGACAAAGTCGGGACGACCTGCAACCAGCAGCGCCTCTTCAGCTACGACAATCGGGGATTTCTCACCTCGGAGCAGCATCCGGAGAAGGGCGCCACCGGGCAGGGCCTGGTCAGCTACTCCTGCTACGACGCTCGCGGCCACAACCGCTATCGCGATGATGGCGCGGCGACCGGCCGTCGGCTCGGATATACCTTTGACAGCCAGGAGCGCTTGACGCTGCTGCGCGAGCCCTTGTCGAGCGAGAGCTGCATCGCCGGCGCGGACACAGGGACTACCTGGAAGCAGTTCACCTACGCATCGTCGAACTCCTCCGGTCAGGCGAACAAAGGCAAGCTCGCGACGGCGATGCGGCGAAACGAGTTCGGACCGTCGGGCCCTGGCCTCCAGGTGAAAGACGTGACGGAGTTCTATACCTATTCCGGGCGAGGGGGGCGTCCGTCTCTTCGACGCACCGAAGTTGTTTCGGGTGGCACGGTCGAAGCGGCTTGGCAGGTCGGTCAGGGCTACGAGCCGCTTGGGAATGTGAATTCGATCAGCTACCCTGTGCCCTGCGCGGGAACGAACTGCGGCTCGGCATGGTACGCGCCGACGCGCGCTGGCTCGATGACTTACGATGGCGGCCTCCTCGAGACGGTTACCGGAACGGACGGCGCACTCTGGGTCACTGAGATGGGCTACCACGCGAGCGGCCTGGTGAATCAGGTCTTCCACGGCAACGGCACGCGCGAGACTGTGGCGATCGCCGCGAACGGGATGGCCCGACCCATGACGATCGACGTCAAGAACGCGGCGAATACGGTGCTCTGGCAGAGCGGCACCTACGGCTACGACGGCGGCGGCAACATCAAGACGCTGGGCACGGACCAATTCCGGTACGACAAGTACTCGCGGCTCGTCGAGGCGCGGCTCAACTCGCTCGGAGTACCGATACAGACTTACGGCTTCGACGTTTTCGGCAACATGACCTCGGTCACTACGGGTTCGACGACAGAGACGTTTCCGCTGGAAGGCGTGACCAACCGCCTGAGCTCGATGAGTTCCACCTACGACGCCGGCGGCAACCTCTTGGCCTGGAATAGCAACCACTACACCTTCGACCTGCCTGGTCAGATGCGAGATCGATTGACCAAAGAGGAGTACTGGTCCTACATCTACACGGCCGACGATGAACGGCTGCTCGCGGTCGGCGGCGGGGGTACTGTTTCGATCTGGACGCTTCGCGGTCTCGACGCGCGGGTCCTCACGCGCGCCTGGCTCGAGGTGGGAATTCAGGACAACCTGGCCACGGTCACGGACTACGCTCACCGCCCCGGCGGCGTCGTCGCGAGCCGGACCGTGTCGAGCTCGAGCGGCGGAGGTTCGTCTTTCGCCGAGTCATCGAGTGGGCTGGTCGTGCAGCGCCCGGGTGGCGGCCAGAATCTCGGTGGGATCGCCGATGGCGTGCGCCACTTCGGCCTAGACCACTTGGGAACGGTCCGCCTGATCACCGGCCCCACCGGCACGGTCATGGCCACGCACACCTACTACCCATTCGGCCGAGAGGCGACCTCCGCCGCCCAGGACGCTGAACCCCTGAAGTTCACCGGCCACGAACGCGACCTCCTTCTCAGCATCTCCAGCACGGCCGACGACCTTGACTACATGCATGCGCGATACAGAAGCCCGCTCACGAGTCGATTCCTCAGCACGGATCCCGTCTTGGGCACACCATCATCCCCTCAAAGCTGGAATCGCTACGCCTATGTGCAAGGCAATCCGCTCAAGTTCACTGACCCGACTGGCAAGTGCGTCTGGGATATTTGTGTTGGGGAGACAGCGGCGGTCTTTGCACTGACGACGGCCACAGCCGGTGCAATTTCCGCTGTCCTTGCCTCTCCTAACAGCCTCAACCCCAGCATGACCAACGGGCAGGTTATCGGAAATAGCATCCGAGACTCCTTCGTCGCGCTGGGGTCCTTCATCTCTCGTTTTTCCGAGACAACCGCAGCGAATTCGAATGCTCCGAACGCCGATAGCAGCGAGGATCAGAGTGGAACTAGCGACTCAGCAGGAGGAGCGACTCCATCGAGGCAACGGGGCGACCGCGCCAAAGCAGGAACGGCTGCCGAGGCGGAGCAGCAGCTTGCCGAGATCGAGGCGCAGCAGAATCGCACTCGCACGGGAAAAGCCGAGGGCATTATTGAACTTACTACCAAGTCGGAACAGCGAATGAAGCATCGGCACGACCAAATCAAGGATCTCGAGGACGCGGAACGAGAATATGAGTGAAGACGAACTGAAGATTCGATTCCACGAGGCGATTGAAAAGCGAGACAGCGGAGACGCCGAGGGCGCGCTCAAGATTCTGAATGAGCTTGTTGAAAGATACCCAACGCGCGCATCTGTGTGGGGAACGATTGGCGGTATCTACTTCGTCAATGAGGACTGGGCGAATGCCGCGCGCACTTTCGAGCGAGCCACCAGCCTCGCGCCTAGGTCCGAGTTGTCATCTGTCAGCCTCTTCAATTCTCTCATTCACCTCGGAAGAGAAGCGGAGGCCAGCGCGGAAGCAGCCAGATTTCGCAAGGCAGTGCCGGACTCGCTGGAGTATCACCGGCTCGAGCGCGAGCTGGCGGAACGCGGACTCGCACTATTCAGGCTCGGACCCTCGTAGCTGCGAGTCTGGCTGTTGAGTCAGTGAGTCTCCCGCCGACAAACTCGCGTCGGGAACTGGACTACATGCATGCGCGATTCAGAAGCCCGCTGACGAGTCGGTTCTTGAGCACCGACCCCGTTGGAGGAGACCCGAAGCTGCCTCAGAGCTCGAACCGCTACGCCTATGTCCAAGGGAATCCGCTAAAGCTTGTCGATCCTGACGGAAGGACGGCTCTTAGTCTTGTAGCTGTCGGCGTCGCAGCCGTTGTGATCGCAAGCGTCGCCGCTGTTCTTCAAAGCCCGAATGCTGTCGATCGGACCAAAACCAACGGTCAGGTAATCGGTGCGAGCATTAGCGCTTCCATCAACGCAATTCAGTCGATCCTGAAGAACGCCTCAAGTAGCGAATCAACTGATGCCGCAGCCAACACCAACCCTTATCAGGGTCCAGTTTCTGAGCCGGTAACGGTGGTTGATCCGCATGGAAATGCGATTCGCGTTGAGCAAGGGCAGAAGATCGGCTCCTCTGCGGATGGGAAGTGGCAAGCGGTCAAGGGCCCTGGCGGGCGCCAAACCGGAACGAGAATTGACCAGGGCCACGAAGGGCATGCTCCAGGGGAAGGGGCTGAGCCCCATGCTCATGTAGTCAGACCCGACGGCACAAAGGTCACCACGCAAGACGGCAAGCAGTGGCTTCCACTGAAGACTGGCGATGAAAAGGAGCCGGAATGACCGAAGCTCTCCTCACATGGGGTGATGTCGTGCGAGTCGTTGAATCCGCGCCCGAACAACTCCAGCCTGGGCGAACTGGATCAGTCTATGCAATCGATACCATCGAATCCGATGAGCATGGCAGAGAGCTAGGCCTCGCCGTCGGCGCAACGATCGTTTCTGTGGAGTTCCCTGACGGCTCAACCATCACAACAACGCCTGACTTCCTGCGGCGCGTAGATTCCGCGCCGTAGAGCTGGGTGTAGATAGACGCTACCCGGCCTTGGGCAGTGCCTTGGTCGGGCCGAGAACCGCATCGGGGACCGGACTGCATGCATGCTAGATACAGGTCGCCGCTGACCAGTCGCTTCCTCAGTACCGACAAGGCCATGGACTTCGCCGCACTGGCGAAACGCCCGCAGGGTTGGAATCGCTACGCCTACGTATCTGGGAATCCGCTGAAGTTCATAGATCCAACTGGCAACTGTAAGGACCCCGGTGGCGAAGGGAAGCGGTTCTGCATCGATGCCTACATTGGGACTAAGTCATTCGCTGGCTTCAAGGGCGACAATCGAAAGCCCAATCCAAACGGGGGGACTTTCCGCACGCAGCAAACATTCGGCCTCTCCAAGAAGAGCGGCGCAATTGTTAATGCGAATTTCGAGCCTGGGGTTTCGAATTTGCCGGTAGCGGGTTCAGAGAAGCTTGCGCAACGCGCGAGTGTCAAGCGAGACAGTGTCTCCTCCGTTGGAAGCGAGGGAGCGAGAGCAATGGCGGCAGCGAGCGATGGCCTAGGATTTGGGGCTGCACCCAATCTTCACTACGACTTTACACTTCAAAGCGGGAGTGACGGACGGATGAGCGTTTCGGGTTTTCACACCGCGTATCCTTCATTCGAAGTGTGGCAGTACGAGGA
>JBDTQT010000162.1:0-9287 GCA_039932055.1 Thermoanaerobaculia bacterium
AAGGCCGGCTGCAAGGTTTCGTTCCGCCTGGTCGCCGACCAGAAGCCGGCGCGGATCGCCGAGCTCGTCCGGGCACACGTCGCCAAAGTCACGCCCCCCGGCGTCACGGTCGAGGTCGAGTATCTCCACGGCGCCGATCCCGTGGCGGTCGATGCTACGGGGACGATCGCCCAGGAGGCGCTCGCGGCGCTCGAAGAGGTCTGGGGCAACCGCGCCCTGCGTACCAGGAGCGGCGGTTCGATTCCGATCGTCGGCACCTTCTCCGGCGTTCTCGACGTGCCGGTGCTGCTGATGGGCTTCGGCCTCGAGGACGATCGCCTGCATTCGCCGAACGAGAAGTTCAACATCAGCCACTTCTACTCCGGGATCCGCGCCGTGGCGCGCTTCCTCGATCGACTCGCCGCCATGCCGGCGGCGGCCGTTCCGACGAGGATGGGTCCATGACGGGAGTACACAAGAAGCCGCAGATCGAGCGCGAGCTGAAGTTCGCCGGCGTCGATCTCGACCAGTTGCGCTCGCGCCTGCTCGAACTCGAATGTGAGCGCCTCGGACCGCCGTCGAACGAGGACAACTGGCTGCTCGACAGGAAGGGCGAGCTCCACGCTTCCGGCGGTGTGCTGCGCGTCCGCCAGGACGGACGCGGCGCCCTCATCACCTTCAAGGGCCCGGCCTCTTTCGAAGGGCCGGCCAAACTCCGCCGCGAGCTCGAGATCGAGGTGCAGGATTCCGAGAGCGCTCTGGCGCTGTTCACCGCCCTCGGCTACGAAGTCGTGCGGCGCTACCAGAAGATCCGCGAAGAGTGGCGGCTCGGCTCGGAGACCATCTGTCTCGACCACACGCCGATCGGTGACTTCGTCGAGTTCGAGGGTGCCAAGGCCGAAGCCGTCGCCAAGCGCTGCGGCTTCGATCTCGCCACTTCGCTGCGCAAGAGCTACCTGATGCTCTACGAGGACTACATCGCCGAACACCCGGACGCGCCGCGCGACATGATCTTCCGCGACACTCCCTGAGCCTCCCGGGTCGCTGCGACACCCCGGGCGCCGCCGCGACTCGAACCCGCACCGCCGCCATCGTGCCCCGCCTCCGCCTGCGCGCGCTCGTCCTCGCCGCCGGCCGCGGCGAGCGCTTGCGGCCGTTGACCGCGGAGCTTCCCAAGCCGCTGCTGCCAGTCGCCGGTCGGCCGCTCCTCGCCTGGACGCTCGAGCGCCTGCGCGCGGCGGGCTGTGAGGCGGTGGCGATCAACCTGCACCACCTTGGCCACCAGATTCGCGACGCCTTCGGCGACCGCTTCCGCGGCATGCCGCTCGTCTACTCCGAGGAGCCGGAGCTCCTCGGCACGAGCGGTGCCCTGCCGCCGCTGCGGCCGTTCCTCGAGCAGGCCGACCAGGTGCTGGTCGTGAACGGCGACAGCCTCTGCCGCTGGCCGATCGAAAAGCTCGTCGCGATGCATCTCCGCAGGCGGCCGGCAGCCACCCTCCTCGTCCACCGCAAGGCCGACCCGCGCGCCTTCGGTGGCGGCGTGGCGCTCGAAGACGACGCGATCACCGCCTTCCGGCCGGGGAGCCTCGCCGACGCCTCGGCGCGGCGCCACCTGGTCTTCGCCGGGGCGCAGGTCCTCGCACCCGAGCTCCTGGCGCGCATTCCCGAGGGCCCAGGCGATCTCGTCTCCGTGCTCTACGAACCGCTCCTCGCCGAGGGCGCGGCGCTCGCCGCGCTTGCCACCGAGCGCCTCTGGCACGACCTCGGCACGCCGCAGCGATATCTCGACGGTGTGCTCGACTGGACCTTCCGCGGCTCGAACCGCGCCGCGCGCGTCGTCAAGGGCGCCGAGGTCGACCCGAGCGCCAGGCTGCGCCGCACGATCGTCGAGGCCGGAGCGCACGTCGATGCCGAAGCTGATCTGCGATGCTGCGTCGTGATGCCCGGCGCAAAGATCGGTAAAGGGGTCGTGCTGAAGCGGAGCGTCGTCGGGCCTGGCGCGACCGTCGCGGCGGGCACGGAAACCGACACGACCCTCTTCAGCTTCGATCCAGCGAGCGGCGAAACCACGCCGGCGAGGATTGCGCGATGATGCCAAGCGCGCCTCTTTCCCTTACTGGTCTTTTCGTAGCGTGGGTCGCCCTCGCCGGCACGGGCGCGCCAGCGCCCGGGGAGACAGCTGGAGAGAACGCTACCGCGACCACCGTGGCTGGGCCGCGGCTGGTCTTCTCGCAGCTCGGCCAGGACGTTTCACTGCGCGGCCTCTCGGTGGTCGACGACCGGGTCGTCTGGGTGAGCGGCGACCACGGGACGATCGCCCTCTCGACGGACGGTGCGCGGAGCTTCGAGCTGCGCACGCCGCCCGAATTCGCGGCGCGCGATTTCCGCGATATCGAGGGCTTCGACCAGCGTCGCGCGCTGGCCCTCGCGGTCGGCGCGCCCGCGCGCATCCTCGCCACCGCCGACGGCGGCACGAGCTGGCGCGCGGTCTACCGCAACGAACGCCCGGAGAGCTTTCTCGACGGCTTCGACTTCTGGGACGAGCGTCGGGGAATTGCTTTCGGCGATCCGCTGGACGGCCGCTTTCTCATTCTCACGACCGCCGACGGCGGCGCGAACTGGAGCGAGCTCCCGGTGGCCGACCGCCCGGCGGCATTCCCTGGCGAGGCGGCCTTTGCCGCGAGTGGCACCTCGATCCGCATTTTCCCGGGCGGCAAGGTGGCGTTCGGCACGGGCGGCAGCCGCTCACGCCTCTGGTTCTCGGAGGACTACGGCGCGCATTGGCAGTCGCGCGCCGCGCCGTTGCGGCAGGGGCTCGAATCCGCGGGCATCTTCTCGCTCGCTGGCGGCTCCGCGGCAGATGCCGAGGAGTGGATCGCGGTGGGCGGCGACTTCAAGGCCGACCACGAGCGCCGCGAAGTCGCCTTCGTCACCCGCGACCGCGGTGTGACGTGGAGCCCGATCGTTCCGCCGCCGGCCGGCTTTCGCTCGGCCGTGGAGCGGCTCCCGGTAGCCCTCGGCGGCGGCTGGATCGCCACCGGCACCTCTGGCACCGACCTGGCAGCGACGACTGCGGGAGGCTTCAGCGTCCTTTCGGTCGAAGGCTTCCACGCCGTGCGCGCGGCGAAGAGCGGCAGCCTCGTCGTCCTCGCCGGCGCCGGCGGCCGGCTGGCGCGGCTCAGTCGCGCGCCTTAGCCTCCGGCTGCAGGTGTGTGCTGACGGCACAGGGGTGTGCGTCCGACACCAACGCTGGGCGAATCCTCTGCCGGTCCTTCCTTCCTAAAGTATTGATTTCATTCACTCGTAATCCGAGGGGTGAGTTGGCCTCCTTCCTGCTCTGTGGTGGGTCGAGGAGGAGTTCGCATGCGCATTCGAGTCTCGTTGTGCCGCTCGCTGTCTGTCCTGTTCCTGGTTGTGTTCGCGGCCGAAGCGGCCTTCGGCGCCTGCCTGGAGCCCCTCGAGTTGATCTTTCCTCAGCCCGCAGTGGGTACCTCGCCCACCCTCATCGTTGCAGAAGACTTCGACCGCGACGGCCGGACCGATCTCGCAGTCTCCAATTTGAACAGCGGCGACATCAGCCTTCTCCTCGCAACCGGCGACGGCACTTTCGCGCCCAAGGTCGACTACGCGACCGGAAGCGCCTCGGTCTATGCGGTCGCTGCCGGTGACCTAAACAGTGACGGCGCGATGGACCTCGTCGCGGCCAATTACAACGGGGGGATCGCCGTTCTGCTGGGAAACGGTGACGGGACGTTCCGCGACCGCAGCGATTTTCTGGCGGGGACCAACCCGATCTCGGTGGCAATTGCCGACCTCGACCGCGACGGCCGTCCCGATCTCGCGGTCGCGGACTACGGTGGCAATCGAGTCAGCACGCTCGCCGGCAACGGCGACGGAACCTTCGCCGCGCCGGTCTTCGTCGCGGTGGGACTCGCGCCCTACTCGGTCGCGATTGCCGACTTCGACCACGACGGCATTCCCGACCTCTCGACGACCAACAACCAGAGCTCGAGTGTGAGCGTGCTTCTCGGCCTTGGCGACGGCAGCTTCGCGGCCGCGACGGACTACCCTGTGGGCGCCAACGACGCCGCGCAACGCCTTGGCGACCTCAACGGCGATGGTGTCATCGACATCGCGGTGGCGAACTTTTCCAGCAACACGGTCAGCGTCCTGGTTGGAAACGGCGACGGCACCTTCCAGACGGCGATCGACAACCCGGTCGGCGCGAATCCGATCTCGGTCGCGATCGCCGACTTCGACGGCGATGGTCGCGCTGACCTCGCAACGGCGAACCAGGGGGCCGGGTCAGTGAGCCTGCTGCTAGGCAACGGCGATGGCAGCTTCGCGGCGGCGGTCGACTTCGCTGCTGGTGCTATTGCCCGTTCGCTGGTGGTGCTCGATTTCGATCGCAATGCGCGCGCCGACCTCGCGGTGGCCAATTTCGGCGGCAACAACGTCAGTTTGCTGCGCGGCGGCTGCGGCCTGGAAGCGTGCAGCGGGGACTCGATGCAGTTCACTCCGGCACCCGGCTCGCCGCTTGCGGCCGGGCCTGGTCCGATCGCGGTGGCGGCAGGCGACTTCGATCGCGACGGTCGGCCCGACCTGGTCTCCGCCGATCTGTACGCCGGTGGCGTCGGACTGCATCTTGGCAACAGCGACGGCAGCTTCGCGGCCACTGTGCACTTTGCGACGGGCGGCACGCCCTACTCCGTCGATGCCTCCGATCTCGATCACGACGGCGACCTCGATCTCGCGGTGACGAACTATGAAGATCTCGCGATCCTGCTCGGCAATGGTGCCGGCGACTTCGCACCGGCGGTGCACTACGGCGCGGGTGCAGGGCCGGTGGCGAGTGTCGCGGCCGATTACGACGGCGACGGAGATCTCGACCTCGCCGTGGGCGACTACTTCGGTAGCTCGGTGAGCGTGCTGACCGGCAACGGCGACGGCACCTTCGCAGCGGCAGTCGCCTACGCGACCGGTGGTGGTGCCTACCAGCTCAAAGCGGCCGATCTCGACGGCGATGGTGCGATCGATCTCGTGGTGCCCAACTCGAACGGCGGGACGATCAGCGTCCTGCTCGGCATGGGCGATGGAACCTTTGCGCCGCAGGCGGTGTATGCGACCGGCAGCACCGCGTCGTCGATCGCGATCGGTGACTTCGATCGCGACGGAGCGGCGGATTTGGCGGTGGCCAACTACAGCAGCAGCGACCTCTCCGTCCTGCTCGGAGTGGGCGACGGAACTTTCGCCCCGGCGGTGAACTATCCCGCGGGAGTGAACGCTCGCACGGTGGCGACGGCCGATTTCGACCGCGACGGCTGGCTCGATCTGGTGGTGGCAAACGCCGGCGGTGCGAGCGTGAGCCTGCTGCTCGGGCAGGGCGGCGGAACCTTTGCGGCGAGGACCGACTTCGCGGCCGGCGACGGCTCGGTGGGTCTTGTGGCCGCGGACCTCGATCTCGACGGCCGGATAGATCTCGCAGTGGCCAATTTGACTGCGAACAGTCTGACCGTGCTGCGCGGCGACTGCGCGCTCGCTCCGCCGCCCACAGTCCTCTCGGTGGCAACCGTCTTCGACAGCGGAAACGAGCAACTGGAAGAGAACGAACCGACGCGGGTGGCGATCTATGACCTCATCGTGACCCTGAGCGAGCCGATGGCGAACGCTGACTACGCCGTCGGGACGAGCGGCTACCTCTTCACCACCACAGTCTTGCTGGTAGCCGATGGGGGCGACTTCACGGTCGAGACCGAAGGTTGCGCTTTCGGCGCTCTGGCGAGCGACGCCCAGGTGCCGATCGAATGGATCTACTTCGACGCGGCGAGCCGCCGAATGACGGTCCACCCCGCAGGCGGCTACCTCCACGGCGCCCATTACCGCTTCTTCGTCTGCGCGGGTTCGAACTTCATCGACAACGAAGGCCAGATGATCGACGGCAACGGTGACGGCATCGCCGGCGACGACTTCGTGCGCAACTTCCAGGTCGACCAATCCGCGCCGAACGGGCCGACGGTGCTCGAAAGCCTGGAGCACACCGAAGGCGAGTGCACCGGCGAGCCCACCTTCACCATGAGCTGGTCGGGCGCCTCCGACGAGCCCGGCGGCTCGGGTCTCGCGGGCTATTCCATCGAGTGGGTCGGCCCCCCGTTCGGCGTCGCGGACGACATCGTCGATCTGCCGCACGGTGCGGACCCGCAGCTCTATACGGAGACGCTTCCCGAATCTCCCGGCCAGCTCTTCCGTCTGCAGACCTGTGATCGCGCCGGAAACTGCGCCGGCAGTCCGAGCCCGGGCTACGCCATCGATCTCACCGGGCCGACGGCGCCGACCGCGATCCACAGCACCCACGATGGTGGCGCGCCGAACGCCAATGCGACGGTCATCGTTGCCTTTACGCCGGGTGTCGATGCGATGTGCGGTCACGGCGGCTACAGCTGGACGTTCACGGACAGTTCGGCGCCCTCCTGTCCGCCGGCGGTCGTCCTGGCGCCAGACGCTACCCAGATTCCGGGCGTCGCACTTGGAGAGGGCACCTGGTATTTCCATATCTGTGGCATCGACCGGGTCGGCAACTGGGGGCCGACGGCGAGCGCCGGACCCTACGTGATTGACACCCAGGGGCCGGGTCCAGTGACCAATTTGCAGAGTCCGACCCACGGGACTCCCGGTTTCGACGGCGAGATCGAGGTCACCTGGACGCCGCCGGTCGATGCCATCGCCGGGCTCGCCGGATACTGGTGGGGGTTCAGCGACGAACCGACCTACGCTTGTCCGAATGTGCTCAATGCGCCGGCGACCGCAACTTCCGCGAAATCGGATGTCTACCAGCCGGGGACCTACTACTTCCACGCCTGCGCAGTCGACGCGCTGGGAAACTGGAGTCCGGCGGTCGACGGTGGGCCCTACGTCGTCGTGCCCGATCCGGCCGCCGCGCAATTTGTCTACTTCACGGAGGGGGCCTTTGGCACGCTCGAACGCATCCGCACCGACGGCTCGGAACGTACTCTCCTCATTGCCGGCCTCAACTCACCCCGGGGGCTCGCGATCGATGACTCCGCAGGCAAGGTTTACTGGGCCGAAAGCGGGCTCGCCGCCATCCGGCGAGCGAACCTCGACGGCTCGGCGATCGAGACGGTAGTTTCGGGGACCGGCGGCTTTCCTTTCGACATCGAACTGGACCTCGTACATCAGAAGATCTACTGGACCGAGTACGTGGACAGTCCCGGCGCCATCCGGAGGGCTAATCTCGACGGATCCGGAATCGAAGACGTCTTCTTCTCCGGCATCTACCAGCCGATCGGGCTCTCCCTCGACCTCGTCGCCGACAAGATCTACTGGGCGGAGTCGGCCGTTGGGGGCCGCATCGTACGCCTGTCACTCTCGGGCGGGCAGGTCGAGGTGCTCAACAGCAACGGCGGTTTCCTCGATGTCGCGGTCGATCCGGAACACGATCGCCTCTACAGCACAGTGTCGACCGTTCCCTTCACCGGGGGCGTATATCGATCGCGTCATGACGGTAGTGAGTTCAATTCCATCCCGCCGGCGGAGCCATCTCCTCTGATGCTGGCGCTGGATCAGGCCGGCAACCGGCTCTACTGGACCGACACGCTCACCAACCACATCGAGCGGATGTACGTCACCGGTAACGCCCGCGAGACCATCCTCAGCGGCCCGAATCAGGTCCGCGGCATCGCGCTGTCGAACATCGCCATGGAGCCGCACGAGACGGTGCCGCCGACGAATCCGACCTCGTTCACCAGCACCCATCCAGAAGACGGCTGGTCGAACGTCGCGACGATCGGCTTCACCTGGTCGGGAGCGGCCGACGAGCCCGGCGGCTCCGGCCTTGCCGGCTACTCCTTCGTTCTCGACGCGACTCCGGGGACGACGCCCGACAGCGTGATCGATATCGCCCAGAGCAGCGACCCGCATTCGACCGCCCTCGCGGCCGGGGAGGGCGATCACTTCATTCATCTCGTGACCTGCGATGTCGCCGGCAACTGCTCGACGGCGCTCGAACACGGTCCTTACCGCATCGACCTCACCTCGCCATCGGCGCCGGCCATCGTCGGCAGTAGCCACAGCTCGACGCCGATCGCCGACACAACGATCGACATCTCATGGAGCGCGGCAGAAGATGCGCTGAGCGGCGTCGACGGTTACGGCTACCTCTTCTCGACCGCTGCGACGGCGAACTGCCCGGCGACGAAGCTCGTGGAGGAGACGTCCCTCGCCGCGACGAGCGCGGCTCTGGCGCCCGGCAACTGGTACTTCCACCTCTGCGCCGTCGATACGGCGGGCAACTGGAGTCCGGTTTCGACCGGCGGGCCGTACGAGATCGCGACTACGCTGCCGACAGTGCGTCTCGTCGATTCCTTCGGACAGGGGATCGCGGGAGCAGTGGCAACTTACTACCAGGCGGGATGGAAGCCGTTCGGGACTACAGGTGTGGATGGGCGCGTGGCGCTCGCGATCCCGGCGGGAAGTTACTCGTTCCGGCTCAGCTACGGTGGAGCGTCGGTGCAGAAAACGCAGCACGTCGGGACGAACCCGGAGGTCCTTTTCGCGACCCTCGACGTCACGATCCGGTTCCGCGACTCGGGTGGAGGAACTCTCGAGGCGAGCTCGACCGAGTACTATGGAGGCAGCTGGCGCCCCTTGGGCCCGACCACCGGCGGCGAGGTGCACAAGGAGCTCCTGCCTGCCTCCTACACCTTCGCCCTGACCTACCTCGGCCAGCGCAACACAAAGGCGCAGGACATCGCGGCGAATCCGATGGTGCAGTTCGCCACCCGGGATGTTGCGCTGCGCTTCCGGGATTCTGCAGGTGGAATCCTCGACGCGACCTCGACCGAGTTCTACGCCGGCGGCTGGCGGAGCTTCGGGGCTACCGTCGGAGGGGAAGCGCACAAGGAGCTCCTGCCGGGCTCGTACACCTTCGCGCTCACCCATCTCGGGCAGCGCAATACGAAGGTGCAGGACGTCGCGGCGAATCCGGCCGTGTTGTTCGAGACCCACGACATCGCCATCGGGCTCCGCGACTCGCTGGGCGGGATTCTCGAGTCGAGCCTGACCGAGTTCTACGCTGGCGGCTGGCGGACTTTCGGCGCCACCTCCGGCGGCGAGGTGCATAAGGAGCTCTTGCCGGCCTCGTACACCTTCGCCCTCACCTATCTCGGGCAGCGCAACACGAAGGTGCAGGACGTAGCGGCCAACCCGGACGTCTTGTTCCAGACGCGCGACGTGACGATCCGCCTGCGCGACGCGGCAGGTGGCCCGCTCGAGTCGAGCCTGACCGAGTTCTA
>JBDTQT010000163.1:0-9271 GCA_039932055.1 Thermoanaerobaculia bacterium
AATGGTACTGCCTGCGCAGGTGGGTGGGAGAGTCGGTCGTTGCCGGGAAGTATTTCTTCGGGCCCACGAATCCAACGATTCGTGGGCCTTTGTTTTTTTCGCTGAATCGTCCGCCCCACCGCTCCTCGTTCACCGGAAGGCTCCCCGCCTTGACTCGACGACAGTCGATCGATTCGCTGGCTACCGCGGGCGGCCCTGGGAGACGCGCCCAGGCGAGATCGACCTGCAGATCCCCAAGCTGCGCAAGGGCAGCTACTTTCCGGAGTGGCTGCTCGAACCGCGCCGGCGCTCGGAGAAGGCCCTGATGGCGGCGATCGCCGAGGCTTATGTGCTGGGTGTTTCGACCTGACGCGTCGAGCGCCTGCTCGAGACGCTGGGACTCTCCGGCATTTCCAAGTCTCGCGTGTCGGAGATCGTCGCCGATCTCGATCCGGCTATCGAAGCCTTCCGCCAGCGACCGCTGAAGCTCGCCTACCCCTACGTCTGGCTGGACGCCCTCGTCATGAAATGCCGCGAGGAAGGCACTGGCGTCAACGTCAGCGTGGTCGTCGCGACGGGCGTCTATCTAGTGAAGGTCAGCGCGAAGCCCTCGGCGTCGACGTCTTTACCAGCGAAGACGGTGCCGCCTGGCTCTCGTTTCTGCGCAGCCTGCAGGCGAGAGGCCTGTCCGGCGTGAAGCTCGTCGTTTCCGACGCCCACGCGGGTCTCAAGGCCGCCATCGCCTCGGTCTTCACCGGCTCGCGCTGGCAGCGCTGCCGCACGCACCTGACCACGAATGTGCTGACCAAGATCCCGAGAGCCTCGCAGCCTGGCGTCGCCGCGCTGTTTCGCATGATCTTTCTGCAGCAGGACGCGGCTGCAGTGCGCCAGCAGGCCGAGCATGTCCTGGCCGCCCTCGAGGCACGATGGCCCGACGCAGCGGAGATTTTCGCTGAAGCCTTCGAAGATGTGCTCGCCTTTGCCGCCTTTCCGAAAGAGCACTGGCGGCAGATCTGGTCCAACAACCCGCCAGAAAGGCTCAACAAGGAGATCCGTCGCAGGACCGACGTCGTCGGCATCTTCCCGAATCGCGCCGCCATCGCCCGACTCGTCGGAGCTCTGCTCGCCGAACAGCACGACCTCAGCTCTTACCCGCAGCCTGAGATCTGCCACGTGCCGATCCGTGACCTTCGTACACCACTTGACCGGACATGACCCCCCGGCGGCGGCTTTCAGGAGCGGTGGGATTTCAGCCGGAAACGGCCCTGCCCTCCTGGCGGCTGTGGGCTTGGGGGCTCGCCGTGGCCCGGCTTTCGCCCGAACTGCAGGCGAGGTATGCTCCGCCGCCAATCGGTTCAGGAAACCGTGCCTTCCAACCTTTCCGTGGGGAGGGGGGTCGCCTCTTTCTACTTGACTTCGTCGGATGCCGCAGCCGGCTGCGCGTCATCCATGGACTGTTGTTGCCCAAGGAGGATGGACATGAAGGCACTCAAGAGTTCGATCTGGCCGCTGATGTTGTTCAATTTTTTCGCCTTCGGAGCGCTCGCCACGGGCGTCGCCGTCGCGGCTACTCAGGCCGCCAAGCCCGCTGCAGCGAAGCCGGCCGCCGGCAAGCCCGCCGCCAAGCCGGCGCCAGGCAAGCAGGTCAATGGCAAGCAGCTGCTCGCCGAGTCGAAGAAGGCCGTGGCCGGAATCCTCAAGGCTTCGAAGGCTTCGGGAGGCAAGCTCGATCCGAAGAACAAAAAGCAGGCGCCATTCTTCGGCGGCATCAAGGAGCTCCGGGCTTCCATCGCGGACAGCGAAAAGAAGATGAAGGCCAAGGACAAGAAGCTCTTTGACAGCTTGTCCAAGGGCAGCACGGCACTGGCGAAAGTCAAGACCGCCTGGCCGCGAACAGGTGTGAAAGACGCGAAGGTCGACGGCTACCTCGGGAAGCTCGACAACTCCTACACCGCGCTGCGCGCCCGCTATGGCAGCGAAGGCCTGCGAGCGAAGCAGGGCGGCGCACTCTCGGCGAAGGAGAAGGCCAACTTCGAGAAGATAAAGGCGTCGCAGGCCGAGTTCGCCAACAAGCTCGCTCCCATGCAGGCCAAGGCGAAGAAGAACGGCGACAAGGGCACCGAGGCCGAGCTCGCCCGCCTGATCGCGCAGTCGAACAAGATTTCCACGGCACAGCTTTCGGTCGACGCTTTTCTGACCGCGATGGTGCTGGTCGATGTTCTGCAGGGTGAGTGGGACTGCTACTCCTACTATGTCGGCCCTGACTACCGCGCCGACTGGGTCCAGGTCGATGTCTGGGTCGAGGCCTCCTTCACTTCTTACGACACGATGTACTGGGAGACCGTCGACACTTACTCGGTCGAGAGCTGGGACTATTGGGATGCATCGATGGAGCTCGATCTCGATGTCGACTTCACTGTCGCGGACATCTCCGACGCCGATCTTTCTTCGAGCGACTCCTATCTCGATTCGAGCTACAGCTACGACGAGCTGAGCTGGGAGGACTACTCCACGGAGTATGCCTCGGCCGAGGCGCAGGACACGGTCTACGAAGAAGAAGATCTCAACCTCGACGTCGCGGAAGAGGCCTGGGAGGACGAGGGTCTCGAGCTCGAGGCGGCCGACGACATGCTCGACGCCGATGACGCTGAAGACGCGGCCGATGATGACGATGGCGCGGACGGTGAAGCCGATGACGACGCCGCCGATGACGCCGCCGACGATGACGGCGCCGATGACGCCGCCGACGATGACGGCGCCGATGACGCTGATGACGACGGTGGCGATGACGCCGACGACGACGCCGATGACGACGGTGGCGACGACGACGCCGACGACGACGGCGGTGACGACGGCGGTGACGACGACGACGGCGGTGAAGAGGTCAGCCTGAGCTGAAGCAGCGCTTCGGCCGCGGGCTTCCTTGCGGCTGGCAGCAGGGTGACGACCTTCGTCGCCGCGGAATAGACTTCCTGGCTGGGGTGCTGAAGCCTGCTCAGGCTGCCGGCCCCAGTCCGTTTCGCACTCTGCGGAGCTGATCTTCCCGCGAACATTCCTGGAGGGAGGTTGCCGATTCCAGACCAGGTGCGTGCGAGGGTGTTGTCGATTCGGGCGATCCTCTTCCTGGCGCTTCTCCTGCCGGTCTGGGCGCTCGGCGTCTTGCGCGGGGAGCGGTTGATCGGCTCTGTCGCCGTCCTTCCGCCGTTCTTCGGTGAGGACCTCGCGCGCTTCGACCGAGTGCGGCCCCGCCTGCGCGCTTCTGCTGGCGCGATTCTCCTGCTCGATTCGAGCGCCAGATCCTCTTATGGGCAGCGCTACTTCGCCGCGCAGTACAGCCTGGCGCCCACGGTTTTGTCGCTGGCGTTCGCGGTCGACGCCGTCGCCGGGGAGGGGTGGAAGGGTGAGCCCCGGTATGTGCTGTGCGTTTTCGACGATCCCGGTCGACATGCAGCTGCGCTGGCGGCACTCGAGTCCGCGACCCGACGCCGCGGTCTCGGGTTCTTGGCTGAGCCAGTCGACGGTGTCCTGACGCTGGTCCGTCTCGGTGGCGCGGGCCCGCCGTGATCGCAATGCCGCTCATGCTCTGTGTCGGCGCCGCGGCGTTGCTCTACCGCTGGCTGGGTGGTGTCGGGTGGAGCCGCAGCGAACGCCTGCGATGGGCCCTCGCCTGGGGACCGGCTTTCGCCTTCGGGATACCGTCATGTGCTCTGTTCGCGGCTCGCTGGTGCGGACTCGACGGCCCGCTGCCCTGGAGCGTCGCTGCCCTCGGACTCGTCGCTGCCTTCGCACTCACGGCGCGCCGCGCACCTCGGAGCATTGCCGTCGCCGCAGTCGAGGTCCACGTCGGAAGAGCGCCTGCGCCGCGGGGCACCACCGCGGTACGCCTGGCGACCGGGGTCTTGTTGGTGGTCACCGCCCTGCTGCTGCTGGACACCTTCCGGACCTGGCAACGGGCGCAGCCTGCCGGGATGTGGGACGCGGTGGCGATCTGGAATTCGAGTGCCCGGTTTCTCGCGCGCGCAGAGGCTGCGCGCTTGCCAGAGCTCTTTGGTGCTCGGAGCGAAGGGCACCCCGAGTATCCGCTGCTTCTGGGAGGTGCGGTGGCGGCCCAATGGGAGCTCGTCGGCAACGAGTCCAATTCGGTGCCCCTCGGGATGAGCCTGGGATTCGCGATCGGCCTGGCCGCGGCGCTGCATCTCCTGGTGAGAATCTGCGGGGCTCCGCTCTTCGCTGGACCGGCGGTCCTCCTGGTCTTCTCGACTCCGGTGGTCTGGAAATGGGCGTTCGCGCAGGTCGCGGACCTCCCCCTGGCTTATCTCGCGCTCGCCGCCGCCCTGCCGCTCGTCGCCTGTCTCCAGGACCGCGCGGCTCCGGAACTCCCTCCGGCGCTATCTGGGTTTGTCCTCGGCCTCATGCTTTGGACGAAGGACGAGGGAGCGCTCCTGGCCGCGACACTGCTCTTCCTTTTTCTTGCGCTCCGCCTGCTGCGCGGCGGCGATCTCGGAGCGGTTCGCGGAGAGGCGAGGTCGAGGTCCCTGGGACGTACCTTGGGGTTCGCTCTGGGCGCGCTCCCCGGGGTGGCTGCGCTCCTCCTCTTCAAGTTGACTTGGGCTCCGCTCGTGCCGGAGCGCGCGACGTTTCTGGGCGGTAGCGGCAAAGTCGCAAAACTTCTCGACTTCGAGCGCTGGCGCCTCGTGGCGGCGGAGACGCTGCGCCACTTCGATCCGCGTACCGGCGGCGCCCTCTGGGGATTCGCCTGGCCGCTGCTCGGGCTTGGCCTGCTGTTGTGGGGCGGCAGGCTCCGCTGGAGAGTGGCTCCGGGCGCCGTCCTGCTGAGCGGCGCCGCCGCGGTCACCTTCACCTTTTACGCTCTCGCCTTCGTGCTCAGTCCCTACGATCTGGCCTGGCACTTGAGCTCGGCGCTCGATCGCCTCCTGATGCACGTGCTGCCGCTGCTCGCGGCGGCGGTCTTCGCCCTCGGCGGGGATGGTCGAGCGGGCGCCGGTCCCGAGCCGCCAGCGAGTTAGCGTGGGCTCGCGAAGAGCGGGCTCAGCCGCCGGGCGACGCTAGCGCGGTGCGCTTCAGGTCGCCACGTAAACCGTCGGCATGAGCGTTCTGCACGATCTTGCGCACCAGAATATCGGCCGATGTGATCGCGGCACCGTAGTAGGCAGCGTTGCGATCCGCGGCCGGCTGAATGACGGTGCCGTCGAGAGTGGCGCCGGCGTAGAGCCCTTTCGACCGCACGAAGGACAGGATGTCGGCGGAGGCGCTCCCACCGGCGCCGGCGCCGACCGGGCCGGCGGCCACCGCCGCCTCAGCCCCGAGTTGCAGCTTGGGGCTCAGGAACGAGTCGAGGGCCGCCTGCGACTGCAGCAGGAGGATCACCTCCGAGCGCTCGCCGCCCGCCTGCAGGCCGATGGAGGCGCCGCCGAAGTTGTAGAACACCGGTTGCCCCCACTCGCCGGTCGCAGGGTCGCGCGCGAGCAGGACGCCGACTCCGCCCGAGCCGCCGAAGATGAGTCCGGCGCGCACGCGCTTCGGGACGATGAGCACGGCGACCGCCGAACCGACATGATCGCGAAACCAGGCCATCTCCGGATCCGCCTGGAAGCGTCCGAGCGAGCGACGGGCCGCGGAAACGACCGCTTCGGCGTCGCGTGCGGAGTCGGCGGCGGCGACCGCCGGAAGCGCCAGCAGGGCGAAAAGTCCGGCGACGAACAGGCGAGAGGCGGACCGGCGACGAAGCAGCAGCGTCATGAGCACTCCTTCGGCCCGAACGATCGCGGAATGCGATTCCACCGGGCCACCTTCAGTTTACGCAGCGACGGACCGGAACGTCTGCGGCATTCTCCATTCCGTCCGGCTGCAGGCGTCCTTGGTAGGATGCCGGTCCAATATGCACATCGTACTGCTCGGACCCGATCTCTTCGCGGCGTTCCACGATTTTGCGCGAGCGGCGAAGGAACTCGGCGTGCGCGTCTCCGGTATCGGCTCGACCCCGCAGTCGCGGTTGCGCGCCGGCCTCAAGCGCCATCTCGACGCCTGGGATCAGGTCCGTGATCCGTTCGATTCGCACGAAGTCGCGCTGGCGGTGCGCCGGCTCGCCAGGGGCGCCCCGGTCGACCGTCTGGAGACCGTCGAGGAGCGGCTGATCGAGAGCGCCGCCGGCGCTCGCGAAGCGCTCGGCCTGCCCGGGCTCTCGCTGCGCTCGGCGCGACTCTGTCGAGACAAACCGGCGATGAAGCAGGCGCTGCGCGAGGCGAAGATTCCGTGCGCCGAGTCGGCGGCCGTCGCTTCGCCAGGCGCGCTGCGCGAGTTCGCCGAGATCCACGGCTTTCCGCTGATCCTGAAGCCGATCGCCGGCCTCGGGTCGCAGAAGACGTTTCGTGTGGACACCGTGGCCGAGCTCGAGCGCGCGGCGCGGGCTCTTGGAGTCGACCGTGGCGAGTCAGCGGCGGTCGAGGAGTTCATCGAAGGGCACGAAGGTTTCTACGACACCCTGTCGATCGACGGCGAGCCCGGCCTCGAGTTCATCTCACACTACTACCCGAGCGTGCTGGAGGCCCTCGGGAACCGCGCCATCGCGCCGCAGATCGCGGCGACGAATCGGGTCGGCATGGAGAGCTATCAGGAGCTGCGCGACCTCGGACGAAAGGTGATCCGGACTCTGGGTATCGGCACCTCGGCCACCCACATGGAGTGGTTCTTCGGCCCCAAGGGGCTCAAGGTCTCGGAGATCGGCGCACGCCCTCCGGGCGAACGGATCTGGGATCTCTATTGCGTTGGCAACGACCTCGATCTCTACGCTGCCTGGGCGGCCGCTATCTTGCGCGGGCGCGTCGATGTGGCGCCAAGCCGGCGACTGGCGACCGGCTCGGTGCAAGTGCGACCGGAGCGCGATGGGCGGATCGCGGGCTACGAGAACCTCGACGACGTGCTGCGGCGCATCCGGCCATACGTCTTCGCCAAGGAGGTTCCGGCGGTCGGGCGCGGGACCGTGGCGATCGACAAGGGCTATCTCGCGAACGCCTGGTTCCGGCTTCGCCACTCCGACTACGACGAGCTGTGTGAGCTCATGAACTGGATCGGCCGGACGCTCAAGGTCCGGGTTCGCTAGCCGCTGGCGATTGCAGCAGGCCGCGAAAGGCGCTGCCGTAGATTTCCCAGATGGTGATGAAGAGGGCGACGACGATCGGGCCGAGAATCAATCCGGCGGCGCCGAAGAGCGTCAGGCCGCCGAGCGTTCCGATGAGGATCAGGAGATCCGGAATCTGCGTGTCCTTGCCCACCAGGGCCGGCCGCAGGAAGTTGTCGATCGTTCCGACGACGATCGCGCACCAGATCGCGAGGCCGATCGCGGCGCCGGTGCGGTCGATGATCAGCAGGTAGACCACCGCCGGGATCCAGACCAGGGCGGCGCCGATACCGGGCAGGACGCTCAGAATGAACATCAGCACCGACCAGAAGGCGACGCCTTCGATTCCCACCACCCAGAATGCGAGCCCGCCGAGGGCAGCCTGGACGATACCCACTACGAGCGTTCCCTTGATGGTCGCCCGGGCGACCGAGACGAACCGGTGGACGAGGCGGCGCCGGTCTTCCTCGGGCAGCGGGATGTGCGCAAGGGTCTTGTCGAGGCTCTCGCCGCCCTCCTTGAGAAAGAAGAACATGGCGTAGAGCAGGATGAAGAGGCTGAGGAGGAAGTGCACCGTTCCGCCCGTCAGGGAAGAGAGACTGTTGAAGAGGAAGCTGCCGGCGCGTTGCACCATCGTGCCCAGGGCCGAGATGATCGATTCCCGGTAAGGTTCGATGTACGAGAGAAAGGGCAGGCGCTCCACCAGTCGCTGTTCGAGGAGCGAGGGCTGCGACGCGTTCTGCTTGATCCAGGGCATCGCGATCTGGCCGATCTCGAGGGCGTTGGCGGCCACCAGGCCGAGGAACGCGATGAGCGGCAGGCCGACGGCCAGCAGGAGTATGAGCAGTGTCAGCACCGAAGCGAGCGAGCGCTTTCCCGGCATCTTTCCGAGCAGCCAGGAAAACAGGGGGCTGGCCAGCCCGCTGAAGACGGCGCCGAGGACGAGCGCGATCAGGAAGCCCTTGATCATGTAGAGAAAGATCCCCGACACGGCGAGCGCGAGGAAGAGGAGGAAGCGCCGACGATAAAGTTCCTGGTCGCTGATCATGGCTGGCCATCCTAGCGCCCATCGGACCGGTTGGGTCACTTCGGGCGTGAACCAGAAGCGCCCAGTCTAGAATGCGCCCATGCCGAGACTGACCAGAATCTACACCCGCACCGGCGACGACGGCTCGACCGCTCTCGGCTCCGGCGCGCGGATTGCCAAGGACGACATCCGGGTCGAGTGCTACGGCTCCGTCGACGAGCTCAACGCCCAGCTCGGCGTCGTGCTCTGCCAGCGGCTGGCGGAGGATCTCGCGGTGCCCCTTCTGCGGATTCAGAACGATCTCTTTCACCTGGGCTCGGACCTCTGCGTCACCGAGGCGGATAAGGCGGCGCGTCCGTTGCCGCGCATCGAGGAGCGTCATGTCTCCTGGCTCGAGAGCGAGATCGACGTCTGGAACTCACGCCTGCCCCCGCTCGAGAACTTCATTCTGCCCGGCGGCAGCGCCGTTGCGGCGAACCTGCACGTGGCGCGCACCGTCTGCCGGCGGACGGAAAGGATACTGGTGACACTGGCGCGGCAGGAGCCGGTAGGCAGCTGGACGCTGCCCTACCTCAACCGACTCTCCGATCTGCTGTTCGTGTATGCCCGGGCGGCGAACCTGCTGAGCGGTGATCCAGACCGGCTGTGGAATTCGCGCGCCTGACGCGAGGCTGGCCTGGAGGATCAGATGGGGCAGTTGCGGTCGCGTCGCCTTTCGAGGTCCTCGACCACCGCGCGCTTGAAGCCGATCGGTCCATCGGCCTCCAGCAGCCGCTCGGCGCGATAGGTGGCGATGTCGATCAGTTCGAAGTTCATGCGGATCCTGCGAAACGGCCGCGGCAGGCTCTCGCCGGGAGCCTGGACGTGATGCAGACCGCCGCTGTAGGCGACCAGCATGGGACCCTCGGGAATCGCCTCCAGAATGTCGGCGATGCCGCCGCGCACCGTCATCGGCTGACCTTTCGAGTCCAGACCGTTCGCTCGCTTCATCCTCCCCTCGGGGAGAATGACCACCATCGAGTCCGGATCGATGTGCGCGAGCACCTCGCGCCAGGTGTGGTCGCGCTCGCGTGAGATCGACACGACGTGGGCGCCCACGAGCTTGAAGAACTGGCCGACGATCGGCC
>JBDTQT010000164.1:0-9242 GCA_039932055.1 Thermoanaerobaculia bacterium
ACGATCGCCCCCTCCCCCGGCGGCAGGTGATCGTCGTGGCCGCCGCGGTTGTCGCTCGCGTGCACCATCCAGAGATGCCCCGCCAGTTTGTGCGCGACATGCCGCAGGTCGCCGGAGAGGAAGGCGTGGCCGGTGTCGAGGCAGATGCCGACGTTGTTCGATGCCAGCCCCCCGAGCAGCCAGAGTAGATCGCGCACGTGCCCCGCGAACAGATGCGGCAGCATGTTCTCGAGCACCAGGCCGACGCCCAGCTCGCCGGCCCGCCAGGCGATGCGGTCGAGCGCCTCGAGCGCGCAATCCATCCGGTCGAGTCGCTCCTCCCGCGGCACTCCGGTCGTCTCCGGACCGGGATGGAGCACGAAGTAGCGCGCACCGAGGATCGCCGCCGCCTCGGCGGCGCGGGAGATCTCGCGCACCGCGCCGTCGCGCTCCCCGGGATCGAGGGCCGAGATGTCGATGCGTTCGGCAAACGGCGCGTGGAACGAATGCACCTCGAGCCCGAGCTCCCGGATCTGCGCCGCCGCGGCGACGCAGGCGGCTGCGTCGTGATAGTCGAGATGCGACGGCGCCGAAGCGACTTCGATCTGGCGGAAACCGGCGGCGCGGATCGGCGCCAGGCAATCGCCCAGCGGGGCGCGCCAGAAAGCGCCGGTCGAGAGCCCTAGCGGCAGCTCGGAGAGCGTCACCTCAGCCATGCCCGCCGCCGCTCTGCGCGGCGGTGCGCAGCGCCTCGAGATTCCACGGACAGCCGGTGCCCGGGCAGAGGCTCTTCTCCTGCGTCGAAGTGCAGTTGAAGTCGACCATCTGGTCGTTGCCGAGGGCGATCAGACCGGCGAAGATCCGCGTGTAGACCTCGGCCCGCATTGCCGGATCGTGGAAATGAAAGTCCGTGAGCCAGCCGTAGGGCCGCTCGTAGCGCGAGCGGATGAGCCCGGAGACATGCCGCGGGTGCCAGCCCTGGGCGAGTAGCACACGTACCAGCAGCTGGATCGCCCCGGGCTGCAGCAACAGGTCGTTCGGGTGCTCGAGAATCCGGGCGGCGCAGGCCGGCAGCGCACCGAGGTCGATGCGGTCGTAAGTCGCGAACCACTGCTCCGGCGCATCGGGCTCCAGGGAGTAGAACCGTCGATGGAAGTTGGCGAGCTCGCTCGTTTCGTACGCCGCGACGAGTCCCTCCATGGCGACCGACGCGTCGGGGATCGCCGTGTGGGTCCTATGGGCGAGCGCCGCGGCGAGGTCGAGGTCACGCATGGTGCGGATCGCCACTTCCTCGTCACCCGGATCGGGAATCGCGACGAGCAGCGGCAGCTTCGCTGGCGGCGGCGGTATCCACCCGCGGCGTTCCGCCTTGAGGTAGGCGGTGTAGGGCAGGCGCACCGCCCGCTTGTGCAGCGGATCGGCGTACTCCGAGAGATCGATGGCGACGATCTCGCGGCCGTGCGCACCGGGACCGACGATGACGGCGGTGAGCTCGACCGGCACCGGCGAGCGCCCGCTCGCCGCCAGGATCCGGTGGCCGAGGTACTCCATCACCTTGCCGAGTCCGTCCCAGGCGGCGCCGGCGGCCTCGCCCACGGTTTCGCCCTGCGGCGGCTGCGGCATGGCGTAGGTCGCGCGCAGTCCGTCGCCGAGCGTGGCGAGACGCGCGAGCGCCACGAAGGCTGCCTCCTTCCGGCCGACCTTCCAGACGAAATGATGCCCGCGTCCGGTGAGCAGATGCAGCGCCTCGATGCCGAACTCCGCCAGCAGCGCCGCGATCGCCGCGACGACATCGCGCTGCACGAACAGGCTGCGCTTGGGGTAAAGCAGCGGCTCCCAGGGGGCATCGAAGTGGACGTGCTCGATGTCGAGATGCACGAGCAGGAAATCTCGGTCCCAAAGCGATCGTGCGACCTCGAAGTCGTCGTGGAGCAGCGCCGCGAGGTCGGTCACCGGACGAATCTCGGCGGGCGGCTCGGGTCGCGGTGTCGGCGAGGTGAGGAACATCGTCGGCGAGGAGTCGAGGCTCCTGCCCCCCAGGTACTCGAGATGGCGGCGATGCACCGACGGATGGTCGTAGAAACGCCGCCACGCGGCGGCGGCCTGGCGTGCGCTCGGCTTCGCACCGTTGCCATTGCCGGTGCCAGCGGGCGGTTTCGCGGCGGCCGGCACGGTAGTTACTGGAAGGGCCGGATGGGATGCGTGCGGCGCATGGGGCGCCTTGGGAGTCACGGGCAGGCGCGGCGGACGAGCGGCCATGCATCCAAGGTACTGCCGGCCGTGGCCGCCGGCACCACCCGGTCAGGCGGGGCCGGCTTTTCGCCGGCACCTGGCGGGGTTTTTCGCGCGTCGTTCGGTCCTCGAGCGGATGACGCCACCGCCAGCCAGGGAAGCGCGAGAGGTCGCGGTCGCCGGTGATTCAGACGCCAGCGAATATCGCTACCTCTTCTGGAGCGGCGCGCCGATCGCCGCGAGACGTCCTCTCGTATATCGTAAGCAGAACCCTCGCCCGAGTGCAGGAGCCCTATGAGCAAGTCGAACGAGAAGAGCGAGACCGATTCCAGCCGAGAGACCTCTTCGGAGCCGCCCGTGGCGGTTCTTTCCGGAGATCGTGTCATCGACGAGCACTTCACGCCCGGCGTCGACCTTGACCTCGAAACCTACATCACCGCCGGGGACCTCACGGGGATTCACCACCTTACCCGGTATCAATGGGCAAGGACGATCCTGCGTGAGCACGCTCCGCTTTCGTCGCTGCTCGACCTCGGATGCGGCAGTGGATATGGTGCCTTTCTCCTCGCCGGAGAGTTGCGCGCGACGAAGATCCTGGGAATCGACTACGACCCACAAGCGATCGCGGCAGCGACCAAGCTTTACTCCCTCCCCAATCTGACCTTTGCCGTGGGGGACCCGACGGACTGGGAGGCGACCATCGGAGCAGAGTCCTTCGACGTCGTCACCTCCTTCGACGTCATCGAACATGTGCGACACCGGGAGCTCTACCTCGAAGGATTGGTGCGGCACCTTCGCCCTGAGGGAACTCTCCTTCTGTCGACCCCTTGCGGCGCCGGGCGCAATATTCTGCGACCGGCCTGGGAGCACCATCAGATCGAGTTCTCTGCCGCCAGCCTTTACGACTTTCTACGTCGCTACTTCTCCACTGTGCTGCGCTCCGACGAGGCTGATTTTCCGGGCCGCGCAGTCTTCGAGCACCTCCACGCTCGGGGGATCGAATATCTCCTCCACCTCAATCCGGTAATCTGCCGTGAGCCGATCCGGATATTGAATCCCTATAACTGCTAGTCGTGGCGCTGCCAGCCCGAACGGCGCCGCCGGAGCCAGCGCGGGAGAAATCAGCGCATACTCCAGGCGACGAGAAGAGGAGCCCCATGTTCTGTCCACGATGCAGGTCCGAATACCGCGAAGGGTTCACCCGCTGCGAGAACTGTGACGTGCCGCTCGTCGCGACGCTGCCGCCCGAGGCGGGGGATCCGTCGGATCGCGATCTGGTGATGGCGTTCGAGACCGGCGATCCGGGCCTCCTGGCGATGGCGCACTCGATCCTCGATGAGGCCCAGGTTCCCTACCTCACCCAGGGTGAGGGGATTCAGGACCTCTTCGGAGTCGGCCGGCTCGGCACCGGCTTCAGCATCCTCACCGGGCCGGTCCACATCCTGGTCGAGCGCGGACGCGAGGCGGAGGTGCGGGGGCTGCTCGACGGGCTCGAGGAGGACGCCGCCGCCCGTCAACTCGACCAGGGCGCCAGCGAGGACGAACGCGACAGCGAGCCCGAAGTCTGAACGCTCCAGCCCTGCCCTCTTCGCCGACTGCCATCGCGGCGGTGGCCATCCTGGTTCTCACGATCGTCGGCGGTCTCGGCGTCCTGCCGCAGCTCGCCGCGTCGGATCTCACCTGGTGCTATCCCTACATGGGCCCCGACTCCTGGGACTGGCTGGCGAACGGCTTGCACTGGAGCGGAGTGCCGGTTCCCTCGACCTATCGCCCGCCCGGACTGCCGCTCGTCATCACCCTGCTGCACCGCCTGCAGGCACTCCCTCTCCTGCCCTACCTCAACTTCGCGATGCTCGGGCTCGCGGCGGTCCTGCTGCATCGCCTGGTCCGCCTGCGTCACTCGCCACTCGTGGCGGCTCTCGCCGCGCTGCTCTTTGTCTCGAACGGCTCGCTCTTCGGCTACACGCGCTACATCATGGGGGAGGTCTGGACCCTGCCGTTCCTGCTCGCCGCGACGCTCGCCTTCGTAGGCGCAGCCGACGAGCCCAGGAAGTATGTCGGGTGCGCGCTTTTCCTCTCGCTGAGCTTCCTGTTTCACTATGCCGGGGTGATTGTCGGCATCGCCTTCGCCCTGGCGCTTCTCGTCCATCGCCGCGAGGCACTCGCGACCCGCTGGCCCTGGCGCGCCCTGCTCGCCGCGCTGCCGCTGCCGGCGATCTGGCTGGTCGTTCGCGCGCTGCACAATCGCTCGAGCACCAACGCCCATCTCGTCGAGTACCTGATCCACCCGTCGTTCCACAACGTCTGGTACTTCGTCGTCGTCGCGACGGCCCTCCTTGGTCTCGCGCTCCTTCCGCTCTATCTCGCCGGCCTCTCCCGCTTGCTCCTCGTCCGCGCCCACCGGATCTCCCCGTGGGCGCAAGCGGTGCTCTTCCCGCTGCTCTTGCTGACGGTCTTCTTCACGCTGATCTACGACTGGGCGGACAAACGCTTTCTCTACTACCTTTTTCCCTTTGCCGTGGCGGTCGCCGCGGAAGGCCTCGCCATGCTCATCGACTACGCGCGCGGCGGGCGCCTGCGCGCGATCGGTGCCGGGGCGATCCTCGCCCTGATGCTGATGTGGAACCGGATACCGTACCCCGACTCGTCGCACCGACTGCTGGCGCTTTCGCCGCGAGAATTCGTCGATCTGGTGGAAGGATGGCCCGGAAGCCGCGTGCATACCGAGGCTGCATGGTCGCTCGCCCTGTTCACGACCGACGGCTTTTTTGCCTACACACGGCCGGTCGGCGGCTGCCTGTCTCCCGCCGAACACGCGGCGACGCCCGCGCTCCGTGCCTGGCTCGCCGCGCACCTCGAGCCCGAAGATCCCGTCGCACTGCAGACGGGTACGGCAGATCCCGGCGTTGCCTGGTGCGAACGGCGGCACTTTGCAGTGGCGCTCGAGCGCCACGTCGTGACGCCCGACGAAGCCCGGTTCGCCGTCAGGCTCAGCGGTCTTCCCGGACCCCCGCCCGTCGCGTCGTTCGGTCCGTTCGCACTCGTCAATTCGCCGGTTTCTGCAGAGGGCCAGCCAGCCCTTCGGCGTCCGCGGCCCAAGCGCCATCGGCGGGCTGCTGGATCGGCGTAGCCACTACTTCCAGTCAACCTGCTGCAGCGGCGTCGAAGCCGGTGAGAGATGCAGCCTACGGCGAGGTGAACGACCAGTTGCCGGTGTCGCCGTGGTCGAAGCCGTCGCTGAAGAGGTCGGCGAGGTGGACGATGCGGAAGTGGTCGGCGACCGTCGAATCCGGGCGGATCATGCGCACGTCGAGCTCGCGGCCGGCGAGGTCGATGGCCAGCGAGCCGAGCTCGTTCAGGCCCACGGCGAGCGCCGGCCATGGGGCGATCGTCCCCTCCGCGCGGCTGCCGGTGCCGGACACCACGTAGACCGTTCCACCGTGCGGGCCGGGCGTCTTGTTGTACGCGCCGTCGCCCGCCGGATCGCCGTCGCCCCCCTGCTTCAGCATCGTCGCCGGCACGAAGGTAGCGGTCGTGCCGTAGTGGCCGTCGATGAGGAAGCTGCGCTCGTAGCCGTGACTGTGCCCGGTGAGCACCAGATCGACGCCGTGCGCTTCGAGGATCGGCACGACGTTCTCGCGCATCCGCTGCATGATGCCGCCCGAATCCGCCGGGTTGTCGCTGTCGTGCGTCCCTTTGGTGTAGGGCGGATGGTGGAAATCGACGATCGTCCACGGGCGCGTATTGGCCGCGAGATCGGCGGCGAGCCAGGCAAGCATCAGGCTCCCCGGCGTCGAGTCGGAGTCGGCGGAGTCGAGCTGGACGACATGCAGGTCGCCGCTGTTGTAGGAGAAGTAGGCCTCGGTGCCGCTGCCGACGCCGCCCGCCTCTCCTCCGGCCGGCAGCGAGAACATGTCGAAGAACGGCCCGGTCTGGGTCGGCGAGTCCGACGAGATGGCGTCGTGGTTGCCGATCACCGGCCACGGCGCGACCGTCGCGAGCTCGTTCGGATAGACATCGAAGAGCGCCATCTGGAACTCGGCGTCCGTCCCTGAGCAGTAGGCGTTGTCGCCCAGCAGCAGCCAGAGATCGGGCGTCGCGTCGTTCATCCAGCCGAAGTAGCCATCGCGCACCAAGGCGGCGTTGTTCGTCGCCGGGCCGCCGCACAGCGGCAGGCTGGTCGCGCCGCAATCACCGATCACCCAGAGGTGCTGCGAGTCGGGGTCGCCGGCCGCTGGCACGGTGCGGAAGTGATGCGTCGCGTCGCCGCCGGCGAGCACCGTCGTCGTCGTGCCCACGGCGTAGTAGTAGAGCGTCTTCGCCGCCAACCCGGCGACCGCAACGACATGCTCGGTGGTGAGCGCCGAGCTGCTCGCCGTCTGATCGTAGACCCCGGCGACCTCGCCCCAACCGGCCCAGGTGTCGGTCGCGACGTCGGTGCGCCAGCGCAAGACCGCGGCGGTTGTCGAGGTGCGCTGCAGATACGGCCCGCGCACGATCGTCGCCGCCGTGGCCGATGCCGGCAGCACTGAAAACAGCAGAGCGAGCGCGCCGAACAGACCACCCCAGCGGCGCTCAGCGCTCATCGAGATCCCAGACGCGAACCGTCCTGCCTCTCTGTCGCAGCAGCGGCGCCACCATCTTCTGCAGCTCGACGACGATACGCACCTTCTCCGGGAAGGGCAGCTTCGCCAGTCGCAGGCGGCGGGCCTCCTTGGCGCGAAAGAGCGCGGCGATTTCCGGTCTCAGCTCGTCCATGCACTCCACCGAGCTTCGAGGCCATGACGGCGGACGATCTCCGTGAGAAGCGGGCGCTCGATCTCCGCCTGCTCCAGCAGTATCCGGACGCGCTCACGGCCCTTCGGTCTCCCGGTCTGCAGGGCGATCGCCAGCAGATGCTCGGCCCGCAGCACACGGGTCGAAACCGCCTCGAACGGCTGCTCCCGGGCCTCCCGCAACGCCTCTTCCACGAGAGCATTGTAGGCCGGCAGGAACTGAACGGGTATGCCCTCGATCACGACGCAATCGCCCTCTTCCTCGTAACCGCGCTGGCGAAGCGCTGCATAGAGCGCGGCAAGGGAGATCAACCCGGACTCCGTGACCGGCAGGATGACGAAGACATCCAGGTCGAACGTCGCCAGCGGCTCGCAGTAGAAAGTGGCGGCCATCGCGCCGCCAATCGCGTAGCGCTCCAGGACACCTTCGTTCTCCAGGTCTCGCAACACCCGCAGGGTCGCCTGCATCAGAACCCCACTCGTCGCATCACGGCACGCGGCAGGAGGCCCACCGCGAGCATCACCCAACTCCAGATGCCCGGCGCGTAGACCACCGGCGAGCCGCGGTCGATGGCGCGTACTACCCGGGCGGCGACTTCGTCGGCTTCGCCGGCGAACGGCGGCTCGGGGAGGCCGGCGGTCATCGAAGTGCGGACGAAGCCGGGCTTCACGGTGATGACCCGCAGCCCCTGGCCGTGGAAGCGATGGTCGAGGCCTTCGAGGTAGGCCGCGAGGCCGGCCTTGGCGGCGCCATAGAGGACGACCGGCTTGCGCCCGCGGTCGCCGGCCACCGAGCCGAAGACGCAGAGCGTCCCGCCGCCCAGCGCAAGGAGGCGCTCTCGGGCCACCTCGCAGAACTCGATGGTGCGCACGAAGTCCACCTCGAGCAACCGGCGGCGGAAGACCGGGTCGGCTTCGAGTCGGTCCTGGGTCGCGAAGAGTCCGGCGGTGACGACGACGGTGTCGAGCCCGCCGAGCGCCATCGTCGCAGCATCGAGCGCCGCGCCGAATCCATCGGGCTGCTCGAGATCGCAGTGGCCGTGGCCGATCGCGACCTGCCCCGGCGCGCGGCGCGCCTCGAGATCGCGCGCCGCCGCCGCGAGCTCCGTCGCGTCGCGACCGAGGAGGTAGAGGGCATCGCCGCGCTCGGCGAAACGGCGCGCGAGCGCGCGCCCCATCCCCTTCGTCGCCCCGAGCAGGACGATTTTCATGGTGCGACTCCGGTCACGCCGTTGATCTTCTCGCGGCGGCGGGAAAAAGGCGATCGGAGAGTGCACTGCCGAGTCCTCCCTCGGGATCCCAGCGTGCGCGCTCGGCAAGAAAGGCCGGCAGGCGCGGCTCGAGGCGGGCAAAGTCCTCCGCTGTCGAGAGCGCGTCCTTGGCGAGGTAGATACGGCCGCCCTCGTCGGCCACGAGAGCGTTCAGGCGAGCGACCAGGGCGGCGGTGCCGGCGCGAATGGGCAGATCGACGGCGACCGTGACACCGGGGCGCGGGAAACTCAGCATTCCCTCACCCTCGGCGCCCATGTCCTTGAGCACGGAGAGGAAGGAAGCCCCACCCTCGACGATCATCCGTTCGAGAAAGCGCCGGGTCGCCCCCGGACGCTCGCCTTCGGGCAGCACGCACTGGTACTGGGTAAAGCCGCGCCGGCCATACATCCGGTTCCAGTCTTCGATGACGTCGAGCGGATAGAAGAACTGCTCCGGCGAAAGCAGGCGGCGCTTCGCCTGACGCGGTGCCGTGCCGAAGAGCGCGGCGTTGAACGCGCGCACAACGAGAGGCGACAGGCACCACTCCGGCAGGTCGACGGGGAAACGACGGCGCGGCCGCGGCGGCGGCGGGAAGAGCGGCGCCTCGCCGGCCTCCGCCCAGCGACCGGCGAAGAGAATGCCGCGGCCGAGCGCCCTGCCCGAGCTCAGCGTGTCGATCCAGGCGACCGTGTAGGGCCAGTCGGCGGCAGCGCCACGCAGCGCCGCGAGGAGGTCGTCGAGCCCGTCGTAGCGTCGGCGCTCCTCGACGATCCAGGCCGAAGGCACCCGTTGCAGGGTGAGCTCGACCTCGAGGATGTGGCCGGTGAGTCCCATGCCGCCGAGCGTGGCGCGGAAGAGGTCGGGGTGCGTCGCGCGGTCGCAGTCGACGACGCGGCCGTCGGCGAGGAGCATCCGCAGCGCGCGCACGTGATTGCCAAAGCTGCCGTCGCGGTGGTGGCTCTTGCCGTGGACGTCGGCGGCGACCATGCCGCCGAGAGTGACGAA
>JBDTQT010000165.1:0-9225 GCA_039932055.1 Thermoanaerobaculia bacterium
GCGGCATCGCCGCCGGCGGCGGCAACGCCAGCGGTCCGAGCGGGCTTGAGGCCGCCGGCCGAGCGCTCGAACATGCGCTCCGCCGGCCGGATCAGTCGCGCTGCGGAATCATGCGGCGCCACCAGGGCTCTGGCTCGCCGGACGAGGCACCGGCGGCGCCACCCCGGCGCTCGAGCTCGGCCAGCGACAGCGGCAGCAGAACCAGCGCGCGGCCGCGCAACTGCAGCACGAGCCAGTCCATGCGATGCGCGCGTTCCTCCGGACTGATGCCGGAGAGCAGCGAGCCGAGCTCCGCCTTGCCGTCGATGGCGCGATAGAAGTTGCGCAGCGGTTCCTCCAGGAGCGCCTCCGCTTCCCGCGGCGGGCGCTCCAGCCAGACGGGAACGTAGTGCTCCACGGCGTCGAAGGGAATCGCCAGGTGGTGGCGAAGAGAGACTGCCTGCTCCTCGGTGACCTGCTCCATCAGAAGGTCGGCGAGCCGCAGCTCCGTCGACCCGGAGTCGGAATGGTCGCCGACCGATTCGATATCGAGTGCCTCGACCACCACCAACCGGTACGCCGCCTGGAGAAAACGGTAGTGCGAGCCGCGGACCTCGTTGTAGAGCTCGGCCAGGGTCATCTTCTCGTCGACAGCGCGGAAGACCCGCCGCTCGAGCGGCGTCAGCAGCCCCTGCGGCGCCTTGCGCCCGCGCTGCAGCACGACATTGTCGTGGACGAAGATCCGGCGCACCCGCTGGGCCTCGTCCGACCAGCGGCTGCCCTCCATGGCGAGAGCCACGGCGGAGAGCGGGGTGCGCAGCTCGAGCTCGCTCGCCAGCGACTCGGCGGCGAAGTAGAAGATCCCCGAACGCCAGGGGAAGATGTCGCAGACCTGGTTCTCGACATGCTGGCGCAGCGCCTCTTGCACCTTTTCGGCCGGCAGGAGACCCATCGTTTGCAGGGCGTCCCCGAGCTTCTGACCGGTCCGCTGGCAGTGCTCCAGCGCGCGGATCAGGTTGTTCTCGTCGAGCAGTCCGTTGACCAGCAGGTGCTGGCCGAAAAACTCGGCGGGATCGTCCGAGAAACAGGCGACGACTTCGCCGTCGCGCAGGAAGATCCGTTTCTCGGAGCCGCTGCGCCGGACGACGAGCGCCCCCGACCGATGGTCGTTCTGCGCCCATTGCAGGATGTCGCCGATCGGGAACGAAGCCAGGCGGCCGGAGAATTCCATGGTGGAGGACTGGTATGTTACCTGCACTCTCCCGCTTCTCAACCCGACCGGAGAGGAAAGATCCCCATGCGCCCCCGACTGACCTGGAAATTGGCTCCCGCTGCACTCGCCTGGGCCCTCGTGGCTGGCGACGGTTCTGCAATCCTCGCCGCCGAGGCGCCTTGTCTCGTCTGCCCGGGCGTCACCGTCGAAGACCCCTTCGCGATCGCCGCCGCCCTCGATACCCCTCCCCGGCTCGAGAAAGGGGCCCGGCTGTTTGTCGCCTGGAACGCCGCACTCGACGGCTCGGCCTCCCCGGCAGGCGCGCATCGCATCGCTGCGACGGGAGCGCAGCCGTGGATCCGCCTGCAGTTCTCGACCCCCGCGCCGCTCCTCGAGCACGTCGAGGCGATGCAGCGTGAGATCGACGCCGCCGTCGAGCTGGCTCGACTCGCACCCGCGACGACCAGTTACGAGGTCGTCTGGGGCGGTGACGGCGCCGATCCGGTGGACGCCCGGCAATATGCCTTCCTCGTCAAGCGCGCGGCGGTCGCCCTCACCGGCGTCCAGCCGGAGAGCCGGATCTTCGCTCAGCCCCTGCCGACGGACGCCGAGTGGATCGACCTCTGGTACGGCGAGGGCGTCGCCGCCTATGTCGACGGCGTTGCGCTGTTGCCATCGGGCGTCGAGACGACGGCCGCCCTGGCGCAGATCGCCGGGCTCGACCCTGGAAAGCCGCTCGTTCTCGAGGCGCTCGCGCTGCCCGGCAATCCGCGTTCCGCCGTCGCCCGCCTCGCCGAGCAAGCGGCGGCCGGCTTCGCGATCACTTTCTTTCAGGCGACGGGTCCGAGCTTTCCGCTCGCCCTGACCGCCGCGGATCTGGCACCGCTCAAGGTCATGGCCAATGAATTTCGCGGCGAGCTCCAAGCCGACACCGGCACGGTGCCCGCGGGAGCCACCGCGGCCTGGAGCTTCGTGCGCGGGGAGGACCTGGGGCTCCGGGTCGTCGTCGCCTCCACGGTCCCGCCACCGGCAACAGGCGCGACACCCGCCGCCGCGGCCAAGCCGCTGGTGCTCACCTTTCCCGATCCTCAGCTCAAGACACCGCTGCGCATCGACCTCACGACCGGCGCTGCGACCGCCATGGCCGAGCCGCGGCGCTCCGCGACGAGCTCCGAGCTGCGCCTGACGAAGCCGGACGCCGTCGAGCTCCTGCGACTGGCGCGACCTTCCGCGGCCGAGCTCGAGGGGGTGACCGAAGAGGTCACGGTTGCTTCCGAGCGCGACGTTCCGGTCGAAGAGATCCTGCGTCGCCTGCAGGCCTTCGAAGACAGCCAGGCACGCCGCCTGCTGCGCTACCAGGCGGTGAATGCGACGACGCTGCGCTTCCAGGCCGCCTCGGGCACCCAGGCCATCGAAGCGACCTTCGAAGGAGAGTTCTTCTTCCGCCAGGGCCAGCCGTTCGACTGGGCGTGGAAGAACTTCTACGTCAACGGCGTGAGATGGCGGGGCAAGGAGATCCCCGAGCTGCCGCTGATCCAACCGGAGAAGGCAGCCGCAATGCCGCTCGAGATTCTCTTCACCAAGGAGTATCGCTACTCGCTCCGCGGCCGGGAGACGGTCGAGGGGCGCGACTGCTGGGTGGTCGACTTCGCGCCTGCGGTCCCGGTGGAGGGCAAGAACCTCTACCGCGGCACGGTATGGGTCGACCGCGCGCTCTGGGCGCGGGTGCGCTCGCGGGCCGTGCAGCTCGGCCTGCAGGGCGAAGTGCTCTCGAACGAGGAGACCATGAGCTACCTGCCGATCGACGAAAACGGCGCTCCGGCTCCGTGGTCGGCTACGAGCTACTTCCTGCCGCTGAAGGTGACCGCGCAACAGGTGCTGTCGGTACTCAATACGGCGACGGTGGTCGAGAAACAGGTGCAACTCACCGGTATTCGCATCAACGGGCCCGATTTCGACCAGCGCCGCGACGAGGTCCTCGCCTCGAGCTCGACCATGGTGCGCGATACCGACAAGGGATTCCGCTATCTGGTGAAGGACGAAAAGACCGGCGAGCGCGCGCTCAAGGAGGGCTTCGACAGCGACCGCCTCTTCCTCCTCGGCGGCACCTTCTACGACGACTCGCTCGACTACCCCCTGCCGCTCATCGGCCTGAACTACTTCAATCTCGACGTGGGCGGCAAGAAGCGCCAGTTGAACGCCTTCTTCGGCGGCGTTCTGGGGATCCTGAACTACGCCGACCCGCGCGTCGGGGGCAGCAGGTTCGACCTCGGAGTGGACGTCTTCGGCATCGCGATCGCCTCGAGCGACCAGCTCTATCGCGACGGCGTCGAGATCCCGGACGAGGAGGTCAAGGAGCTGCCGGCGCGGGTCTCGGTCAACGTCGGCCACCCGCTCGGCAACTTCGTCAAGTGGAACGCCAGCTACCAGCTCTCCTGGTCGAGCTTCTCGGACACCGACAAGACCGCTGCCGATTTCGTCGTCCCGGAAAGCACCTTTACCCATTCGCTGGCGACCGCGCTCGCCTATTCGCGCTCCGGCTATCGCCTCGAGCTCACCGGCGCCTTTCACCAGCGGGCCAAGTGGGATTTCTGGGGCCCGCCGGGCGCAGCCGAAAGCGGCGACTTCGATCCGGCGGCCAAGGACTACCTCACCTGGCAGGTCGCGGCGAGCAAGAACTGGTATCTGGCCAACTTCCGCAAAGTTGGGCTTTCTTTCGAGTATCTGGGCGGCAGCGATCTCGATCGTTTCAGCAAGTACCAGTTCGGCTTCTTCGGCGGCACCCGCGTGCACGGCTACCAGATCGGCAAGGTGCGCGCCGAGGAGGCCTACGCCGCGCACGCGAGCTACGGCTTCGAGCTCGGAACGCTCCTGCGGCTCGACGCCGTCGTCGACGCCGCCTGGGCGACCGACAAAGCAAGCGGGCTCGACAATGAGCTGCTCTCCGGAGTCGGCGTGACCGGCACTTTCATGGGACCCTGGGAGACCATCATCAACATGGACATCGGCACGCCGGTCGCCGGTCCCGACGACGGCGTGGTTGCTTATATCGTTTTCCTGAAGCTGTTCAACTAGGACGCCCGCGGCAGCCGAACTTCAACGGCGGCCGGGAAAACCGGGGAGAATCGACGACGAGCCATCCATCGTCCCCGCTCCTCCGCCATGCGCGGCGCGGCCTGCTGCGCCTCGCCGTGCTGCGGCGCAAGCTCCGGGTCGACCTGGTCGTCGCCCCCGGCTATCGCTACGCGCTGCCCGGTGGGCTACTCGACCCCGAGCGCTCGACGCGCATCTTCACTTTCCTGCGGCATGCCGGCCTCGTCGTCCGCCGCCGGCTGCACAGGCCGCGGCCGGCGAGCTTCGCGGAGCTGCGCGCCGCCCACGACGACGCCTACCTAGAGCGCCTGCAGCGGCCCGGCGCGCTGACTCCGGTCGTCGGCTTCGCGATTCCCGACCGCACCGAGCAGGCGCTGCTCGCCGTGGAGCGCGAGATGACCGGCGGCACGCTCCTCGCCGCGCGCTTGGCGCGCGCCTCGGGCGGCGTCGCGGTCAATCTGGGAGGCGGCTTCCATCACGCCCATCGCGACCGCGGACGGGGCTTTTGCATCTTCAACGACGTCGCCGTCGCGATCCTGGCGCAGCGCGCCCAGGGCTTTCGCGGCAGGATCCTGGTCGTCGATCTCGATCTGCACGACGGCGACGGCACGCGCTCGATCTTCGCCGCCGACCCGACGGTGCACACCTATTCGGTCCACAACCAGAACTGGGACGACTCGCCCGCGGTCGAAACGACGGTGATTCCGCTCGGCCCAGGGATCGACGACGCGCGCTATCTCGCGACCCTCGCCGCGACGCTGCCAGACCTCTTCGAGCGCTTCGCCCCCGAGCTCGTGATCTACCTCTGCGGCGTCGACCCGGCGGCCGACGACGCTCTGGGCGACTGGCGGCTCTCCGCCCGCGGCCTGCTGGCGCGCGATCGTCTGGTGACCGGGCTGGCACGGCGGCGACGCCTGCCACTGGTCGTGACGCTGGCGGGAGGGTACGGAGACAAGGCCTGGCGCTACCTCGCGCGCTACCTCTCCTGGCTCCTCTGTGGCCGGGTCCTCGAGCCGCCGACTACCGAGGCGCTGATCATCGACCGCTTCCGCGACCTGATGCACGGCTTCCCGGTCGGCGAGCTCCAGGGCTCCGCCGAAGAGGAGCCGCTGCTGACCGAGGCCGATCTCGGCGGCGGCCAGGGGCTGGCAAGTCCCGAGACCCGCCTGCTCGGCTTCTACTCGCTGTCGGGGATCGAGCTCGCGCTCGAACGGCTCGGACACATGTCCCGGTTGCGCGAGCTCGGCTTCGACCATCCCGAGGTCAAGTTCGACTTCAGCGCCGCCGGGCAGACGCTGCGCATCTTCGGCTCGCCGGGCAAACGCGAGCTGGTGCTCGAAATGCGCCTGCGGCGCGACCGCCGGACGATTCCCGGCGAGGAGCTCCTGGCGATCGATTGGCTGCTGCTGCAGAATCCGCGCGCCAGCTTCACGCCGGCCCGCCCGGCGCTACCGGGGCAGGCCCATCCCGGGCTCGGCTTGCTGCGCGAGACGGTCGCGGCGACGATGCTGATCTGCGACCGCCTGCATCTCGCCGGGATCCTCGTCACGCCGTCGCACTTCCACGCCGTGGCGCAGGCGCACAGCCAGCTGCGCTTCCTCGATCCGCGACGCGAGGGGCTCTTTCGCAGCTTCGAGAAGGCCCTCCGGACCCTGCCGCTCGGCGAAGCGACGCGGGCCGCGAGCGACGGCCGGGTGCGCGACGGCGCGACCGGCGAGGCGGTGCGCTGGATCCCGAGCTCGATGATTTTGCCGGTCGCCGCCGCCCTGCGTCAGAAACTCGAGTCTCCAGAATACGAACGGGCCGCGGCGGAGTCCGAGGTGGCGCTGCGCCTCGCGCCGGTCGGCGAAGAGCGCTCAGCGGAATAGGGAACCGCTGGCGGCCCGGCGACGGCGGGGACGCCATGAGGCGCGGCCTTTCACTCCCTCTCCACCACCATGGCGAAGCCGTGGCCGCCCGCGGCGCAGACGGTGATCAGGCCGAACTGGAGGCTCCGCCGGCGGAGCTCGTGCAGCAGCTGCATGGTCACGCGCACGCCGGTGGCGCCGAACGGATGACCGAGCGCCAGCGACCCGCCGTTGACGTTCAGCCGGTCGAAGTCGACGACTCCAATCGGCTCGCTCCGGCCGAGCTCCTCCCGGGCGAAGCGCTGACTGGCGAACGCCTTGAGGTTGGAAAGCACCTGAGCCGCGAAAGCCTCGTGCATCTCGACCAGATCGATCTCTCCCAGGCGGAGTCCGGCCCGTTCGAGCGCCATCGGCGCCGCGTAGGCGGGCCCCTGCAGGAGCTGCTGCCCGGGGTCGGTCGCGGCGTAGGCCCAGGAGCGCAGGTAGCCGAGCGGCGCCCGCCCGAGCGCGCGCGCCCGGCGCTCGCTCATCAGCAGCACCGCCCCGCCGCCGTCGGTTATCGGCGACGAGTTGCCGGCGGTGAGGGTGCCGTACCGGCGGTCGAACGCCGGCCGCAGCGCGCCGAGCGCCGCCATCGAGCTGTCGCCGCGCACACCGTTGTCGGCCGCCACCGGCCGGTCGTAACCCGGCGGCGGGAAGAGCGTCACCACCTGCCCGGCGAAGAGCCCCGCCGCCTGCGCGGCGGCGGCACGCTGATGGGAGAGCCAGGCAATCTCGTCCTGAGAGCGGCGGGAGATGTCGTTCTCCTTGGCCATCTTCTCGCACGCCTCGCCCATCGTCATGCCGGTCGAACGCTCGGCGATCGCCGGCGGGACGGGCATGAAGTCGCGCGGCCGGAATCGCGCCAGCACGCTCAGGCGCTGGCCGAGGGAACGCGCCCTGGCGAGCGCCATGAACTTCTCCGCTCCGCGTTTCGGGAAGGCGAGCGGGACGTTCGACAGCGACTCGGCGCCGCCGGCGAGGACGATGTCGGCCTCGCCGCGCAGAATCGCTTCGGCGCCGCTGGTGATGGCGCGATTGGCGGAGGCGCAGGCGAGATTGACCGTGGTGCCGGGAATCGATGCCGGCAGCGCGGCGCGGAAGACGATCTCGCGCCCGAGGTTCGGCGCGTCGAGCGCCGCCACGACGACACCGAAGATGGCGCAGTCGATCTCGGCCGGATCGATCCCCGCCCGGGCGACCACCTCGGCCGCCGCGATGCCGGCAAGATCGACGACATCCAGCTCTTTCAGGTCACTGCCGGCGCGCGCGAACGGCGTGCGGCAGGCCTCGACGATCGCCACTCGTCCCGAGGGCCCGCGCAGCTGCTGTCGCGAGACTCGCAGGATTCCCGGCGCGGCACCGGGCGAGGCCACCGCGCGTGTCCAGACCGACTCGGCGCGCTGTTGCACCTCGGTCGCCGCCGAAGCGTCGTTGGGCGCCGGCAACGGTGCGGGCGGCTGGCCCAGATCAGGAGTCGTCTCCGCCATCGGTGCCTCCTTCGTCCGCAGGGTTATACCAAACTGCCGGCAGCGAACGGCGTGACGCGGGCCGAGAAACGCGCCGACATCTCCCGCCAGCGCTGCCTCACCTGCTCGAGCTCGCCCGCTGCGGGCTCCCCTGCGACGAGTACCAGGCGCAGCCGCTCGGCGCGCTGCCGGAACCAGCGTTGGCGAAAAAAACGCGGGGCCAGGGATTCGAGCTGACTGGCGAGCGCGAGCAGCTCTTCAACGCTCCCGCTGACGATCGTCGGTCGAGCCCAGGCAAAAAGCTCCGGATGAAGGGCACGGCCGGGCTCGACGAGGATCGCTGCCCCGGACCCAATGGCCCAACGCGCCAGAGCAATCTCCCGAGGATGGGACAGAGGCCGCCACGAGATCCACACGTCGCGGCCAAGCCTCGGCTCGGGACCCGGAAGGTCCGCGGCACCCGACGCCTCGGAGCCATCCCCGAGCGCCACGCGCAGGAATCCGCCGAGCAACTCCACCGCCTCCCGGTCGACCACGACACCCTTTACCGAGAGCTTTTCGAGCGTGAGTCCGCCGCCTTCGAGGAACCCGAAGGCGGTCGAGAAGGACCACCAGCGGAACTGCCCCCTGGGGTCGCGATAGAAGAGAAAAGGTGCCTCGGGCCGCGCCCTCGCCGCGCAGCCGAGCGCGGCAGCGACACCTCCCGGGGACGGCTCGGTGAAACTCAAGAGGAGAGGGCGGGTGGCGGGTCAGGCCGCCGCGGTGCGCATGGCGGTGCCGATCTTCTGCTCGATCATGCCACGCATCATGCTGGCGGGCGGGCCGAGGCTGGCGCGTCCGACGAGCTTGCCGTCCTCGAAAGTGATCGCGCCCTTGGCCCCTGGCCCGGAGAGCTCGAGAACGTCTCCAGCCCAGTTCCGGCGCAGCATGCCGCCCGGAAACTCCTTCGCCAGCGCCGCGTCGAGTGCCGCGCGAATCTCGTCCATGCCGGTCTTCGTCGTCTGGATTTCGAGTGTCAGGTCGCTCATGCGGCGGCAAGTTACCACAGGGACGGCACGCATCCTGCTACAGTCGAACCGCATGCGGTCGCTTCGGCACCTCCTCGCCGGCTTTCTCCTCGTTCTCCTGCCGACCTCCGGAGCAGCCGCGTTCCCGCTCGCACCCCTGACGGCGGCGCCCGACAGCGGACCGGCCACCGAGCCGGTCCGCACCCAGACGCCGAACGAGGATCTCTACGCCAAGAGTCTCGAAGCCGCCGCGCAGGCCATCCAGGTCTACGGCTCCTGGGACAATCCGGCAGCTCTGGAGCGGGTCGCCGCGATCGGCTACCGCGTGGCGAGAGAGGCCAACTACACCGATTTCCCCATTTCGTTCTTTCTTGCCGACATGGCCGAGCCCAACGCCTTCGCGCTCCCCGGGGGACAGATCTTCGTCACCCGCGGCATGATCGAGCTGGGATTGAACGACGACGCACTGGCGGCGCTGCTCGGCCACGAGATCACCCACGTGGTGAAGAAGCACGGCACCCGCCTCGAGCGCAAGGCGATGCTGCTCAACATCCTGTCGCAGGCGGTGCTGGTGGGAG
>JBDTQT010000166.1:0-9215 GCA_039932055.1 Thermoanaerobaculia bacterium
TCGGCGCGCTTGATCACGTAGCCGGCGGCGCCGGTGCGCATGGCCTCGTGCAGCAACCCCTCTTCCTCGTGCATGGTCAGAAACAGCACCTTGACGGCGGGATACTCCGACTTGAGCCGCTGTGCGATCTTGATGCCGCTCTCGTGCGGCATCGTGATGTCGAGCAGGATGAGGTCGGGCTGGAGCCGCGCGGCGAGCTGCATCACCTCCGCGCTGTCCGCCGCCTCGCCGACGACGTCGAGATCGGTATCGGCGCTGAGCAGCGCCCGCAGGCCGGAGCGGACGACGGCGTGATCGTCAGCGATCAGAATGCGGATCGGCACTCGACACCTCCACGACGATCGTCGTACCCGCACCGGGGGCGCTCTCCAGCGTCAGGCTGCCGCCCAACGCATCGGCCCGCTCCCGCATCCCCAGCAGGCCGAAGTGGTCGGTGCGGTGAACCTGCTGCGGGTCGAATCCGGCACCGTCGTCCTCGATCATCACCATCACCCGGTCGCCGCGGTGCTCCGCCAGAATGTCCACCCGGGTCGCCCTGGCGTGACGCACGACGTTGGTCATCGCCTCCTGCACGACGCGGTAGAGCGCCGTCTCGACCGCCGCCGGCAGGCGCTCGCTGGAGAAGCCGCGCGCCTTGAAATGGACCGCGAGACCGTATTTGACGGTTGCCTCACGCGCGTACTGGCGGACCGCTGCATCGAGCCCGAGGTGGTCGAGGCTTGCCGGTCGCAGGTCGGCTGCCAGGCGATGCAGGCCATCGATCACGGCATCCGTCGTGCGCACGAGCTCGGCGACCCGGTCCCCGACCACCGCTCCCTGCGCGATCTCGCGCTCCAGCAGGCGAAGCCCTATGCGCAGCGAGGTCAGGGACTGGCCAGCCTCGTCGTGAAGCTCGCGGGCGATGCTCCGCCGCTCGTCCTCCTGCGCCTCGACCAGGCGGCGGGAGAGGGCCTGCAGACGCTTCGTCGAGGCCTGCATCTGCGCGAACAGGACCGCATTCTCGACCGCGACCGAGGCCTGGGACGACATCGCCTCGGCGAGACGCACCTGCTCAGCCGTGAACGCATCGGCCTCCACCGTGGACAGGGAAACCAGTCCGGCGACGTTGCCGCGAGCGAAGAGCGGCACACCCATCCAGCTTCCAGCGCTTCGCTGCCCGGTCGGAACACTGCCGGCGGGGTGGGCACGCAGATCGGGGATCAGCACGGCGGCGCCGGTGGCGAGGATGCTCTGCACGACAGGATGGTCGGCGGCGTCGATCTTCGGCTGCGCGTCCACCGGCACGGGCAGCACGCGGCCGTTGTCGAAGACTGCCCGCAAGGAGAGCCGCGAGGTCTCCTCGAGCAGCATGACGCTGGCGTGATCGAACGGCACCAGCTGCCGCAGGCGCTCGAGGAGCGTCACCAGGACCACCTCGCGGTCGAGACTGCGGGTGAGCTCGATGGTGGCTTCGCGCAGCTCTTCGGCCACACCCCGGGCAAGCCGCTCGGCCTCGAGTGCGGCCCATCTCTCGGTCACGTCGCGCGCCACCGTCAGCACGGAGAGTGGTCCGCTGCCATTGCCGCGCCCTTTGCCGTGCTCGTTGTCGCCGCCGAACTCGGGAACGAGCCGGCAATCGAACTGAACGATCCCGCTCTGCGCCGGATAGGCGAACTCCAGCTGCTCCGGCCTGCCGCTCGCGAATACCCGGAGAAGAGCGGTTTCCCACCTCTCCAACAGCTCGGGCGGCATGCCCAGCTCGCGATTCGTCTTGCCGAGGTGCTCCTCCGGCGGCCGGCCGGTGAGGCTCTGGATCGTCGGGCTGACGTAGAGGTGACGCAGGTCGGTGTCGAAGCGGGCGATGACGTCCGGCAGGTTCTCGATGAGGGTGCGGAAGAGCCGGGCGGCGACCTTCGCCCCCGCCTTTTCTTGCAACAGCGCCTCGCGCAGGGCCCGGCGCTCCACGGCGTGTCGCAAGGCACGCTGCAGGGCGCGGCGCTCGATCTGGTCCTTGACCAGGTAGTCTTCGGCACCGGCGTGCAGCGCCTGCACCGCAAGCGAGTCGTCGTCGCGGCCGGTCAACACGACGACCGGAACGCGCGGCGCAATCTGGTGCGCGCGCCGCACCGCCTCGAGCCCCTCGGCGTCGGGTAGATCCAGGTCGAGCACCATGACATCGAAAGTCGCCAAAGCGAGCTGCCTTTCGGCCTCCGCCATGCTCTCCACGTGGGAAACGTCGACGCCGAGCGCGGAATTCTCGGCCACCATCTCGCGCAGCAGGCGGGCGTCTCCGGCGCTGTCTTCGACCAGCAGCAGTCGCAGGACACCCAGCGAACCGGCAGCCCCGGGTCCGGCGATCGCCGATTTTATCGACTCGAGCGTCGTCACGGACACCATGATACAGACTCGGCCTCTGGGCTGCCCGCATCCCGGCCCACGCGCCGGTGGCTCGCGATGGTTGCCAACCGCGCGGCGAACCCGGTGGCGAGCAGCCCGGCGAACTCCGGTGGAGGAACCGGACGACTGAAGAGGAAACCCTGGGCTTCTTCACACTGGTGAGCCTGCAGGAAGGCCGCCTGTTCCGGCGTCTCCACACCCTCGGCGACGACTCGCAGCTTGAGGCTCCGCCCCATGCTGATCACCGCTGTCACGATGCTGGTCTCCTCGGGAGTGGTCGAAATCTGCCGCACGAAGGACTGATCGATCTTCAAGCCGTCGATCGGGAACCTTCTGAGGTAGCTCAGACTCGAGTAGCCAGTGCCGAAATCGTCCACGGCCAGTTTCACGCCGCGCCGCCGGAGAGCCTTCAGGATCGATTCCGTCGCCTCCGCCCGCTTCATGAGAACGCTCTCGGTCAGCTCGAGCTCGAGCAGGCGCGGATCGAGGCCGGTCTCCTCGAGGGTGGCGAAGACTCCTGCGAGGAAATGCTCGGAGGCGAATTCGACCGCCGAGATGTTGACCGCCATGGTCGTCGCCGGTAGCCCGGCCTCCACCCAGGCTCGCGCCTGCCGGCATGCCTCCCGCAGAACCCACTTGCCGATGGGCAGCACCAGCCCGCAGTCCTCCGCGACATGGATGAACTCCGCCGGCGGCACCACTCCGCGCACCGGATGCGTCCAGCGCAGCAGGGCCTCGGCGCCGGTGATCGCGCCCGTCCCCAGATGAACTTTCGGTTGGTAGTGCAGCGTCAACTCATCGCGCTCCAGGGCGCGGCGCAGACTCTCCTCGATCGACTGCCGCTCGGCCGCCCGGCGATACATGGCGGGCTTGAAGAACTTGACGCCCTGACGGCCGTCCGCCTTTGCCTGGTACATCGCCATGTCGGCGTTCTTGATCAGCGTTTCCGCATCCTGCCCATCCTCGGGATAGATGCTCACGCCGATGCTCGCGGTGACGTGCAGGTCGTGCTGGTCGACGGAGTGCGGCTCGGCCAGAGTCTGCAGCATTCTTCTGGCGGCGATGGCGACTTCCTCCCAGCGATCCACTTCCGAGAGCAGCACGACGAACTCGTCGCCCCCTTGACGGCTGACGGTGTCCGGAGCACGGACGCTCTCGACGAGGCGCCCGGCGACCGACTGCAGCAACTTGTCGCCGATCGAGTGGCCCAATGAGTCGTTGATGTGCTTGAAGCCGTCGAGGTCCAGGAACAGCACCGCGACCTTCTTTTCGTGGCGCGGCGCGACGGCGATCGCCTGACCGAGCCGGTCATTGAGCAGCAATCGGTTCGGCAAACCGGTGAGGAAGTCGTGCTCGGCGAAATGGGTCATCTGCAGGGCGAGAGCGCGCGCGTCACTGACGTCGCGGAAGACGATGACTGCCCCCGCGGCCTTCCCTTCGAGATCGTGAATGGGCGCGGCCGAGCCCTCGATCGGAAGCTCGAACCCGTCCCGGCGAACAAGCATCCAGCTCGACGGCAACTGCATCGTCTGTTCGAGGTCCACGGCCAGCGGTAAGACATCCCTGGAGACTTCCCGACCCAGGCCGTCGAGAACCCGCAGAACCTCGATCCGCGAACGGCCCACCGCCTCCTGGAATGACCAGCCGGTCGTGCTCTCCGCGACGAGATTGAGAAAAGTGATTCTGTCCGCGCTGTCGGTGCAGATCACGGCGTCGCCGATGCACTTGAGCGACACCTGGGCGCGCTCCTTCTCTTCGAACAGGGCTTCGACGAGCAGTTTGCGCTCGATCCCATAGCGCATCGCCCGCAGGAGACCACGGGAGTCGATCTGGTCCTTGACCAGAAAATCTTCGGCACCCTCCTGCAGGGCCCGGAGGGCCAGCGCCTCGTCGTCGCGGCCCGTCAGAACCACCAGCGGGACGCGCGGTGCGGCGGCGTGGGCCCGCCGAACCGCCTCGAGGCCCTGAGCGTCCGCCAGCCCCAGGTCGAGCAAGATGAGGTCGAAGGTGCGCACGGCCAGGAGCTTCTCGGCCTCCAGCAGGCACTCCGCCTGGGTTACCCCGGTGTCGCGCAACCCCTCCTCGGCGAGCATCTCGCGGAACAGTCGGGCGTCGCCGGGATTGTCCTCGACGAGCAAGATCTGCTGCAGTTTCTGCCCGGTCATCCGCTCCTCCCGCGCCGCGGCTGCTGCACTTTCGCCAGCCCGAAGTCGGTGACGCACCGCACCACGCTCTCGAAGTCAGCCAAATACTGGGGCTTGCCGAGACAGCAGTTCGCCAGCAATCGGCAGCTGTGGACGATCTCCGCTGCCGAATCGAAGGTGGTCACGACCACGGTTGGAATCGCTCGCAGGCAGCTGTCATTCACGGCTCCCCTTCGGCACTCGCCAGCGAGAAGCGAAAGTTGGCACCCTGACCCGGTTGCGACTCGACGCTGATGGCGCCGCCGTGGCGCTCGGCGATCTTCCGGCAGATCGCCAGACCAATTCCCGTGCCGGCGAACTCCTCCCGCTTGTGCAGGCGCTGAAACATCCCGAAGATCCGCTCGAAGTATTTCGGGTCGATACCCAGGCCGTTGTCGCGCACGGAGAACACCCACTTAAGGTCGCCATTCCGGGCAGCCGAGACATGAACTCTGGGGACTCCCGGTCCCCGATACTTGATGGCGTTGCCGACCAGGTTCTGGAACAGCTGGACAAGCTGCATCTCGTCCGCCAGGACCGCGGGCAGGACATCGTGTGTCACCAGCGCACCGCTCCCCTCGATGGCTCCGCGCAGATTGACCAGAGCCTGCTCCAGCGCTTGCTGGCTCGAGGTCGCGGAGAGCTCCTTGCCTTCGCTCCCGACCCGCGAGTAGGTCAGCAGGTCCTGGATCAGCCGTTGCATGCGGCTGGCGCCGTCCACCGCGAAGGCGATGAACTCGTCGGCATCCGAGTCCAGCCGCCCCTTGTAGCGTCGCGCCAGCAGCTGAGTGTAGCTCGCCACCATCCGCAGCGGCTCCTGCAGATCGTGCGAGGCGATGTGGGCGAACTGCTCGAGCTCTTCGTTCGAGCGCTTCAGCTCTTTCACTTTCTCCAGCAGCTGCGCCTCGGCCGCCTTGCGCGTGCTGATGTCGCGGATCGCCGCCGTCACCAGCATCCCCTCGGCGCCCTCGAGCGGCGAGAGCATGATCTCGATCGGAAACTCCGTGCCGTCCTTGCGCCGGCCCGAGAGCTCGATCCCGGTGCCGATCTGCTGCGCCCGCGCCTCTTCGCTCGAGCGCCGCGCGTCGGCGACCAGGCGCTCGGCGAACCCTTCAGGAATGATGTTCCGGACCTGCTGCCCAACGAGCTCGTTGCGGTGGTAGCCGAACTGCTTCTCCGCCTGGACATTCAGCAGGACGATCCCCCCGCCGGCGTTGACGACCACCATGGCGTCGGGAGCCGCCTCGAGCAGACCGCGGTATCTCCCCTCCATTTGCGCCAGATGCGCCTCCGCGGCCTTGCGGACGCTGATGTCGCGGATCGCCGCCGTCACCAGGATGCCTTCGACTCCCGCCAGCGGCGAGAGCATGATCTCGATCGGAAAGGAGCTGCCGTTCTTGCGCCTGCCGAGGAGCTCGATGCCGGTGCCGATCTGCTGCGCCAGGGCCTCGGCCGCCGTGCGCGTGCCGTCGGCGATCAGGCGCTCCGCGAAGCCCTCCGGAATGAGCCGCTTCACCGGCTGCCCGACGAGCTCGTCGCGACGGTAGCCGAACTGTTTCTCCGCCTGCACGTTCAGCAGAACGATCTCGCCACCGCTGTTCACCACGACCATGGCGTCCGGGGCCGCTTCGAGCAGCCCGCGGTACCTGGCTTCGGACTCCTTGCTCTCGCCGAGGTCATGACTGATCTCGGAGAACCCGCGCAGCTTCCCTGACTGGTCGTGCAACGCCGCGAGAGTGACGTGGGCCAGATATTGCGACCCGTCCCGCCGCACGCGCATCGCCTGCTCCTCCTGCCGGCCGCTCGCGGCCGTCATCCGGAGAAGCTCTTCCGGCCGGCCGCGCCGGAGGTCATCCGGCGGGAAGAAACAGGTGAAGTTGCGGCCGAGAATCTCGCCCGCCGCGTAGCCCTTGGTCCTCTCGGCGCCGGCATTCCAGCTCAGCACGTCGCCCTCCGGGTTCATCATGAAGATCGCGTAGTCGCGGACGCCGTCGAGGAGCATGCGGTACTTCTCTTCGCTCTCCCGCAGCTCCTCTTCGACCGCCCGTCGGCGCGTGCTGTCGCGCTGCACGCTGACGAAGGCGCCGACAACGATCAGCAGCCCGACGAGGTCGCCGAACAGCAAGACGGCCTTCGCCTGCCGCAGGCGCCGCTGCACCTCTGCGTTGTGCAGAGCCAGCAGTCGCCACTCCTTCGCCTGCGAAGAGCCCGCGACCGCTTCGGGCCTCTGTGTGAGTCGCTGGTCCGTACCTGTCTGGATAGCCGTGGCCGCCGCTTCGAGCCCGCGATAGGAAATCGCGCCGACCGCGAGCAGGGCCAGCACGGCGACCGCGAGGGCGAACTGTGCCATCCGATTCAATAGAGACTTGGGCATTCTTCCCTTCATTCGCCGGTCGCGGCGGCCTCTACCGATGGCGCGCGGGCTAGCACTCTCTCGGTGGCTTCCCCACCTTCAGGCCTCGCCTTCTCAACGAGCCCGACCGCGGCACTGCAGGAGCAATCTAGAACTCCAATGGCGGGTCGTGAAGAGCAATTTCTACCCGCGAGCCACGTGAGAGACAGGTAGAAACTACCCACCGTTCACGGCCCGTGGACGCCAATTCCACCCCAGCACAATCCGGTCGGTGAAATGGCCCCTGGTCACGACCCGCCAGTTGGTCACCTTAGGGAACTTCCGCGCTCCACTGGGAGGTGTCGCCGGTCTCGAAGTCGTCGCTGAAGAGGTTCGTCCAATCGGGCGCGCACGACTGGACGACCACGTCGTCGACATCCCAACCGGCATCGCTTGCCGAGGTATCTGAGCCCAGACGCAGGCGGAACTGCGCCGTCTGCCCGGCATAGGCGCTGACGTCGGCGATCGTCTGCAGGTAGGCCGTCGCGTTGCACCAGGCCGAGAGGCCGGCGAGCGGGTTGGAGAAACTCGACGAGACCAGGCCGGTGTAGGGGCCGACCAGCAGGCTGGCGTTCGGTACCTGGGTCCAGCTCGCGCCCGCGTCCGTCGAGACTTCGAGGATGCCGCCGTCATAACAGGCTGTAGTCCCGCTGTTCTCGAGGTTCGGCAGATGCCAGAACTTGAGCACCAGCGGGTTCTGGCCGGCCGGCAGGAGCACCGCCGGCGACACCAGCCGCTGGTCAGAGACCGCAGCCGGGTCGTTGGCGTGAAAGAGCGCGGTGCCGCTGTGCGGGTTGGTGGTCGAGAGCGTCCAGCTGTCCCCTGTGCCACCGTGGGTCCAACTGCCGGCGCCGGCCTCGAAACCGTACTGATAGAGGGGGTTCGCGGTGGTGCCCGAGGTGCAGTCGCCCGGCGCGGCGACGGTGCGGAAGTTGAAGACGGTGGAGAAACTGCTGCTGCCGCAATCGTTGCTTGCCTGGACCCGCCAGAAATAGAGCGTGTTGGTGTTGATCGAGGTCGCACTGTAAGCGGGACTGGCGAGCGCGCTCGCCTGCTCGACGATGTTGGTGAACCCGGCGTCGGTGGCGATCTGGACGGTGTAGGTGCCGGCCTGGGCAGCGGCTCCCCAGCTCAGGGCGGCCGGCACCGGCACGTTGAGGGCGCCGTTAGCCGGCGCGGCGGGCACCGGCTGCGCGGCGCCGGAGGTGAAGACGGCGAGTGTCGCGGAGTCCGACCGCACGGTACCGCTCGGGCTGGCGGTGCCGGTGACCGTGATCGTCGAGTTGCCGGCGGCGACTCCAACGGTCGTAACGGTCATCGTCGCGCCTCCGGGAGGCGTCACCGGGTTGGTCGAGAAGTCGACCGTGGAGCCCGCCGGATTTCCGGAAGCCGCGAGGGTCACCGGCTCGGCGAACGATCCCAGCTGGCCGACCGCAACGTTGTAGAGCGCGCTCGCCGGCGCGCAGACCGCCTGCTCGGGCGGCGTGACGGTGGTCTGGAAGTCGGCCTGCGACAGCAGCAGGTTCACCGCCGCCAGCGCATCGATGCGACCGGCGCCGTAGGAGTTGTTGGGAAATACGTTGGTGTCGACGCCACCGCAAACCTGCGAAGCGGCGACCGGATGGACGGCGCTCTGCCGGATGACGTCTTCGAGCAGGTCGATGTTGCCCGCCGCCCCCGGCACGGCGCCGACCAGCAGTCCGACGAGACCGGCGACATGCGGGCCGGCCATGCTGGTGCCGGAGAAGGAAGAGTAACCGCCCCCCGGGACGGAAGAACGCACGTTACTTCCCGGCGCCGCGATGTCGGGCTTCATCCGGTTGGAACCGTCCACGGTCACCGGCCCGCGGCTCGAGAAGCTCGACATCACATCGTTGGCGGTATTGGTCGTCGAGCCGACCGAGAACACGGCATCGTAGATTGCCGCCGGGGTGTTCACGGTCGAGCAACCGGAGCCGTCGTTGCCGGCCGAGACAGCGACGAAGATACCGGCGGTGCGGACGTTCTCGACCACCGCCTGCATCACCGCGAAATTTCCCGGATTGCAGCCTTCGGATGTCGGGCAACCCCAGGAGTTGTTGATCACGTCCGGGGCCATCGCCGGATTCGGATTCTGGTTGGCGAGGTCGGTCGGCGCGATGAACCACTGGAAACACTCGATGTAGGTGGTCGGCGTGCCGGCCCCGGCGTTCATGTTGCGACAGCCGATCCAGCGCGCGCCCGGCGCCATGCCGACCTGATTGCCGGCGCCGTCGTCGCCGACC
>JBDTQT010000167.1:0-9113 GCA_039932055.1 Thermoanaerobaculia bacterium
TGCCGCCGTTGATGAAGGTAGCGTAGAGGTTGCCGAACTTGTCCCAGGCGAGGTTGGGATCGCAGCAGTAGCTGCCGATCGACCCGCCGACGGTCCAGGTCAGGCCGCCGTCGGTCGAGCGCCAGGGCGTCGCCAGACTGTTGCAGTGGGCGACGAGCTGCAGCGGGTTCAACGGGTTCTTGGCGATCGCACACTCGTTGTCGCTGCCGCTACGCTTGCTGATGTTGATATCGACATTTCCCTCGACGCCTTCGGGCATGCCACTGGCGTCGCCTTCGACCGGTAGCGTCTCGCCGCGGAAGGTCCACGGGGCGACCGGGCTGGACGTGCTCCAGAGTCCGCGGTGGGCGCTCTGGGCCTCCGCCTGGGCAGCAGTCAGCTGGTCCGGCTTGCCTTCCTCGAGCGGACGGTAGCTCGCTCCGGGACGCAGCCAGGCCAGCCCGGCCGCCGCGAGGTCGACGCCGAGATCGCGTTCTTCCCCCTTGGCGCCGAAATAGAAGACGCGCGCCACCATCTCGCCGCGGGCGTTGCGATACTTGAAGCGCATCGCGCCGTTCTTGCCGAGCAGCGCCTCGCGCACGAACGCCCTGGCCTCGGCGGCGAACGGCTGGCCGTCGGCCGGCGCTTCGGTGCCGTAGATCCGCACGTCATAGGTGCCCTCGCCGTAGTCGAGGACGACGACGTTGGCGTCCTTGACGGCGGTGAAGACGCCGTCAAGGCGCTTGGCGGCGGCGGGCTGGGCCACGAGGCAGAGAGCGAGGACAAGCGTGGCGACGAGGTACCGCACGGTGCGCATGAACATCTGGGAGACTCCTTCCCGTTGGATGGAACCAGCAGCTATTCTGAAAGGCGAGTCGTCATTCTAACTCAGCGTGCCCAGAAAAGCTGGGGAGTCTCTCTCGGCCTCGGCGAAGCCGGAGCGCCGGGCCGAACACCGGCTGGCAGCGCGGTCACTGCCGCCCGCCGGGTTACTCGATGCGAGTGACTTGAAGGATGCGCCGCGGCCGCGCCTCGAGGTTCTCGATCGCGACGGCGCCGTCCGGCTGCAGCTCGATCTTGGCGAGGGCGAGCATCTCTCCCCGGCCACCGTCGTCGACACCAGGACCGTCGAGAGCCAGCTCGACGAGCGTGTACGGATAGTCCCGCGAGTGTCCGCCGCGGACGAACTCGCCGTAGGAGACCGGGCGCGAGAGGAGCAGCACGAGGCGCCGCGTGTGGAGCTCGTGGTTCTCGTAAACCGTTGCCGTGGCGATCGGATAGCTTTGGGCGTCGCCGATTTGAAGACTGCCCACTTTGAGCTTGCCGATCGCCTTCTCGAGCGCCAGCGGACCCTTCTGCTGCAGCACCGCCTGCAAGCGCGCTGACTCGGCTGGCGGAGAGAACTCGTCCACGATGATGGACAGTCGGCGCGACGCTCCACCCGACTCCGGCAGAAGCCTGCCCTGGTAGACCTCGCGCGCCTGGGCGACGGCGGCAGAGCCCAGCGCGAGAACGGCGATAGCAGTGATGGTGGCGATTCTCTTCATCTCGATCTCCTCGCGGCCCGGAAGGCGTATCCGGCCGCTGAGAGATAGGAGAGTGCAACCTTCGTTCCAGGGTGAACCGCGCGCGGGAGCAGCGGGCAGGAGGGCGCTGGTGCGGTTCGACGAGTCGGCCCAACTCGGGTGGGCAGTGCCGGCGGATCGCGAAGTTGCCGGTCACCGGGTCGCTGGCGAATTTGGGCAGGAACTGGCTGCGCGGCGTAGCGTCGAGGTACCGATACGAGTCGATGCGTAGGTAGTTTACCGCAGGTTTCTACGGAGTTGCTGCGGCCGTCCGGCTGCTAGTCTTCACCGGCGATGCGTCAGAGAAACTCCCGCCTGCGAGGGGCCCTGCTGGTGGTGAGTGTCTGCCTCGCCGCCATCACCGGCTGCGCCGCGAAAACGGAGGCGCCGCGGACGGCCGCCTCGGCCGCGACCGCAGGGGTCTCGACGGCGCCGGCCCCGGCCGACTCGGCCGCTGCGCCGACCGACGCTGCGCCGACCTCCTCCGGGCATGAGGTTGCCGGCGAGGTTCAGAATGCCTCGACGGCGAAGGCCGAACGACGCTCCCGCCATCCCTGCCGCCAGGCAAGCCCGGAAGACGCGCCGGTCATCGATGACGCCCATCGCAAGCTCTACGAGACGCTGTGCGGCGCGGCTCTCTGGTTCGATGGCCTGTTCGGCGAGCGCAACAACATCGCCTCGGCCCGCAACACCAGCGGCCGGCTCGAGATCTCCGGTCTCGGCTCCCAATACGAGGGCAACAAGATCCGCACACGCGGTAGCTTCCGGTTCGATTTTCCCAATCTCGACCACCGGTTGAACGTGTTTCTCGGGCGAGACGACAAAGACGAATTCATCCGCGATCGCAACGAGGGATTGGCGCTGCGCTCGCAGTTCATCGGCCTCGAGACCAACGAGCGCTGGCTCGCCGGCCTCGGCTACTCGCTGCCCGGCTCCTACAACCAGCGCACCGATTTTCGCGTCGGTGGAAAAGGTGGGCGAACGCCGGAGATCTTCGCCCAGGGCCGGCACCGGCGGAACTGGGTGATCAACGACCGCAACCTCTGGCATTTCCGCGAGACCATCTTCTGGACGAATCGAGACGGCTTCGGCAGCACGACAGCCCTGGACTTCGACCATGTCGTCCGGCGGACCCTGCTCCTGCGTTGGGGCAATGCCGGCACGGTCTCGGAGGCGACCGACGGCTTCGATTGGCGGTCGGCACTGCTGCTCTACCAGAACCTCCCCAAGGCGAGGGCGATCGCTTACGAGGCCTTTATCCGCGGCGAGACGGCGAACGAGGTCCCGCTCAAGGAATACGGCGCACGGGTGATTTACCGCCAGCAGCTTCTGCACCGCGATTGGCTCGCGGGCGAGCTCGTCACCGGCTACAGCTGGCCGCGCTTTCTGCTGGAGGATGCGCGCCAGGGTTCGTTGACCTTCGGCCTCGGCGTCGAGATCCTCATCGGCAATTGGAAGTAGGCCGCCGAGCCGGCGGCCGGGTGGAACGAGACTGCCCGGCCGGCGGGCTCACTTCACGTCGGGCATCTCGGTGCCGTAGACGTAGCGCTCGAACCAGGGCTGCCAGTCCTTGCCGGTCATCTGGTTGAGGATGCCGACGAGGTGGCGGGTCTCGCCTGTCTTGAAGGCGAAGTTCTTGACGTAGGAGCGCATCCAGGTGAGGAAGGCGGCGTTGCCTCTCTCCGCGCCCATCTCGCGGATCAGCTCGTCGCGCAGGGCATGGATCACCAGCGGCCCCTTCGAGTAGAGCAGCGCCCGCCAGGCATGGAAATCCTTCTCGCGGTCGCCCGAGAGGTGGGTCGCGAGGTAGATGCTGCCGCCGTCGCCGATCTCCTTGGTGGCGAACTTCCAGTCCTTGACGGCGCGCTGGAAGAAGTACTCGCCCTGTTTGCGGTCGGTCATCGACTGTCGCAGGCACTCGATCGAGCTGTATTCGGCGAAGCTCTCGGAGAGCCAGTTTTCTTCCGCACGCCGCACCTTGGCGACGTGCGGGAACCAGCTGTGCGCGACCTCGTGGGCGATCCGCTCGTTCACCCCGCGGGTGTACCAGGCGGCGTACCTCGGCTCGTCCAGGCTCTGGGCGCGCGCCGGGGTCATGAACGCCTCCCTGGTGATGAAGATTACGCCGGGGGGAGCCTGGCCCCAGCCCCAGTCCTGGATCTCGACCAGTTGCAGATCCTGGTAGGGGAACGGCACTCCGAGCCAGGCCTCGAGGCAAGTGCGCACGCCGAGGACGATGTCCGCCAGGCGCTCGGCCTCGAACTTCTTGGCGCTGGCGTAGGTCGAGACGTGAACCCGGGCACCCTGGTACTCGCGATCGAAGGTGGTGTAACGGCCGGCGATCGCGACCGCGCGTTCGGAAGGCACGCCGATGGTCGTCGTGACGCGCGTGCCCGTGGCCGTCTTCTCGCGCAGGACCACCTCGCCGGAGGCGAACGGCACGAACGGGTCGGGGACCTCGATCCGCATCTTGAAGGTCGAGTGTTCGGTGCCGGATGCCAGCGGCTTCGGATACCAGGACTCGGTGCGCAGGATCCAGTAGCTGTTGCCCTCCGGCCGGTCGAGGATGTCACCCGCGGTGCGGACCTCGAAGGTGACCCTCTCGTCCTTGCGCAGCGTCCTGGGGAGCGCCACGAGCAGGGTGCCCTCGTGATGGAAGTAGTCGGCGGGCGCGTCGTCGACCAGGAGCGCCGTGACGCGCAGTTCGCGCACCTTGCGATCGGTGTCCTCGAACTTCGAGCGCAGCGAGAAGGGGAGGATACGCAGGCCATCGCGCAGGGCCTGGACGGTGATGCGGCTGGTCATCGTGACGTCCGTGCCGCGCGGGTTGACCAGGTCGATGTCGGTCGCGACGGTGGCGAAATCGAGCGGCCGCGCGTCCCACCAGGTCGCACCGATCGGCTGACCGACGAGGATCGATGTCGACATCCGTCCGCCATAGACCTTCGAGTCGCCGTCCACGCGCTCGAAGCGCCCGAACGACTCCTCCCGGATCGCCGGATGCGGATCGACGTCGAGCACGTAGTCGTCGCCAGCCGCGTGGAAGACCGCCCAACGGTAGGCGGAGTCGCCCTGCGTCGTCGACAGAAGGAGGTCGCGCTCGGGATTGTCGGAGGTCTTCCCGGCGAGTAGCTCCAGGAGCCAGCCGGGAAGCGCGCTCGATTCCGCCGCGGCGGTTGGCGCGGGAGCTCCGGGGAGGAGGTCGACGCCCCAGACGGCGGCCGCCGTGAGCGCCTTCTCGAACTTGAGCGTCGTGCCGTCCAGCCGCGGGGTCAGGCCGGTCGCGGCGCGCAGATTGCGTTTCGCGATCGGGATGGAGAAGGCATCCTCCACCCTGTAGGTGAGGAGCGGCCTCCCTTCGATGAGCAGGCCGACGGTACGCTCGCCCGCGATCAGGGCGCGCACGCGGTCGGCGCTCGCGCTCTTGATCACCGCGCGGCCGACCACCAGCTCGCCTGCGGGAAGGGTCACCGGCGCACCGATCCGAACGTCGCGCAGGCGCGCCAGATCGCCGGCCAGCCCGCTCCGCGAATCCGCCGCGAGCGCCGGGGCTGCCGCCGGCGCGAGGCCGATCAGGAGGAGCAGAGTTTCGAACGTCAGGCGACGCGCACGATCCATGGCGGACCTCCTCCAGTCGGAGGTCCGATCTTAGCCTGCGCCGACCAGCGTCCCTGCAGGCTCCGGCGGATGTACTCCGGGTGCCTGAATCGCGACCGTCAGCGCGTCATCGGCGACTCCTACCCGCACGGTCGAGCCCTCGCCCGCCTCACCGGCGATGAGGGCGCGGGCGATGCGGCTCTCGAGCTGCTTCTGCAGGAAGCGCTTGAGCGGCCGCGCGCCGTAGACCGGGTCGTAGCCGGCGCGCGCCACGAACGCGCGCGCTTCCGGGGTGAGCTCGAGGGCGACCTGACGTTCGGCGAGGCGCTTGCGGAGCTCGGCGGTCAGCAGGTCGACGATCTGCTCGATCTCCGGCAGGGTAAGCGGGCGGAAGAGAACGATGTCGTCCAGCCGGTTCAGGAACTCCGGCCGGAACTGGACCCGAAGCTCGCGCATCACCGCGTCGCGCGCCGCCTCCTTGATCTCGCCACGGTCGGTCACCCCTTCGATGAGGAACTGCGAGCCGATGTTCGAGGTCAGGATGACCACGGTGTTCTTGAAGTCGACGGTGCGCCCCTGGGCGTCGGTGAGGCGACCGTCGTCGAGCAGCTGCAGCAGGACATTGAAGACGTCGTGGTGGGCCTTCTCGATCTCGTCGAAAAGGATGACGCAATAGGGCTTCCGCCGCACCGCCTCGGTGAGCTGGCCGCCCTCCTCGTAGCCGATGTAGCCGGGCGGCGCGCCGATCAGGCGCGAGACGGAGTGCTTCTCCATGTACTCCGACATGTCGATGCGCACCAGGTTGTCCTCGCTGTCGAAGAGCGCCTGCGACAGCGCCTTGGCGAGCTCGGTCTTGCCGACGCCGGTGGGGCCGAGGAAGAGGAACGAGCCGATCGGCCGCCGCGGATCCTTGATCCCAGAGCGCGCGCGCAGCACGGCGTCGGCGACCGCCTGCACCGCTTCGTCCTGGCCGACGACGCGCTCGTGCAGGATGGCGTCGAGGCGCAAGAGCTTTTCCTTTTCCCCTTCGACGAGCCGGGTCACGGGGATCCCCGTCCAGCGCGACACGATCTCGGCGATCTCGTTCTCCGTGACCTCTTCTCTCACCAACCGTGCCGGGGTTGGCCCGGCGGGGCCGGCGCCGGCCCCGCCGGTGGAGGCGTGCTCGGCGTCCGCGAGCTTCTTTTCCAGTAAAGGTAGAAGCCCATGGCGGAGCTCGGCTGCCTTGTTCAGGTCGTAGCTGCGCTCCGCGGCCTCGACGTTTAGCTTCAGCTGCTCGATCTCTTCGCGGGTTTTTCTTACTTTACTGATCGCTTCTCGCTCCGAATCCCACTGCGCCTTGAGAGCGTCCTGCTGCTCCTTGGCGTTAGCGAGCTCTTGGCGCAGAGCATGCAACCGCTCTTTCGAGACCTTGTCCTTTTCCTTCTTTAGCGCAGCTTCTTCTATCTCGAGCCGGAGCACTTTGCGCGTCAGCTCGTCGAGCTCCTGCGGCATGGAGTCGATCTCGGTGCGAATCATGGCGCTCGCCTCGTCCATCAGATCGATCGCCTTGTCGGGCAGGAAGCGGTCGGAGATGTAGCGATTCGACAGCGTCGCCGCGGCGACCAGGGCGTTGTCCTGGATCTTCACGCCGTGGTGGATCTCGAAGCGCTCCTTGAGGCCGCGCAGGATCGAGATCGTGTCCTCGACGCTCGGTGCGTCGACGATCACCGGCTGGAAGCGGCGTTCGAGCGCCGCGTCCTTCTCGATGTTCTTGCGGTACTCGTCGAGAGTGGTCGCGCCGATGCAGTGCAGCTCGCCGCGGGCGAGCATCGGCTTGAGGAGATTCCCGGCGTCGGGGCTGCCTTCGGTCTTGCCGGCGCCGACGATGGTGTGCAGCTCGTCGATGAACAGGAGGATGCGGCCCGCGCTCTGCTTGATCTCGTTGAGCACGGCCTTCAGCCGTTCCTCGAACTCGCCGCGGAATTTGGCGCCGGCGAGCAGCGAGCCCATGTCGAGCGAGAACAGGGCGCGATCCTGCAGCCATTCGGGCACGTCGCCGCGGACGATGCGCTGGGCGAGGCCCTCGACGATGGCGGTCTTGCCGACGCCCGGCTCGCCGATCAGGACCGGGTTGTTCTTGGTCTTGCGCGAGAGAATCCGGATCACCCGGCGGATCTCGGCGTCGCGGCCGATGACCGGGTCGAGCTTGCCGGCGCGCGCCTGCTTGACGAGGTCGACGCCGTACTTCTCGAGCGCCTCGTAGGCGGCCTCCGGCTCGGCGGAGGTGACGCGCTGGCTGCCGCGCACGGCGGTGAGCGCCTGCAGGAACTTCTCCCGGGTTACTCCGAACTGCTTGAGGAGCTTCGCGGCGGCACCGGCCGGACTCTCGTCGAGGATCGCCAACACCAGATGCTCGACCGAGACGTATTCGTCCTTGAGCCGCTTGGCTTCGCTTTCCGCCGTGCCGAGGATCTTCTGCAGTCGCTGCGTGATGTAGATCTTGCCCGATTCGACACCGCCGCCCGCGACCTGCGGCCGCTTGGCGAGCTCGGCCTCGACGCTGGCGGCGAGATTCGCCGGCGCGAGCTCCATGCGGGTCAGTAGTCTCGGAACCAGACCCTCCGGCTGGGCGAGGAGAGCGGCGAGCAGGTGCTCGACGTCCGTCTCCTGGTGCCCGCGCTCGGCGGCACGGGTCTGCGCGCCAGCGAGGGCCTCCTGGGACTTCTGGGTCAGGCGATTCAGGTCCATGCTCAGACTCCTTCTCCTCGGGGATGAAAGCTCGATGCGCTGCGCAGCTCGGCGAAGAGCTCCTTCTCGCGTTCGCTGGGAGACTCGGGGACGACGATGCGAACCTCGGCGTAGAGATCCCCCGGCTCGCTCCCGCCGGAGCCGGCGGGAAAGCCGCGCCCTTTGACCCGGATGCGCCTGCCCGACGAGGTCCCCGGAGGGACGCGGACGCGCACCCGACCGTCCAGCGTACGGATCTCGGCCTCGCCGCCCAGCACAGCCTCCCAGGGGGTAACTTCGAGGCTGGTCAGGAGGTCGCGCCCTTCAAGCTTGAAGCGCGGATGGGGGAGGATCTCCAGCTTGAGAAAGAGGTCCCCCGCCGCCCCGCCAGCGCGACCCTCCTCGCCTTTGCCGGCCACCCGGACGGTCTGTCCGGGACGCATTCCGCGCGGCAGGTTGACCTTGATACGGCGCGGCTCGCCGCCGGTCCCGTTGGCGAGGCTGAAATCGCGAACCCCGCCGGCCAGGGCGTCTTCGAGACTGAGCGAGAGGACGACCTCCTGGTTGGCGCCCGGGCGAGCCCAGCCGCCGCGCCCCTCGTTCTCCCATGAGGCCCAGCCACCCCGGCCGGCGCTGCCCGCGCCCCCAGCGGCGCCCGTCCGCGCCGCCTGGCCGAAGAGCATCTCGAAAAAATCCGAGAATCCGGCGGCGCTGCCGCCGAAGCCACCGCCACGGCTGCCCGCTCCCTGAAACCCCTCGAAGCCCTCGAAGCCGGCGAAACCGCCCGGCCCGCCAGCCCCGCCGGCCCCTCCAGGATGCGCGCCGGCCTGCTCGCGCTGCTGCCGGGCGGCGCCGAACTGGTCGTACTTGGCGCGCTTCTCGGGGTCCTTGAGAACCTCGTTCGCCTCGGAAACCTCCTTGAATCGGGTCTCGGCGCCCTTCTCTTTGCTGACGTCCGGGTGGTGCTTGCGCGCCAGTTTGCGATAAGCCTTCTGGATGTCCTCCTGAGAAGCATCGCGCGCGACGCCCAGCACCTTGTAGTAGTCCTTGAAATCCACCCGGCCCCCTCCTCTTGATCTCTAACTTGAGTGCAAGAAGATCATATTTTCAAACCCTGGGTCCGGCGATTTCATTCCGGATGGACAAAAAAGGGGACGCGCCGCAACGCGTCCCTTCTGCATTCCTCCAGTCGGGAGGTGTCTACGGGGCTTGCAGGCTGAAGTGCTCGTAGTTCTTGGCGATGAACTGCTTCCACTTGTCCGG
>JBDTQT010000168.1:0-9051 GCA_039932055.1 Thermoanaerobaculia bacterium
GCGATCGACAAGTACCTCGACCACCTGCCGCTCGAGCGCCAGGCGCGCAAGATGGACCTACAACCGAGCGCGATGGCTCGACTCTAGCGCGGGGCGGTTCGTCAGCTTCGATTCCTTCGCCGGAGTACCGGCACAGCCGAGTTCGCTTCAGAAGTATCGGTACGTTGGGAACTCTCCCCTCGATTCCGTAGACCGGAGCGGACTGTTCGAGGGTATTGGCGGCTTCCTCGTTTCCTTCTCCATTGTGGGAGCGCTTTCGGGGGTTTTCGACTCTGCAGGTTTCCTGTCAACGAGCAACGCCGTTCCAGTCCTGCTGCGGACTCAGCCGGTGCTCACAGTTGGATCGAGCTGGAGTCAGATGGACGCGATGCTTGTACTCAATGAAGCTGCCGCGATCCTTTTCGCTAGAACTTCTATCTTGATCCAAGTTGAACGGCCGATCTGGGTTGATGATGCGGGCCTTCTGGATATTCGACCCGGCTCCGGTACGCCACCCACCGGCGCGAGGCATCACACAATATTCAGCCGTACGATTACCGAGGGCAAGAGCTATGCTCAGGGTGTTTCGGCAAGATTCGGTGCTGGACTGGCCTCCGCGGTTTCGGAGCCCAGTCTCTTCGACTGGTTCGACCGCGCCAACGTTCTCGCGCATGAGTGGTGCCACACCCTCAACCTCTCCCACTCCATTCTGCGCCCGAACAACCTCATGAGCTGGAATCCCTACACCCGTGCGTCCTTTCTGGAGCCCGACCAAATTCTTAAGGCCCGGCGGGCCGCTAGGATGAACTGGGTTCTGAACGAAGGGCTGGCGCCTTAGGTATGAGTGTCTATGACCAATGAAAACAGAGGCATATCGATCACAGGGTACTTCTTCGCAGCGGCGATTGCATTCTGCGCGCTGGCAATGTTCAGGCTGTTCTCGGACTGGAGCGACTGGAACAGCACACCTCTCGTCGGTGATGGCCTAGTGTTTCGCACTCCGCTTCTTGCCGTTCCAGTTAGGTGGTGGGTCTACGCTTCCTCGGTTCTCGCGCTCGCCTTTCACATTCTCGGAATGAAGCGAATTTCAGGGAGGAATCGAAGTCTAACCGGCGGGAAGGTCAGCGCTGCGCTTCATGTCAGCATCACCCTCTCCGCGCTGATCGTTTGGTCTTGGAGCCTGTTTATGCTTGCGACCTTGCCCGGTGCAATCGCAGATCTCCTGCGGCGCGCAGCGACATAGCGTCCAGGTGGTTCGTCCGCACGTCCGGGGGGGCCCCGAGGGTCGCCGGGCGAAATGAAAATGGGCTCGACAGGCCTCCGAGGCGCGGGTCAAGGGCGAAGTGTCCCGTCCGCACGTCCGGCTGGCCCTGAGGGTCGCCGGGCGAAGTGAAAATGGGCCTGAGACCTGCGTGGCTCGGGGCTCGAAAGCTGGGATCAGGCGACTTTGGTCCTTGAAGCACCTCCAAACAAGACGAGAACGGGCACTCCCGATCGGGCGATCGCAGTCCTCGTGCGGTGTCCCGTCCGCACGTCCTGGTTGTGGTGCTGGTTGTGGTGTGGTTGTGGTGCCAGCCGATTTCCCTGATTTCCCTGTATCGCCTTCGCCATGGCGGCTTGCTGTGCCCAAAACGGCTTGAGTAAGCTCAAAAATGGCCTCGCTCTTGGCGAGATGAAGGTGAATGAAGGCGCGCGCTTTCGAAGTCGACGTCGACTTCGCCCGTGCGGGCGCGAGATGCCACCTGGGGCGCACGCTCGCGCGGCCCAATGAGCGGTTTTCAGCGGGCGGGGTCGTGGTTGTGTCGTGCTGTTGGAGCTGGAGTGCTTCGCCGGGCTTTCAGCCGCTCCTGGCGGCGAATCGGACGGGCCGCGGTGGCGGGAAGGCCCCTTCGGGGAACTCGATTTCGGTGACGCCCTCGCGGAGGCGGCGAGCGGCATACCGGTAGGCATCGACGAAGCTGAAGTAGGCCCGGCGCAAGACGCGGCGTACCACCGGATCCACGGCGTGCACCAGCGGGGCGGGGCCCTTCTTCATCCGGTTGGGCTCGTCGTGCGGATTCTGCTTGCAGACCGCCTCGCGGCCAAGCGGCGGCTTGCCGGTCTCCTCCTCGCGGAGTTTCGCCGAGACCTCAATCTCTTCGATCAGCTGGCGGATCCGCTCGCGTTGCTCCGCCGGCGGTAGCGCTTGCCAACAGGGGAGGGGAGCGAGAGTGAGCTCCTCGCGCTCGACGAAGGCCTCCGGCTCAAGCAGGACGCCCTTTCTCCGCGCCTTGGACTCGAGAGTTCGCGACCGCCAGCGCCCCTCCACCGCAGTGCCCTCGGCGAGCGCTCGAGCGCAGTGGACTCCGGGCCAGTCCAGCGGCGAGGCGACGAGCCCTTCCTTGGCGCCTTGCGCCAGGATGTACGCCAGCCGACCGACCTGGGCCGCTTCCTCATCCGAGACAAGGATCGCCTGATAGCGCCGGCCCCAGAACTTCTCCCGCCAGTGCGCCAACCGGCCGGCCTCCCGGGCGAGGTTCGAGTTGAGGTAGCCCATGAAGGCGGCCAACTGCGCCGTATCGGCGACCCAGACCAGGAGGTGGTAGTGGTTCGAGAGGAAGGCAAAGGCATGGACGGCGACCTCCCAGAGGCGCGCAGCGCGCGCGAGCACGCCGAGCGTGGCCTCATTCAGCGCCGGGGAAGGGCACAGGAGCAGTCGACCCTGGACGGTGCGGCAGCTGATCTCGACCAGGGCCCCGCCGGGCGGGACGTAGCGTAGTCTTCTTGGCATATCCAAGAAAGACGGAAAGGGGCCGGCTCATCTGGCACTTGGAGCGCGAGCCATGGGAATTTCGAGAACCTGGGAAATCGGCTGGGAAATCGGCTGGCACCTCAACAGCAGTAGCCATGACCGAGGCGGCCGCCGAGCACTCGCGCCTCGCCCTGCGACGCGCCGAGAAGGCACTCACCCTCGAGGAAGATCTCGCGGTCGTTCGCGGAGCCGCACTCTCTTCGGCGATCTCCCGCGACTCCGTGCCGAGCCGATAGAGTTCGAAGAAATTCCTCTCCCGGGGTTTCGCCTGAGCTCTTGGCTCGATATCCTGCGCTAACAGGGGTCGAAGCTCGTCCGGCCCGCTGACCCTTCGCAAGCTCATGGAGGAAACGAATGAACTTCGGCTTCGGCTTTCGATTCGCTCTGCCTGGTCGGATCGCTCTCCTCGCGCTCGTCTCGATAGGCTCCTCCGGCAGCCTCTTCGCGGGCACCAAACTCCTGCGTTTCCCCGACGTGCAGGGCGGGAATGTCGTCTTCTCCTACGGCGGCGATCTGTGGACGGCGACGACTTCGGGCGGCACCGCGACGCGCCTGACGGCCCACCCGGGGCTCGAAGTCTTCGCCAAGTATTCGCCCGACGGCAAGTGGATTGCCTTCACCGGCCAGTACGACGGCGACGAGCAGGTCTACGTTGTCGCGGCGACGGGCGGCGAGCCGCGTCAGCTCACCTACTACCCGGCGGCGGGCCCGCTGCCGCCGCGCTGGGGCTACGACAACCAGGTCTACGGCTGGACGCCCGACGGCAAGAGCGTTCTCTTCCGTTCGCTGCGCGACGCCGACGGCGTCAAGACGCTCTCGGCGCTCTACACCGTGCCGGTCGCTGGTGGCGTTCCGCAACAGCTGCCGATGCCGACCTCCGGTGCAGGCGACTTCGCGCCGGACGGCCGGCGCCTCGTCTACTCGCCGCTGGTGCGCGACTTCCGCACCTGGAAGCGCTACGAAGGTGGCTGGGCGCAGGATCTCTATCTCTTCGATCCGAAAGACGATTCGGTCGTGCCGGTGTCGCACTCTGTGCGCACCGAGCGCGACCCGATGTGGATCGGCGATGCGATCTACTTTGTCTCCGACCGTGACAACGTGCTCAACATCTACCGGTTCGACATCGCGAGTGCCCAGACATCGCAGGTGACCGCCGAGAAGACATGGGATGTCCGCTGGGCGAGCTCCGACAACCGGGGCGAGATCGTCTACGAGCTCGATGGCGAGCTGTCGCTCCTCGATGTTGCGACCGGCAAGGCGCGTCGGCTCGACATCGTGGTGCCGGACGACGGGGTCAACCGGCGGCCGTCGCGGATCTCGGCGGCAGGGCAGATCGAGGACTTCGAGCTCTCTCCGGCCGGCGAGCGCGCCCTCTTCGTCGCCCGTGGCGATGTCTTCTCGGCGCCGATCGAGAAGGGGGCGACGCGCAACCTGACGGCGAGCTCGCGGGCGCACGACAAGCATGCGCGCTGGTCGCCGGACAGCAAGTCGATCGCCTACATCTCCGACGCGACCGGCGAAGATCAGGTTTACGTCGTCGCTCAGGCGGGCGGCACGCCCGTGGCGCTGACCTCTGGCATCCGGGCGATGCTCTCCGCACCGCACTGGTCGCCCGACGCCAGAAAGATCGCTTTCGGCGACCACAACGGGAAACTCCGCGTCGTCGACGTGGCGAGCCACGCCATGGTCGAGATCGCCGACGACGAGTTCGGCGGGATCGCCGATGCCGCCTGGTCGCCGGATTCACAGTTTCTCGCCTTCGCGTTGGGAGACCTGAATGGCACCAACTCGATCTGGATCTGGAAAAGCGGCGAGCAGCGCGCGCGCCGGGTGACCGACGATCTCTTCGACGAAGTCAATCCGGTCTGGGATCCGAACGGCAAGTACCTCTACTACGTCTCGACGCGCCAGTTCGCACCGCAGATCTCGCAGATCGAATGGAACTTCGCCGGCAACCGGATGAACGGCATCTTCGCGCTCACTCTCGCCGCCGACGGGCCAAGCCCTTTCCCGGTCGAGAGCGACGAGGTGAAGCTCGATGCCGTCAAGGCCGGCGCGAGCGACAAGGCGGAAGACAAGAAGCCGGGCAAGAAGGACGCGGACAAGAGCGATGCGGACGACAAGACGCCGGTGGTGGTGGAGGTCGACTTCGACGGGCTCGCCTCGCGGGTCAGCCGGATTCCGATCGAAGCCGACAACATCGGCGGGCTCGCCGCGGCGGCCAAGTATCTCGTCTACACGGTGAGTGGCGCACCGTTCTACGGCCGCGAGAGCTACGAAGTGACCTCGCTCCGGCTGTTCGACTTCGCGGAGCGGAAGTCGTCGACGCTGGTCGACGAGCTCGACAACTGGGCGCTCGCGCGCGACGGCTCGCAAGTCCTCGTCGAGAAGGGCTCGTCGTTTGAGCGCTACGAAGTGAAGCCAAAGGGAGCGGAGAAGAAGAGCGTCTCGACCGCGGGGCTCGTGGTCGACCGTGTGCCGGCCGAAGAGTGGGCGGAGATCTTCGACGAGGTCTGGCGGCGCTACCGTGACTTCTTCTACGTCGACAACATGCACGGCTATGACTGGAAGGCGATCGGCGAGCGCTACCGCACATGGCTGCCCTCGGTGGCGCATCGCTCGGATCTCAACTACGTCATCGGCGAGATGATCGCCGAGCTTTCGATCGGACACGCCTATATCGCCGGTGGGGACTTCCAGCTTCCGGATCGACCGAAAGTCGGGCTTCCCGGGGCGCGCTTCGAGCTCGACAAGAGCGCCGGGCGATTCCGTTTGGCGAAGATTTTCCGTGGCGAGAACGCGGAGGCGAAATACCGGGCGCCGCTCGCCGAAGTGGGAGTGAACGCGAAGGAAGGCGACTACGTGCTGGCGATCGACGGTGTCGATCTCGCGGCAAACGACAATCCTTATCGGCTGCTGCGCTACAAGACCGACCCGGTGACGCTGACGCTGAACAGTCAGCCGGGCGCACAGGGCTCGCGCAAGGTGACCTACAAGCCGATCTTCTCGGAATCGGCGCTGCTCTACGACGCCTTCGTCGAACACAGCCGTAAGTACGTCGCCGAGAAGACCGGTGGGCGCGTGGGCTACATCCACATCCCCGACATGGGAGGCAACGGTGCCTACGAGTTCATCAAGTGGTTCTACCCGCAGATCCGCAAGGAGGGGATGGTCGTCGACGTGCGCTCGAACGGCGGCGGCAACATCTCGCAGTGGATCATCGAGCGGCTCGACACGGAGCTTCTCGGCACGCGCTTCGGCTACTCGTCGGACTATCCGCAGACCTATCCCTACACGGTGTTCTACGGCCACCTGGTCTGTCTCTTGTCGGAGACCTCGGCCTCGGATGGCGACATCTTCCCGGCGCGCTTCAAGAAGGCGGGCCTGGGGCCGCTCATCGGCAAGCGCTCGTGGGGTGGGGTGGTCGGTATCAGTGACTCCGGTCCGCTGGTCGACGGTGGCATCGTCTTCGTCCCGCAACAGGCGACCAACGACGTCGACGGCAGCTACATCATCGAAGGTCACGGCGTCGACCCCGACATCGAAGTCGAGAACGATCCCGCGTCGGTCATCGCCGGCAAGGACCCACAGCTCGACCGCGGCATCGCGGAAGTTCTGGCGGCGATGGAGCGCGAGCCGCGGCACCTCCCGAAGCGCCCCGCGGATCCGGTGAAAGCGCCGTAGTCGTTCGGCAACAGGCTTCGAGGCTCGCACGGGCGGCAAGCCGCGCGGGCGGGGTGGCGCGGCTTCGCCGCGCAGGTCGACACGGTTGGGCGATCAGCGAAAACCTTCGGTAGAGGAAAGAAGCTGCGGGAGGTCGGTGTCCGCCACGCGCGCCGCAGGCGAAACCGGTTCGGGCCGAGCGCCGCTTGCGTCTTGCTGAGACAGACCCGATCCGCGCAGATCCTGATTCGCCGGCCGTCAGGAGCGACATCGATCCCGCAGGCCAGGAGGCCGAAGAGCGTGCGGCCGCCCGGCGCGGTTCCCGTTCGAACTTGGTATCGTCGAGCGCTCCGTGCTGCGGCGGCGCGGCCCGGATTCACCGACCTCGCGAGGGCCATGGATACCGAACAGCGCAATCTCTCGAATACGTTCAACAAGTTCTTCGACTCGGAGAAGTCGAGCGGCGTGCTGCTGATGTTCTGCACGGCGCTCGCTCTGGCGATCACGAACTCGCCGCTCGGCGAGCGCTACCTGAGACTCTGGCAGACGAGCGTCGGCGGTCTCACTCTCGAACATTGGATCAACGACGCGCTCATGGCGGTCTTCTTCCTGCTCATCGGTCTGGAGCTCGAGCGCGAGCTCTACAGCGGCGAGCTCTCGAGCGTCCAGAATGCGCTGCTGCCGATGTTCGCGGCGGCCGGAGGCATGATCGCGCCGGCGTTGATCTACTTCGCCTTCAATGCCGGAACCCCGAGCCAGGCCGGCATCGGGATTCCGATGGCCACGGACATCGCCTTCGCGCTGGCGGTGCTCGCGATTCTCGGGAAACGCGTTCCGGCGTCGCTCAAGGTCTTCGTGGTGGCCTTCGCCGTGATGGACGACCTGGGCGCGATCGTCATCATCGCCGCGGTCTACACGGCGAAGTTCTCCCTCGCGTACCTCCTCGGCGCACTCGCGGTCTGGACACTGCTGGTGGTGTTGAATCGGTTCCTGCGGGTCATGTCGCTGACGCCGTACCTCGTCGGTGGCGCGGTGATCTGGTACTTCATGCTCAAGTCCGGCGTTCACGCGACGATTGCGGGCGTCGCTCTCGCGTTCGCGATTCCCTATTCCTCGAAGGACGAGGATCAGGCGTCGCCCTCGTACAAGCTCGAGAAGTTCCTGCACAAGCCGGTCGCGTTCTTCGTTTTGCCGTTCTTCGCCCTGGCCAATACCGGCGTCGTCATCGGCGCGGACTGGATCCAGGGCCTCGCCAGCACGAACAGCCTCGGCATTGCCGCCGGCCTCCTGGTGGGCAAGCCGCTGGGGGTGCTCCTGCTGTCGTTCGCCGCCGTGGCGAGCGGCCTCTGCCGCCTGCCGAACGGGCTGACCTGGAGGCATGTTTTCGGGGCCGGGATTCTCGGTGGAATCGGCTTCACGATGTCGATCTTCATCACCAATCTCGCCTTTGCCGGAGAGCCGCCGGCCCTGAATGCCTCGAAGATGGCGATTCTCCTGGCGTCGCTGGCTGCGGGGACCCTCGGCTTCCTCTGGCTGCGGTTCGTCGGCAGGCCGGGATCGGCCGACGGCGACGCGGATCCGGCGGGCTGAAGAGAGCTGGCACGGCCGATCGTCGGCAGCTGCGACGGGATTGCCAACCGCGAACGTCGGGCAGCTGATCAGGATCGCGTTAAGCTCGTCCGCAGCGTGCCGCCCGAGAAGCCACCCGAACGTACCTCCTCGGCACCCATGCGTCTGGAGACGCCGTTGCGATTCCTCAAGGGGGTCGGACCGGGGCGGGCAGAGAGGCTCGCGGGGGCGGGGTTGTCGACGGTCGAAGATCTGCTGCTCACCGTGCCGCTGCGCTACGAGGATCGGCGGCGGGTGGCGCGTGTCGCCGAGATTCAGGGGCCGGGGGTGTGGACGGTGGCGGGGAGGATGGAGGATCTGCGCGCCATCCGCACGCGGCGGCGCGGGCTGGTCATCGTGCGCGGGCGGTTGGTGGACGATTCGGGCTCGATCCCGGTTTCGTGGTTCAACCAGCCCTACCTGCTGACACGCCTCCAGACCGGCGGTGTCTGGCTGCTGCACGGGGCGGCGAAGGGGGCCGATTGGGGGCTGTGGGAGATGACCAATCCGACCTGCGAGGCAATCGATCCCGACCAGGCCGACCGCACCGGGCGGATCGTGCCGATCTACACCCGTCTCGCCGGAATGCCTTCGGCGCTCTTCGGCCGCCTCCTCGAGCAGGCGCTGCCGGCGCTCGACGCGCCAGCGGCCGCCGACCTGCTGCCGCCCGAGCTCCTGCAGCGCTACGCTTTGCCGCGGCTGCCGATAGCGCTGCGTCAGCTGCACCGTCCGCAGGCCGACAGCGACGTCGACGCGCTGAACCGTGGCGAGAGCGCGGCGCATTCGCGCCTGGCCTACGGCGAGCTCCTCGAGTTCCAGCTGCAGCTTGCCCGCCGCCGCGCGCTCGAGATCGTGGTGGAGAAGAAGCACCGCTACCGCATCGACGACACCGCGCGCGCCGCGGTGCGCGCCATGCTGCCGTTCGCGCTCACCGGGGCGCAGAAGCGGGTGGTCAAGGAGATCGTCGACGACCTCAAGCGGCCGCAGCCGATGCTCCGCCTGCTGCAGGG
>JBDTQT010000169.1:0-9012 GCA_039932055.1 Thermoanaerobaculia bacterium
CCGGCCGATTCGTCAGCCCATGTCGAGGGTTCGAACCCCTTCCGCTCCACCATTTTCAAATCACTCTGCCGCAGGCGCTTACGCCGCGAAGCAAACGACACGGCGTGAGCGGCCCTGATCGGTAACCCACGCCGCTTCAGCGGGTAAAGTGGCGTTCGAACCCTCGTGGCAGCGCGCCAACCTCCGCGCGTCGCGCACAGGATTCGGAAGTCGGTCGGAAATCGACCTCTTCCGAATCGCTAGCCTCTGGGTCGAGTCGCGTCAGTGAGGCCCCAGCAATGCGACTTTGCTCACTTCGGCTCATGGCCAATTCGTCGGGACTTGTGCGCAACAACCGACGTTTCGCATCCTGCGCCAAGCATGGCCACCCCATCCGGACTTCAGCCCTGCGTGTGCTCCGGCGACTGGGCATCGTGCGCCCGGCGGAGCTCGAAGCGCACGGGATCCCCCGCGGTCAGCTCTACCGCCTCGTGCGCAAGGGTCTCGTCGAGCGGCAAGCGCGCGGGATCTACGTTGCCGACAACCACCCCATCACCGCCGAACATACCCTCGCGCACGTTGCCAAGCGGGTCCCGGGTGGCATCTTTTGCCTGCTTACGGCGCTACGTTTCCATGAGCTGACGACGCAGGCCCCGGCCGAGGTGTGGATCGCGCTGCCCGAGAAGGCGCGCCGACCGAAGCTCGACTACCCGCGCCTGCGGGTCGCGCGCTTCTCGGGCCCGGCGTTCACCGAGGGCATCGAGACCCATCGGCTGGAGGGCATCGAGGTCCGCGTCTACTCGGCAGCCAAGACGGTCGCCGACTGCTTCAAGTACCGCAACAAGGTGGGCGTGGATGTCGCGATCGAAGCGCTGCGCGATTTCGGCCGGCTGCACCGGGGCCGCGCGGCCGATCTCGCCCGCTACGCGCGGATCTGCCGCGTGTCGCGCGTGATGCAGCCCTATTTGGACGCGATCGCATGACCGGCGGCAAGAGCAACCTGCCCGCCTCCGTCGCCGCGCGCCTGCTCCATCGGGCGCGAGAGACCGGCGACGTCTATCAGACGCTCCTCACGAGTTTCTGTTTCGAGCGCTTCCTCTACCGCCTCGGAAAGTCCGCGGCCCACGAACGCTTCGTGCTCAAGGGCGCCATGCTGCTTCGTCTCTGGTCGGATCAGCCCTATCGCGCCACGCGAGATCTGGATCTCCTGCGCCAGGGCGATGGATCGCTCGCGGCCATCCGCAGCGACGCCCAGGAGATCTGCGCGATTCCGGTGGAGCCGGACGGGATCGTCTTCGACGCCGTCGGGCTGGTGGCCTGGCCCCTCGGTGCCTGGGTCGGCGCCTTCGCGCTCGCGGGCATCCACAACCGCCTGGCGCGGAGGACGGCGGCGTGATGGTGGAGATCGAGTCCCGGCGGCACCGGTCGGGCGTCCTCGCCGCAGCGGCCGCGGGCCTCCGGGTCGAGGGACTCCTTGTAGGCTGGGGTTTTGCCTTGAACCTCGCCTGGGAGTTCGGCCAGACGCCCCTCTACGCCGACTCCGGAAACGGACTGCGCTATCTGCTGTCGGCGAGGATCCACTGCGCGGCCGAAGACGTGCTCATCCTCCTCGGCGCCTTCTGGCTGACGGCACTCTTCTTCCGCACTCGCCGCTGGCCCATGACGAAGGGGTGGCTGGCGGCGGCGATCTTTTTCGCTGCGGGGCTCGCCTTCACAATCTGGAGCGAGTGGCTCAACACCACGCTGCGCGCCGCCTGGGAGTACCGGCCGCAGATGCCGCAGATCGGAGGCATCGGCCTTGCGCCGCTCGCCCAATGGCTGGTGCTGCCGCCAGTTCTGGTGACGATTCTCCGTCGGCGCGCGCGGGCCCCAGGCCTGCGCAAACCGCCGGCCCAAAGCCAACGGTAGAACGGGTCTCGTCGCCAGGTGGTATCTACCTACTTCGCCGTCCCGCTCCAGGGTAGTAAGTGCTCTTCTCGGCCGGAAACCCGGGGACTAAGGTGCGAGCTGTGTGCGGGATGGGCCACCAAGCCAGGGGAGACGAAGCCCAAGATCTGAGGAGCCCGCCGGACGGCGGAGCCTCGATTGCGGCTCCCGCCGCCTTGCTGTTCCCGGGCAGAGCCTGAATCCACCTGTCTCCTATCGAAAGGAAGGGTTCGAAATGACCAAGGATCCCGTTTGTGGCATGACCGTCGACGACAAATCCCCGCTCAGGAGCACCCATGCAGGGCAGACCTACCTGTTCTGCTCCCCTGGCTGCAAGACGAAGTTCGACCAGGAGCCCGAACGCTACGCAGCCCCCGTGGGCGGAGAAGACCAGCCAAGAGTCAAGCCATGATGCACGACGGAGGTTGGTTCGGAATGAGCGGCATGGGACTCTATTGGTCGATTCCGGTTTTGATTCTGGTCGTCGTGATGGTCGCCTGGATGTTCTCCAGGCGGCGCTCGGGCGGCGGACGCTAGACGACGGACGAGACTCTCGAAGGGCGGTGCGCGCCCGACGACATCGGCAACGTCGAGGGCCATTTGAGGCGGTTCTCTCACCAGAACCGCAGGAGGAAACGAAAATGAGTTGCTGTAGCGATGTGATGCAACCGATCGAACCGTCTTCGTGCTGTACCAAGGAGGATACGGCGGCAGATGCCGCGCGAGCGATGCGAGACTCGGGCTGCGGATGTACGCCCGTGGTCGAAGACAAGGAGAACCTCAAGCTGGTCGGCGTTGTCACCGAGCGCGATGTTTGTTGCGGCGTAGCGGCAGACGACCACCGCGGTTCCGAGGTCCGCGTCGAAAAGATCATGCGGCCCGCGTCGGCATGCTGTGGCGCGGCCGAGCCGGTTGAGGAGGCGCGCGGGAAGCTCCACGAGCATCGCGCGACCAGCTTGCCGGTCGCGGATAAGGCCGGCAGTTGCTGCGGCACGGTCAGCGCTCACCATCTCCAACCGTAGCGCAACGCCGGCACACGGCGGGAGGTAAGCTCATGAAGCCGGGACGCGGGATCATCATCGTCAGCGGCTCCAACGGGCGGATCGGCGACGCCGTCATGCGGCGGTTCGCCGGGCACTTCGCGGACGTCGTCGGCTTCGACCGCGAGGCGCCACAACCGGCGCCGCAGGGGTGTGTCTATGTCGCCGTCGACATCACGTCCGACGAGAGCGTGCGGGAGGGGCTGCGCACCATCCGTGCCCACCACGGGGCGCACGTTGCCTCGGTGATCCACCTCGCCGCCTACTACGATTTCTTCGGCAAGCCGAGCCCGAAGTACGAGGAGATCACCGTCCAGGGGACTGGCCGGCTTCTCCGGGAGCTTCGCGCGCAGGACTTCGAGGTCGAGCAGTTCGTCTTTTCGAGCACGATGCTCGTGCACCGGCCGGCCGAGCCCGGCCAGTTCATCGACGAGGATTGGCCGATCGAGCCGACCTGGGCGTATCCGGCATCGAAGGTCCGGACCGAGCAGCTCATCCGTGACCGGCGCGGCGACATCCCGGCTGTGCTGCTGCGCATCGCCGGCGTCTACGACGACCTCGGTCACTCGATCCCGCTGGCGCAGCAGATCCAGCGCATCCGCGAGCGCGACCTCACCAGTCGGCTCTACTCGGGCTCGACGGCGCACGGCCAGGCCTTCCTGCACATGGACGATCTCGTCGACGCCATCGAACGGGTCGTCGAGCGCCGCGCGGAGCTACCACCGGAGCTCGCACTGCTGCTCGGCGAGCCGGACGCGTTGAGCTACGACGAGCTCCAGCACACCCTCGCGCGGCTGATCCACGACGAGGCCATGGAGACCATCGAGATCCCCTCCGCGCTGGCGCCTCTGGCGAAAGCGGGCGCCTGGGTGCTGGATCACCTCCCCGGCCCGGAGTCGTTCGTCAAGCCGTGGATGATCGACCGCGCGAACGACCACTATGCGCTCGACATCACGCGCGCCCGCAATCTGCTCGGATGGGAGCCGAAGCGCTCGCTGCGCGAGACGCTGCCGAAGATGGTGGCGGCCCTGAAGGCCGATCCGCTCGGCTGGTACCGCGAAAACGAGCTCGAGCCTCCTTCCGAGCTCAAGGAAACGGGGACCCATCCCACGTGAGCCCCGAGCCCACCCACGGCAGCGGTCACTTGCCGTCGCACGCGCGCGATTCGGCCCCCGCGCCACCTGGCACGGAGATGCCGCGGCACGAGGTCAAGGCGGCAGATTCGGGCGGCGCCACGATGGCCGTGCGACACGGCGGCGATGCAGTCTGGCCGCACTTCGCCAACATGACGCTGGGCCTCTGGCTCATCACCGGCGCATTCGCGCTCGGTCTCGGCCGCGGGCTCCAGGTGAGCGATGTCGTGAGTGGCGCGCTCGTCATCTTGCTCGCCGCACTCTCGCTCTCGCGGCGACCGTTCTGGAAGCTGTGGGCGCCTTGGGCGAATTCAGTGGTCGGCCTGTGGCTGCTGTTCGCTCCCCTCGCCCTCTGGGCACCCACGGCCGCGGCCTACGCCAACGACACGTTGGTCGGAGCGCTGGTCGTCGTGTTCGCCATCCTGGCGCCGGGAATGCCAATGCCGCCGGGGATGAGCATGGAACCGGGACCGGAGGTGCCGCCGGGCTGGTCCTACAACCCCTCCAGCTGGCCACAGCGAGCGCCGATCATCGCCCTCGCGGCTGTCGGATTTTTCCTTTCCCGCCAGATGACCGCCTTCCAGCTCGGTCACGTCGCCTCGCTCACCGACCCGTTTTTCGGGCTCGGCACCCAGAGCGTGCTGACCTCCGACGTCTCGCGCGCCTTCCCCATCCCCGATGCCGGACTCGGTGCTTTCGCCTACATGGTCGAGTTCCTGATGGGCTTCATGGGCGACAAGTGCCGGTGGCGCACGATGCCGTGGATGGTCACGTTCTTCGGCATTCTCGTCGTACCACTCGGCGTCGTCAGCATCACCCTGATCATCCTGCAGCCGATCGCGGTCGGCGCCTGGTGCACGCCTTGCCTCATCGCCGCCACCGCCATGCTCGTGATGATTCCACTCACGCTGGACGAGGTGGTGGCCATGGCCCAATTCCTGGTCCAGGCGCGGCGGGAAGGGCAGCCGTTCTGGCGGACCTTCTGGCTGGGCGGCAGCCCGCGGAGCCTGCCAGTCGCTGGCGGCTCCGTTCGCGCCGACGTGGTGAGCGCCAAGGCGATGGTCTGGGGCGTGGGGCTGCCGTGGAACCTGCTCCTCACCGCCGGTCTCGGCGTTTGGCTGATGTTCACACCCGCAGTGCTCGGAAGCAGCGGCACCGCCGCCCACAGCGACCATCTTTTCGGAGCCTTGATCGTGACCACCGCCGTCCTCGCCCTTGCCGACGTCGGGCGGACGATACGCCTTCTCAACCTTCTCTTCGGCGCCTGGGTGATCGCCGCCCCGTGGATCCTCGGCGGGGCCACGCCGGCCTCGAAATGGGGCGACGCCCTCGTCGCGACGCTCGTGATCCTCCTCAGCCTGCCGCGAGGACCGGTGCACGACCGCTACGGAACCTGGCAGCGGTACATTCGATGAGCCACGACGCGCCGGCGCAGCGCCGCACGACACCAGTCGGGGAAGATCTCCCATGCCAGCCATGAGCGTGCCCGCCCGAGCGGCGGAGGTCGGGGTGATCGGCCTCGGGGTCATGGGAGAGAACCTCGCGCTCAACATCGACGACCACGGCTACCGCGTGGCGCTCTGGACCCACACCGAGGGGAAAGTGCAGCGCTTCATCGACACCGGCGGCGCGGGCCGGCGGTGGGTCGGCACGCGGACGCTGGCGGAGCTCGGGGCGGCGCTCGCGCCGCCTCGCCGCATCCTGCTGATGATCAAGGCAGGTGAGCCCGTGGACGAGATGCTGGAGCGGCTCGCGCCGGTCCTCGCCTCTGGCGACGTGGTGATCGACGGCGGCAACTCCTTCTTTCGCGATACGCAACGACGAGAGGCGGCGATGCGCGTGCGCGGTGTGAACTTCGTCGGAATGGGGGTGTCCGGCGGCGAGGAGGGTGCGCGCTACGGTCCGTCCCTGATGCCCGGCGGCGCCCGCGCCGCGTACGACCTCCTGCGCCCGGTCCTCGAGGCGATCGCCGCCAAGACCGACTCCGGTCCCTGCGTGACCTACGTCGGACCGGACGGCGCCGGTCACTTCGTGAAGATGGTCCACAACGGCATCGAGTACGGCGTCATGCAGGCGATCGCCGAGGCCTACGACGTGCTCCGCCGGGGGCTGGACCTGCCTGCGGAGGAGGTGGCTGGCATCTTTGCCGAGTGGAACCGCGGGCCGCTGGAGTCCTACCTTCTCGAGGTCACGACCAAAGTGCTCGCCGCGCGCGATCCCGAAACGGGACACCCGCTGGTCGAGATGATTCTCGACCAGGCCGGACAGAAGGGGACCGGGAAGTGGACCGCGCAGTCCGCACTCGACCTCGGCGTGCCGATCCCGACGATTGCGGCGGCGATCGGCGCGCGGATCCTGTCGAGCATGAAGGAGGAGCGCGTGACCGCCAGCGCTCGCATCGACAGCGCGGCCACGGGCCGCGTCATCGGCGAGCCGCTGGAGATGACTGCCGCCGTTCACGATGCGCTCCGTGCCACCATGCTCTGCGCCTACGCACAGGGCATGAGCCTGCTGCGAACGGCCTCCGGCGAGTACGGGTGGAAGGTGAATCCGCGCGAGATCGCCCGCATCTGGAAGGGCGGCTGCATCATTCGCGCGCGGCTGCTCGACACTCTCATGCACGCGTTCGAGCGTGCGCCCGACCTGCCCAACCTGCTGCTCGACGCCGAGATCGGTCCGTGGATCTCTGCGGCGGAGAGCGGGTGGCGGCGCTCGGTATCGGCGGCGGTTTCGGCGGGCATTCCGGTGCCGGCGATGTCCGCGGCCCTCGCGTACTTCGACAGCTATCGCAGCGCGCGGCTGCCACAGAACCTGACCCAGGCCCAGCGGGACTTCTTCGGCGCGCACACGTATCAGCGCATCGATCGGCCGGGCGCCGGATTCGTGCACACCGACTGGCAGAGTCTGGTCGCCCGGCCCGCCGAAGCGGAGCCGAAGCCCGCGGCAGGACCCGAGGAGAAGTCATGACCACCGTGCCCATTCGGACCGCGGCTGCCGGTGCAAACAGGACTAGCCGCTAACTTCCACTATTGAGACCACTGGAATCGGAGAACGCCATGCAGGTTCAAGTCAATACCGACCGCAACATCGAAGGCCGAGAGGCGCTCGCCACGAGCGTCCAAGCTGTCGTGGAGAACGCCCTCGGCCGACTGCGCGATCAGATCACGCGGGTCGAGGTCCACCTGAGCGACGAGAATGGCCAGACGAGGGGCCAGAACGACAAGCGCTGCATGGTGGAAGCCCGCCTCGAGGGCCGTCAGCCCGTCGCGGTAACTCACCAGGCAGCTACCTTGGATGAGGCCGTCGAAGGTGCCGTGGCCAAGATGTCCCGATTGATCGAGAGCACACTTGGGCGCGGCGCGAACTCGGAAGCGCCGCGAGGCTGATCGCCTTCCTGCGCGGCAACCGAGTCCAAGCAACGGTCGAACACCGATGCAAACCTCCTTGAATAGCGCGCGGCACTCGATCTGGTGGCGGGTTCTCGAGCGGGCGCGGGAGCGCTGGGTGGAAGTGGATGGCGATCAGCGCTCCGCAGCCCTGGCCTTCTTTCTGCTGCTGTCCATCATTCCCCTGGTCGTCGTGCTCGTGACCCTCGGATCGCTGTTCGTCGAGCGCGATCTGGCGAGCCATCGAGTCGTGCTGCTGGTCAGTCGCTTTGCGCCGCTGACCAGCGCGCAAGAGGGTGACGCGATGTCTACCGTCCACGACCTGCTCAAGGCGCGAGACAAGGTCAACCTGGTCGCGTTCACTCTCCTGGTGTGGGGCGCGCTGAAGTTTCTGCGCTCCCTGACGCGAACCACGAACCGCGTCTGGCGCTCGCTCCTCTACAACTGGTGGCAGTTGCCCCTGAAGAGTCTCGGCCTGCTCGGCGTCGTGGCGAGCGCCGCCTTGGTCGGCATCCTGCTGCCGGGCGCGGCTCGGCTGGTCCGGCAAGAGCTCTTTACCCATCTCGCCATTCCCAAGTGGACGTTTGCCCTGCTGTTCACGATCACTCCGTGGCTCGTCCTCGGCTTCGGCATTCTCATGGCCTACAAACTGGCCCCCAGCCGGGCCACTGCGCTTTCCGAAGTGTGGATGGCCGCGCTGGCCACCACCGTCCTGATCGCTGTCGGCGAACGGCTGTTTCTTGCCTACGCGATCCACTTCGGGCGCTTCAACATGGTCTATGGCGCACTCGGCGGCGGCGTGGCGTTCCTGCTCTGGATCTATCTGTCGAGCTGCGCCTGCGTGTTCGGCGTCTGCTCTTGCGCGGCTCTGGCAGAGATTCGAGAGGAAGCCAGGAATGCCTGAGCCGCGAGCACCGCAGGCAGCCGGCCTGGTTTCATCCTCGGGGGAGCGCCGGGCTGGCCCGCGACGATGACCGTCAACGGCATCGAGCGACGGTTCTTCGACTACCTGGAGCGAGGCGTGCCGTACGGACCCGACGACCTGTGGCGAACGATGCGATGCTGTCCGTATCTCGCCAGCGGCCTGCGTCGAGCGGGGTTCTCCGGAGGCTGGCTGTGAAATCCGCTCGCCGGGCGCCGACACGCCTGGAGGACTCCTCGCCGGACGACGTCGGAAGCGACTCGGAGACGACGCCGGCGCCAGAACCGCTATCCTTGGCCAGTGCGGAAGGGTCCGGATTCGCGGACGGCCGCTCCAACTCTTGACAGGAGAACAACATGATCCGCAAGGCAACGCTTCTCGGAATTTCGCTGCTGTTCGCAGGTTCGCTGATCGCCTCGGCGCAGGACAAGAAGCCGCTCTCGCCGGCTGCGACGGCGGCCACGATGGTCGGCGGCGCGTGGAGCGCGCCCGACAAGGACGGCGAGCGCGCCTACTCCGGCGGCAAGTGGATCGAGGTGGCGTACAGCCGCCCAATGCTGCGCGGCCGCGGGGAGATCTTCGGCAAGGGCGCGGAGTACGGCAAGGCCGTCAACGGCGGCGCCCCG
>JBDTQT010000170.1:0-9005 GCA_039932055.1 Thermoanaerobaculia bacterium
GCGAACTCCTCGGCGGTCAGGCCGTGCTCGCGGGCGAGCGCCGCATCGACGACCGGCTCGGCGCGCTTCGCCTCCTTCACCGCTGGCGTCATCGCGGTCATCTGGCGGCCCCGACCAGGCGCAACGCCGGCTGCACGATGCCCTGAAAAAGACCCAGGCCGTCCATGTTGCCGAGCACCTCTTCGGCGCAGCGCTCGGGATGCGGCATCAGTCCGAGAACGTTGCCGCCCTCGTTGACGATGCCGGCGATCGCCCGCGCCGAGCCGTTGGCGTTCCAGGCGTCGTCCTCCTCACCCGCCGGCGAGACATAGCGGAAGATGATCTGGCGATTCGCTTCGAGCCGATCGAGCTCCTCGGGGAAGTGCTCGTAGTTGCCCTCGCCGTGGGCGATCGGCAGGCGCAGTACCTGTCCCTGGCGGTAGCAGCTGGTGAAGTCGAGGTCGTTCCTCTCGACGCGCAGGTAGGTATCGCGGCATTCGAACCTGAGGCCGCGGTTGCGCCGCAGCGCGCCGGGCAGGAGGCGAGCTTCGGTGAGCACCTGGAAACCGTTGCAGATGCCGAGCACCGGGCCACCCCTCGCGGCGTACTCACGCACCGACTGCATGACCGGCGAGAGCGCCGCCATCGCGCCGCCACGCAGGTAGTCACCGTAGGACCAGCCGCCCGGCAGGACGATGAAATCGCAGCCTTTGAGTGTCGTCTCTTCGTGCCAGAGGTAGACCACATCCTGTTCGAGCACGTGCTTGAGCACGTGGTAGACGTCATGGTCGCAGTTGGAGCCGGGGAAGAGAACGACGCCACACTTCACGAAGGCGTCTCCAGAATCTCGATCGCATACTCCTCGACGACCGTGTTGGCGAGCAACTGCTCGCACATCGCGGCGACGCGCTCGGCGGCGGCCTGCGGCTCGATCGCGCCGAGATCGATCTCGAAGCTCTTGCCGGCCCGCACTTCGCCAACCTCCGCGAAGCCGACGCGCTGCAGCGCGGTGCGAATCGCCTTGCCTTGCGGATCGAGGATCTCGCGCCGCGGATAAACCGTTACCTTGGCCCGCATCTTTCACCAGCCTTTCTGCCGCGCGGCGCGGCGACCAGGGATGCCCGCGGGCATCACGTCCCGACCTCCAGCCACGACGACGGTTCGAACTGACTGCTGATCACGATCTCGGCCGACGAGCCTTCACGGGCGAGGGTCTCGGCGACCTCCGCCGCGGCGAGCGCCGGCAGGTTGTTGGTGCGCGAAAGATGGTAGAGCACGACGAAGCGCAGCCGGGCGGCGAGGAGCTCCGGCAGGCCGTCGGCAGCCTCGCGGTTCGACAGGTGGCCGTGACGCCCGGCAACGCGCTGCTTGAGCGCCCAGGGGTAAGGGCCGCTCCGGAGCATCTCGAGATCGTGGTTGGTCTCGAGGAGCAGGCAGTCGAGCTCGGTGAGACGGCCCCAGGCGAGCTGGGTGCGGCAGCCGATGTCGCTGGCCAGCCCGAATCGCCGGCCGGCGCCGTCCTCGAGAACGAAGCCGACCGGCTCGCGCGCGTCGTGCGGAATCGAGAACGCCTCGACGGCAAAAGGGCCGACCTCGAAAGGCCGGCCCGATTCGATCCGCACCGTGCGCGGTACCACCTCGTCGCCGAGGACGGTGCCGAGCATCGTCCCCGCGGTGAGATAGACCGGGAGCCGGTGCTTGCGGGCGAAACGGTCGACCCCCTTGATGTGGTCCTCGTGCTCGTGGGTGAGGAGGATCGCCGAGATCGTCGACGGGTCGATCCCCACCAGCCGCATGCGCCGCTCGAGCTCCTTGCAGGAGAAGCCGGCGTCGATCAGGACGCGGCAGCCGTTCGATTCGACGACAACAGCGTTGCCGCCGCTCCCCGAGCCGAGAACGGCGGCCCGAAAGGGAGAAGGGCGGGCTGGAAGTTCCTCGAAGAGGAGGGGGGCCTGCACGGCGAGGAGGAGTCTATCGCAGGCTCCCCATCCGACGCCCCTCCGCCTTCAGGAGCGCGCGCCCGATGAAAAAACAAACGGCCCCCCCGCCGGGCGGAAGGGCCGTTCGAATCAGGCCCCCCTTCAGCGGGAGGGTCCGGGAATCAGCCGTTCTTGCGCAGCACCAGGAACGCCGCTCCCACCAGCAACAGAGCGAGGGCGCCCAACCCCCAGGTCGAAGCCGTCGGCACCTCGACGATGCTTACCCCGGAGGAGACGTCGATGTTGAAAGCGCAGTTCGCGGTCGTGCCGGTCGTGGCGTCCGTCGCCGTACAGCTCACCGGGTTGTTGCCGATCGGGAAGAGGCTGCCCGACGGCGGAATGCAGCTGGCTGTGGCGCTGCTGCACGTCCCGCCGATCGTCGGATCGAAGTTGACGATCGCCCCGGGATCTCCCACCGGCGCCTGCGCGGCGATGTCGGCCGGGCAGGTCAGGCTGAGCACGCAGCCGAGGCAGCAGACGCGCTGTCTGCGGCTGATCTCGATCTGCACACAGCCGATCGTGCCGGTGTCGCCGCCGGCCTGATCGGTCACGCGCAGGATCCAGTTGCCGGTCACGTTGTCGCCGACCATTGCGGCGAGCGGCGAGTCCGGACTGTACGACCCAGCGAACGGCGCAGTACCGGATCCGATCGGTGTGCCGGCGCTGTCATCGAACACGGTATGGACGCCGGAGCAGTCGTTGGCGCCGGTACCATAGTTGTCGCCGGAGCCGCCGCGGCTGTCCGAGAGATCGACGATCGTGCCGTCCGGCGAGATGAGCTGGATCAGCAGATCACCATCCCAGGTGTGGTCGAGGCGGACACTGACATTGACGTCACTGACCTCACCGGTGTCCGCAACCGGGATCGTCACGTCGACGGAGCTCGAGTCCGGAATGGCGACCGCGATGTTGCCGGTGCTGTAGACGGCGGTCGTGGGCGCTCCGAGAGCTCCGAGCGTGAAGTCGAACGTCGCCGTGCCGAGGTTGGTGGCGCCGTCCTGCAGGTCGAGAGTCGCGGTCAACGTGCCGCCGCAGCTCCCGGCGGCGATGAAGGTGAAGTCGTTGCAGACCGGGGGGCCGGCGGAGACCACGACGCCGTAGGGCTGCGGGGCGCTGGGGCTGCCGACGCCGCCGGTCGCCTCGAGCGTCGCCACCAGCGCCGCGGTGTCGAGCGCCCCGATATTGTGCAGACAGAGGCTGACCGTGACGAGCTCACCCGGGTCGATCGCATTGTTGCCGGGGCTGCAGCTCTCGGTGACCAGCGAGGAGCTCTCCGCGGTGACGACCGGCGCCGGCGGCCCGGCGTTCGAGCCGCGCACGTTCATCACGATCATCATGTCCGGGAAGCCGATCGTGCCGGTCGTCGTCGGCGTCGCTATTCCGCAATCCGCCGCCGAGAGGTAGCTCGGCGCGGACTCCCCATCGGCGTTCGAGCCGATGAAGAACGAGTTGCCGGCGGCCTGGCCGTTCGGGGTGAAGATCTCGGCCACCATCTGGGCACCGGCCGGAATGGTGGCCGCCAACGGGACGCTGAGGACGGTGGCCGCCTGATCTGCCACGTTGACGGTCGCGGTGCCCTGCAGCACCAGCGTGCCGCCGGGGAAGGCAGCGCCGGTGCTCGAATAGACGTTGACCGTCACCGGCTGCGAGCCGGTAGCTCCCGTGGCCTGCTCGATGCCGAACTCGACCTCGCAGGCGTTGAATCCGCCCGGGAAGGCGGCGATGCTGAAGGCGCGCCAGTAGCTGTTGTCGGTGTGCAAGCCGCCGGCGTTGCAGGAGACGGAGTTGCCGGCGGTGATGGTCTGGGTAGTCGATTGCGTCAGCGAGTTCGTGCCGCAGGTGCCGCGCGGAGAGCTCCCGCGGGGCAGACCCTGAGCACCCTTGACATGTTCGGCTTTGCTGAATCCCGCGGCGCCAGCCTGGGCCGCGACCATCGACATTCCCAGAACGACCACAGACACGGCTGCACGTGCAAACTTGAACATGGCGATCTCCCGAGAAGCGAAAATGGATCGTCTAACCCTATCAGGGAGGCGCCGGCTGTCAATCCGCCTGACGAGAAGGGCTTGCGGACCTCAGGCGCCGCCGGCCGGCGCGGTCGCGCCGGTTTGGATCACCAGCACCTGACCGGGCAGGAGGGCGTTGCCGGAGAGGCCGTTGTCGGCGCGGATCCGTTCCACCGTGGTGCCATAGCGCGCCGCCAACTGCCAGAGGCTGTCGCCCGACCGCACCTGGTGGCGAACCGCACCGGCGGCGCCCTGTTGGGCAGCGCCGGCGATCCGGGGGCTCCCGCTGCGGCCCGGAATCCGCAATCGCTGGCCGAGCGACAGGCGATCACTGCGCAGATTGTTCGCCGCCTTGAGAGCTGAGACACTCGTGCGGTAGCGCGTGGCGATGCCGGACAGGGTGTCGCCCGAACGCACCCGGTGCGCGCCCCCCTCGATCGCCGCCGCCGACACCGCCGGCGGATCCCACTTCGGCAGGCTCTCGAGGCTTGCATGGAGGGTCGCACCGGCGCCGAGCGGCAACTTGAGCTGGTAGGACTCTTTCGGTGTGGCACTGCGCCGCAGCTCAGGGTTCAGTCGCGCCAGCGTCCCGTTCTCGATCCCCAGTGCCTTGTCCAGCGTTTCGAGCTGCGTCGCCCGCGCGATCTCGGCCGTTTCAAAGGGCACCGGCGAATAGACCGCGGGCAGCTCGAAACCGTAGCGCACCGGGTTGTCGAGAATCGCCAGGGTGGCGAGGAAGCGCGGCACGTAGCGCCGGGTCTCTCGGGGCAGCCGCGAGTAGAGATCCCAGAACTGGTCGAGATAGCTGACCTTCGAGTTGTTGATCTGGCGCAGGACGTTGTGCTCGCCGCAGTTGTATGCTGCGAGCGCCGTCAGCCAGTCGCCGAAAAGGTCGTGCAGCGCGGTGAGGTAGGCGAGCGCCGCCTTGGTCGACTTCTCCGGGTCCATGCGCTCGTCGACCCAGGTCGAGCGGTCGAGCCCGTAGCGGTAGCCGGTCGAGGCGATGAACTGCCAGAGCCCCAGCGCGCGGGCGCTCGAAAGAGCGCGGTCCTTGAAGCCGCTCTCGACGAGCGGCAGCCAGGAGAGCTGCTCCGGCAGACCAGCCTCCTGGAGCTGGGCGACGATCATCGGCCGGTAGATCCCCGACCGCCGGTAGGCCTCGAGAAAGAACTCGCGTTCGCGGCCCTGAAAGCTCGCAATCTCGCGCTCGACGTCTGAATTCATGTCTCGCGGAATCGACGCCTGGGTGTCGCCGAGCGAGGTCTGGCGGGCAGCGTAGATCTCGACGATCCGGCGCGAGATCAGTCGGCGCAGGTTCTCCTTTTCCCGCGACAGCACGATCTCGCCGCTGGCCGACGGCGCGACGTTGATACGGGTCATGCGCTCGTAAGCGCGGTCGAGGGCGGCGATCGCCTCTTCGGCCGCCCCGCGGTCCCAGGAGACGCCGGCAGCCGCGTAGGCATCCATCGCCTCGTGCAGCAGGGTGCCGGGATCGTCGGCCACGACCGTCTCGGCGGCCGCGGCCTCGTCGGCGCCGGAATCGACCTCGGCTTCGTCCCCCGGCTCGAGCTCGAGCGACCCGGGCTCCTCGACGTCGCGCGCATCGGCCGCCGGCGCGCCGGCCTCTGCTGTCGCAGTCGGCACGGGCAGCGCGCCCGCCAACACGGTCAACGGCGGCACCGCCAGAGCCGCGGAGGAGCTCACTTGCAGCCCATCTCTTTTCGCCACAGGTGGCGCCGGAACGGGGGTCTGCGCTGCCGGTTGGGAGCTGCAGGCGAGCGCCAGGAGCCCAAGGGCGAGCAGGCTGCCCCAGCGCCTGGCCTTCGGCTCTGGTAGCGGCTGCTTCTTCAAATCGACGCCGCGCGCCGTCTCCTGCCGTCCCTGAAGTTTCCGCATTGGGCCGATTGTAGCGGTCGGCGGCCTAATTTCCAGTGGGCTGGCCCGTGGACGACGACCGCCCCCTGCCCGGGCGAGCGGTCGGCGCCGACCCGATCACGTCGAGATCTGGCTGGCGGCCGCCGCTGCCGGCGCCGTCCGCGGCTGCTCTGCGAGCGGGATCACCGCCCAGAGGATCAAGTAGACGAAGATGCCGGGAAAGGCCGCCGAAACGATCGAGATCAGAACATAGAGCAGCCGCATCACCGCCGGATCGCGGTCGAAGTACTCCGCGAATCCGCCGATCACCCCGCCCAGCATCTTCTGCTCCCGCGAACGTCGCAATCGCGCGTCTGCCATGGTTTGCACTCCCTTCAGCGAGATTCTACGCAGCGCAGCGATGAACGTTTCAGCGCAGCACCGCCCTCATCCTGGAGTACAGTTCCGACAAGAGGACCTTTTCCCGGCGAACCCGTCTCGCCGCACGCAGCCGCGCGGCGGGCCGCATTCGGTCCGCTTCCCGGAGCCCTTACGACCGCTGCTGGAGGCGCCATGGATTCGCCGAGCACGCCGCAGGGCAGGTCAACCGGGGAACACTACGACCTGCTGCGGGTCCTGGCGGCCTTCATGGTGTTCGCCGGACATCAGAAGGCGCTCACCGGCCTGCGTGAACCCGACTTCCTGGGCTTCGTTAGCTGGGGGGAAGTGGCCGTCGGCGTCTTCTTCGCCCTCTCTGGGTATCTGGTCAGCGAGAGCTGGCGGCGCGACCCTTCGGTGGCGCGCTACCTTCTGCGCCGGGGGCTCCGGCTGCTCCCGGGCCTCGCCGGCGTGGTGCTTTTCGCCTGCCTGCTGCTGGGCCCGATCCTGACCTCGCTGCAGCTGGGCACCTACTTTTCGCACCCGCAGACTTACCAGTACCTGTGGAATCTGCTGCTCAACGTCCGCTTTGCGCTGCCGGGAGTGTTCGCGACGAATCCCGTGCCCAACGTGATGAACGGGTCGTTGTGGACGTTGCCGATGGAAGTCGCCTGCTACCTGGTGCTGGTGCTCTTCCTGCGTTCGCTGGCACGCATCCGGGCGGTCTGGATCCTATGGCCGCTGGCCGCAGCCCTCTGGACAACCGACTTCCTGGTGGCGAAGGAAACCTCCTGGGTCCTGTATTCCACCAGCTGGCGCATGGCCGCGCACTTCGCGACCTACTTCTTCATCGGCGCCGCCCTGCGCCTGGCGCCGCCCCCGCGCTTCAGCCCGATACCGGCGGCGATGCTGGCGGCGGCGGTGCTCATGTTCACCGCCAACTCGCGGCTGGGCTACTGGTGTGCACCGCTCTGCGTCGCCTTGCTGGTCATCGGCGCGGCACGCCTGAGCGCCGCGCCTTCGCGCTGGGTGTCCCGCTACGGCGACCTGTCTTACGGCCTTTATCTGTATGCGTTTCCCATCCAGCAGTTGGTGATCTCGACCGGTCTGGCCAGGGACTATCCCCGGCGCGGCTTCGTCGTCGCCTGGTTGGGAATCGTCCTCTGTGCCTATCTGTCCTGGCGCTGGATCGAGTCCCCGGCACTGCGCTTCAAGCCGCGCAGGAGGAACGGCACCACCAGGGCCTAGACTAGTCGGCGACGCGCCACTTGCCGTTGTCGAGCTCGAAGCCGAGCGACATCGAGCTCGAAGTGGAAGTGATGCTGCCATCGGCGTTCTTCGTCGTCTCGTTTACGAGCGTCTGGAGGTAGGCCTTCTCGCCGACAAAGGTGACCTTGCCGCCGGCGCGGATCTGGTTGGCGAAGAGCGCCGGAGCCGGCGTCGTCGACCGGCGATAGGCATCGCTCTCCTTTTTCTCCTCGGCCGGCTCAGCGGTGCGCTTGGCGCGCGCCGGCCCGCTCAGCCACTGCAGAGCGGCGTCGAGCCTGCCGGCGGAAAGCTCTTTGGCGTAGGCGAGCGCCACCTTGCCGATCTCGTGGTCGAGGATCGCCGCCCCCTCGATCGCGGGAGCGGTCTCTACCACCGGTGTGGTGTCGATCGTCTTCGGGCCGGCAGTGACCTTCCACTTGCCGCCTTCGAGAGCGACGAAGGCGACGATAGTGCTGTTGCCATCCGCCGACTCGGTGCGCAGCATGGCGGAGTCGCCGTAGTTGATCAGCGAGCCCGAGAGAGCGATCTCCGCCTCGAGGACCTTCGTTTCGGGAGCGCTCTTCGCGGCCTCCTCGCTCTCGGTACGCTGGTCCGCCGCCGAGGTCGCCGCCCACTCGTCGCGTACGTCTTTGGCGCTCGACTTCTTGACCTCCGCCAGCTTGCCCGCCTTGAGCAGCTTGCCCGCTTCGACGACCGCCTTGCCCGCCGGGTGCGCGAGGATCGCCTTGCCTTCGATGACTTCCTGCGCGTCCGCCGGCGGGGCCACGAGCACCAACACCGCGCCGATGAGCGCTGCGGGGGCGAACAAAGGTAGGCACCAGCGATGGGCCGTCCGGCTCTGATGAAACATGGAGCATCTCTCCTTGGCAGCTCGATCCCGGGCGGGAGGCCCGGTCCTTGCTCTCGAGAACGGAAAACGAGGCGAAAGGGCGACGCGACGGTCAGGGATCGAGCCTGAGCGTCGCGAAGCACAGGCGCCCAGCGGCGCCGTCCAACCAGACCAGTGCCAGGCGCTTGCCGGCGCTCGCCAGGCGGGGGATGCCGCCCGACCGCCCGGCGCCGGTGCGAGCGATCGCCAGCGACGGTTCGAGCTTGCCGCTCGCGTCGAGTCGCGTCAGGCGAAGCTCGGTGCCGCCAGCGATGGCTTCGAGCCAGGAGAGTGCAAAGCCCCCGGCGAGGGGTGCGATGGCGAGCTGGCCCAGCGGCTTCGCGGCGGCCAGGGGTTGCGGCTGGCTCCAGGTGACGCCGCCGTCGGTCGAGCGCGCCACGGCCATCCGCGGCAGATCGCCGGGGGCGGCAAACCAGGCGACCGCGAGCTGGCCGGCGTTCGCGGCGAGCGCCGGGCCGTTGACCGGGCAGCCGGCGATCTTCCACCGGTCATGGCCGACCGGCCGCGTCACCACCGCTCCGGCGACCGGACGGAGAGCCACCTGGACATCGCGGATCTCGCCCACGGTGCGGTCGCGGTAAGCGACCGCGGAGCCCCCGGCGACGGCGACCGCCGCAGTCGCGCAGCAGTCGCAGACGCTCTCGTCGACGA
>JBDTQT010000171.1:0-8992 GCA_039932055.1 Thermoanaerobaculia bacterium
CCGGATACTGGTCGGCTGCGGGAAGCTTCATCTGCGGAAAGTGGGGGAGCGCGGCGGGCGAGCGCCCGAGCCGTACCGGGAGCTGATCGTCGGCGACCCGCCGGAGTCCCAACTCTGGGTGGGCCGCGGCTGCGGCGGCCAGCGTGGACTTGCCGCCGCCGGACTCGACGCTCAAGGCAACGACCGGGCCATCGACTCCAGCCAGCGCGCTCGCGTGCAGAAGATAGATCTCGCGCAGCGCGAGCGCCACCGCGAGCGGTGCGCCGAGGGCGCGAGTGATGTCGGCCGGACCGGACGCAGGCGCGCCTCCGGGCAGGCGGCGGACGGTTCCGCCGTCGGCGGTGACGAGAAAGGTCTCATCATCCTGATGCGTGATCCTGTAGGCGCCGAGGTCGCCGCGCGCCGAGCGGATACGTTCGATGCCGCCGGCCAGCAGGCCGGGCCCGTCGTAGATCGGTGTCCAGATTCGGTCGCGCGCGGGTCGCGGGCGACTGCCCATGCCGGCGGCTTCGGCGTCGTGGGTCAACGGCAGATCGCACCAGACAAACTCGCCAGCGAGGCGCTGCAGGAAGCCTTGGCTGGCGCCCTCGCGGTCGAGCTGGAGGACGATCGTCGGGGTGGGATGGGGCGCCATGGGAGTGAAGTCTAGCCGGGGCGGGATAGATTCAACCGCTCATGCGCTTTCCCCGGCACGCCGCAGTGCACGTTCTGTCGCTCGCCTTCGCGGTGGCGCTCGCCTTCGCGCTCATCGAGCCGGTGCCGCCGGTGCTCGAGAACGCCACTCACGAAATTGCCTTCCCGGTCGACAAGCTGGCGCACTTCGCGCTCTTCCTCGTCGCCGCCTTGCCCTGGCGGCGCTCGCTCGAGGTCGTGGGGGTGAGATCACCGGGGCTTGGCGTGGTCATCGTCGCCGCGATGTATGGTGGTGCTCTCGAGATCGCCCAGGGTTTGTGGACGCTGCGCAACCCGGAAGTTCTCGACATGGCGGCGGGCGCGCTCGGAGCTGCCGCCGCGGTGGGCGTCATCTACGTGGTGAAAGGTCGCAAGGTCGGATAGCGACACACCGGCCGGCCGATTCGCCGCCGCGCGGTTTTGCCGGATGTGGTGATTTGGTCGAGAATGCGAAGGAACCGATCTTCGGAGGAGGGAACTCGAGTGAATCCAGCCGACCGTTCAGTGCTCGTCGTGGATGACGATGCACAGTTGTGCCGGCTGGTCGCGGAAGTGGCCCGAAGGTGTGGTTTCGACGCGCGCATCGCCTTGAGCGCGCGCGAGGCCTGGTTGGCACTCGACCCCGAACCGGCGCTTGTACTGCTCGACCTGAACATGCCCGACGCCGATGGTCTGGAGGTGCTCCGCGAACTGGCGTCGCGTCAGTGTGCGGCGCAGATCCGGGTTTTCAGCGGCACGGATCCGAAGATTCTGCGTTCCGCCGCCCAGCTCGGGCGCAACCTCGGCTTGGCGATGGGCGAGCCGCTGTCGAAACCGGTTTCCGTGGCGGCTCTGCGAGAAATGTTTGGCGAGGTCGCGCGAGCGACCACGGTGGGTTTGCCGAAGCCGGCTGCCGTCCCGGCCGGCGCCCCGGCGCCGCCACCGATCACGGCGGACGAGCTGCGCCAGGGGATCCGGAGGGGCGAGCTCTTCGTCGCCTTTCAGCCCATCCTCGAACTTGCAACGCTCTCGCCTGTGGGCGCCGAAGCACTCGTGCGTTGGCGCCATCCGGTTTACGGCGTCGTGCCGCCGGTGCACTTCGTGGCGCTCGCCGAAAGCTCCGGCCTGGCGGCCGAGATGACCGAGCGGATCTTCGCTCTGGCGCTCGAGTTCGCCGGCCGGCCAGAATACTCTTGGGCGGGCAAGTCCTTGGCGATCTCGGTCAACGTGGCGGCGGCGGCGCTGATCGAGCTCGATCTCGCGGCTCTGCTTGCCGCGCTCCTGCCCGCCTACGGCGTCTCACCCAACCGGCTCGTCGTCGAGGTGACCGAAACCGTGATGAGCGCCGATCGCGCTCGCGTGCTCGAGGTGCTCAGCCGCTTGCGCCTGCGTGGTATCGAGCTGTCGATCGACGACTTCGGCACCGGTACCTCTTCGCTCGAGCGGCTCGATCAGTTCCCGTTCACCGAGCTGAAAATCGAGCGCGCCTTCATCGCCGACCTGCTGCGGCGGCCTGACGCCGAGGCGATCGCAGTTTCGACGATCGAGCTCGCCCGCCGGCTCGACTTGCGGGTCGTGGCGGAGGGAATCGAAGACGTGCGCACGCTACAGTGGCTGCGCGGCTCAGGTTGCTCGACGGGACAGGGCTTTCTGTTCGCCCGCGGTCTCGAAGAGAACGACTTCCTGCGCTGGCTCGTGGATTGGAATGAGCGGCGCAGCGCAGTGTTCGACGCTTCGGCGCCCTGATTCCGGATTGGCCGGTGCCGGTCGGCGCCGGGAGCCGGCCGGGTCAGCCCTGTTCGCCCTCGAGATCGAGGTCGAACGGATCGCCGCCACGCTGGATGAAGTGGTCGACGACGCGGAAGATCATCTGGCGAAACACCGGATCGAGCTTGAGGAACTTCACCCCGAAGCCGCCGGTCCGGCGCGAAGCCGTGTCGGACGGGCGGCTCCAGGTCACTACGCCTTCGCCGTGCATGACCTGGGGCTTCTTGATCGGCAGGAACAGGTCGAAACGGATCTCGGTGCCGACGGCAGGCGGCGCCGCCGCCTCGACGAACATGCCGCCGACCGAGATGTCGCGGCAGATTTCATCGGCCAGGCGGCGCAGGTCGGGATAGTAGATCCGGATCTCCGTCCGGACCGGCGCCCGCGGCGCCTCACGCCGCTCGATCGTCGCCTTGTCGAGCGACTCCTTGTCCATGCGCGACCTCCGCCTGCGGGCGACTCCGACGTCCAGAAGCGATCTGCGTCAGAGGGCAGGATAACCCAGGAGGGATCCGTGGTCCATGCGCGCTCCGGTTGCGGTCCTGTGTCGGCCCGGGGATCCGGTTGCTGCTGCAGCTGGAATGAGGCTGCGGTCGCCGTCCGCTCCGGTCCGCGAGGAGCCCGCGGCCAGGCCGGCAGGCGAACAGCGGCCGGTTGAAGGCAGGAGTAGACTAGCCGGGTCGAAGCCAGCAGCGCTGTTCTCGCGAAGGGCCGTGCTGCGTTCCCTCCGGGCCTCGTGCGGAGGTCTTGCGGTGGTGGGAAGCGGGAACGCGCAGTGCGAGAGGCGCTCGATGGACCTGGTTCAGGATAGCTCAAGGCTCAGAATGGCCCGCTTCTGCGGAGTCATCGCGATGGCGTTCGGGCTTCTGGCGCTGCTCGGCTGGGCCGTGGAGCTGCCGTTCCTGGCGACCTTCGGGGCGGACAGGATCCCCATGGCGCCAAGCACGGCGGCGCTCTTCGTCCTTTACGGGATAGCCGTGGCCCTGCGCGCTCGCCGCCCATTCGGCCGCGGAGCGCGCGGCATCGGCGCGGCCCTCATCGCCGCGGGGGCGTCGAGCGCGTCGCTGCTGTTGGTCTTGTCGTTCCTGGGCATTCATCCAGATGCCGAGCTTCTCGGCTTTGTCGCGCCCGGCCCGTTCGGTGAGACGCCCGTTGGCCACATGTCGCCGGTGGTGGCGAGCTGCTTCCTGTTGGCGAGCCTGTCGTTTCTCGCCGCGCTGCCGTCCGCTGCGCGCCGTTCCTGGCGCGGGGCCCTGGTGGCCCGCTGGACTGCCGGATTCCTGCTCGCCACGGGCTGCCTGCTCGTCCTTGCCTATCTGTTCGGCGGCCCTCTGTTCTACGGCGGATCGTTCACCCCGCCCGCGGCGACGACCAGCCTCGCCCTTGTCGCTCTCGGCGTGGCCCTGTTGGCGCTTGCCGGCCGTCCGGTCCGCCTGTTCCGGCCGTTGGCGTCGGCAACCGCGAAGCCGCGCCGCGGTGTTCCGCGCCGGTTCGTGCTGGTCGTCGTTCTGCTCGCCTTGGGCATCGCCGCCGCCGGCGGGCTCTACTCCCGCGCCAGTGCCCAGCGCTACCGCGCCGCGGTGGAGCACGAGCTGTCGTTCGTGGCGGATCTGAAGGCGAGGGAGCTCACGCTCTGGCGGGCGGAACGCCGCGGCGACGCCGCGGCGCTGCGCGGCACTCCGGTGTTTCCCGCGCTGGTTCGCGACCTGCTTGCCGACCCACCCGGCGCGGAAGCGCCAGCCCAGCTGCGAACCTGGTTGACGCATCTGCTGGCCGCTCAGTCGTTCGACCAGATCTCCCTGCTCGACTCCCAGGGCAACGAGCGCCTGGTCGTACCCGCGGGGCGAGGGCCCGTCGCCGCCATCATCGCCGGGCGCCTGCCCGAGATTCTGCACAGCGCGGGAGTGACGTTCGAGGACTTCTATCGCGACGACCACGACGGGCGGATCTATCTGAGCCTGCTGGTTCCGATCCGTGATGAGCGGAGTCGGGCCCTGGGCATGGTCGTGCTGACGATCGATCCCGAGCACTTCCTTTTTCCATTTCTCCAGCGCTGGCCCACGCCGGCCCAGACGGCCGAATCGCTGCTCATCCGCCAGGATGGCTTCGACGCGCTGTTCGCCAACCAGCCGAAGTCTCCCCCGGACACGGCGCCGAGACGGCGCGTTCCGCTGGCGAATCCGGGCGTCATCTTCGTCAAGACCTCGCTGGGTCAGGACGGTGTCGTCGAAGGCCGGGACGACCGCGGTGTGCAAGTGCTCGCAGCGTTCCGACCGATCCCCGACTCGCCGTGGATGCTGGTCGCACGGATCGATGCTGCCGAAGCGAACGCGCCGCTGCGCGAGCGGTTGTGGGAGATGATCGCGCTGGTCGGAGCCCTGCTGGCGGCCGCGGTGGCGGGGGCGGCAGTCGTCTGGCGAGAGATCCGGGTGCGCGATCTGCGGGGGCGCTTCGAAGCGGACCAGGAGCGCGCCTGGCTGCACGACGTGGTCGCGCGGAGCCTCAACGAGGTCTACGTCTTCGATCCCGAGACGCTGAAGTTCCGCTTCGTCAATCGTGGCGCCTGCGAGAATCTCGGTTACACGCCGGAAGAGCTCGCTGACCTCACACCCCTCGACATCAAGCCCGGCTTCACGGCCGAGACCTTCCGTGCCCTGCTGGAGCCGCTGCGCGCCGCCGAGCGCGCGAAGCTCGCTTTCGAGAGCCTGCACCGGCGCAAGGACGGCTCCGACTATCCCGTCGAAGTCCACCTGCAGCTCGTCGACTCGGGCGGGAAGGAGGCCTTCCTGGGGGTGGTCGATGACATCACGGTGCGCCGGCGCGCCGAGACCCACATCCGGCAGTTGAACCGCGTCTATGCCTTGTTGAGCGCCGTCAATCAGTCGATCGTGCGCCTGCGCGCGCCGCAGGCGCTGTTCGCCGAGGCCTGCCGCGTCGCGGTCGAGACGGGTGGCTTCCGGATGGCCTGGATCGGTCTGGTGGACGTGGCATCGAATAGCCTTCGGCCGGTGGCTCACGCCGGGGTCACGGACGGCTATCTCGAGAATCTGCGGATCCCCGCGGGCGGGGGCGACGATCCACGCGGACGGGGACCGACGGCGACCGCCCTGCGCGAAGGCCGGCACTCGATCTGCAACGACATCGAGCATGACCCGGCCATGTCGCCCTGGCGAGACGATGCGCTGAAGCTCGGCTACCACGCTTCGGCGGCCTTCCCGCTGATCGTGAAGGGCGAGACCCTGGGTACGTTCAACCTCTACGCCGCCGAGCCGGAGTTCTTCGACGCCAAGGAGGTGCAGCTACTCGACGAACTGGCGACAGACCTGTCGTTCGCGATGGAGATCGGCAAGCTCGAGGAGACGCGACGCCAGCTGGCCACCGCCATCGCGCAGTTGCCGGTGGCCGTGACCATCACCGATGCCGAAGGCCGGATCGAGTACGTGAACCCCGCCTTCTCCGAGATCACCGGCTACACCGCCGAGGAAGCCCTGGGTGGCAATCCCCGGATGCTCAAGTCGGGCCGCCAGTCACCCGAGCTCTATCAGGAGCTCTGGGCCACGATCCGCGCCGGCCAGAGCTGGAGGGGGGAGCTGGTCAACCGGCGAAAAGACGGCGGCCAGTATCACCAGGAGCTGACGATCGCACCGGTCCGGGACGCGGAGGAGAGGGTGACGCACTTCATCAGCATTTCCGTCGACGTCACCGCGCGCAAGAACCTCGAGACGGAGCTCCGTCAATCGCAGAAGATCGAGGCGATCGGACGGCTGGCGGGAGGTGTGGCGCACGACTTCAACAACATCCTGGGAGTGATCCTGGGCTACGGCGAGCTGGCAAAGTCCGAGGTCGAGGCGGGGACGCCGGTTTTCGAGTGCGTGACGGAGATGATCCAGGCGGCAGAGCGCGCCGCGACGCTCACGCGCCAGCTGCAGGCGTTCAGCCGTAAGCAGATTCTGCAGCCGAGGCGCGTCGACCTCAACGAACGGATCGCCGAGGCGCGCAAGATGCTGGACCGGGTGATCGGCGAAGACATCCAGCTCGTCGTTCTCCCGGCACCGGAGCGCGGCACGGTGCTCGCCGATCCCGGGCAAATCGACCAGATCCTGCTCAACCTCGCCATCAACGCGCGCGACGCGATGCCCAGCGGCGGGACGTTGACGCTCGAAATCGCCCAGGTCGAACTGGACGAAGAGGCCCCGACGTCCGACCGTCCGGCGATCATTCCCGGGCGTTACGTGGTGATCGCCGTATCGGATACCGGCGTCGGCATGGACGCCGAGACCCAGCGGCGGATTTTCGAGCCGTTTTTCACCACCAAGCCGGCGGGACAGGGCACGGGGCTGGGTCTGGCGACGGTCTATGGCATCGTCAAGCAGAGCGGCGGCTACATCTGGGTCTATAGCGAGCCGGGCCTCGGCACGACTTTCAAGGTCTGTTTGCCGCGGATCGACGAGTTGCCCGACGGCGACATTCGGGTCCAGCCCACGGCGAAACCGGCCGGTGGCCGCGAGACGATTCTCCTGGTGGAGGACAACCTGGCGTTGCGCGACTCGACCCGGCGTCAGCTCGAGGCCGCCGGTTACACCGTCTTGCTGGCCGGCGACGGCGAAGAAGCGCAGGCGCTTGCCGAGGCGCACGGGAAGAGGATCGACCTGCTGCTCACCGACGTCGTGATGCCGAAGCTGGGGGGCGGCGAGCTCGCCAGGCGTCTGACCGCTCTGCGACCCGGCCTGCCAGTGCTTTTCATGTCGGGCTACACGGATGGCGCGATCACCCATCACGGCGTGCTCGCGGACGATGTTGCGTTGCTCGAGAAGCCGTTCAGCGGCGAGAGACTGGTGCAAGCGGTGCGAGCCGCTCTCGACCGGCCGGCCGCGAGCGCCCTGCCGCCCGAAAGAAATCCACCGTAGCTACCGGGCTTTTTCCTTGCGCGGCGATCACGGGCCTCGCCCGGGCTCCTTCAGCCGGCGCTGGCGTAGGTGCTTTTGTCGTAGTCGCGAACGACGTCCGCCGAGGTGCCGTCGGCGACGAGCCGGCCGCGGTCGAGCCAGAGGGCGCGGGTGCAGGTCTCGAGCACGATCCCGGCCGAGTGCGAGACCAGCAGGATGGTGACGCCGGCGTCGCGGAAATTCGCCACGGTCTTCTCGCACTTGCGGGTGAAGGCCGCGTCGCCGGCGGCGAAGACCTCGTCGAGGATCAGCAGGTCGGGCGTCCAGGCGGTCGCGATCGAGATGCCGAGCCGGCCGAGCATCCCGGAAGAGTAGCTGCGGATCGGCGACTCGATGAACTCTCCGAGCTCGCTGTAGTCGATGATCGCCGCGAGGCGCTCGCGGATCTCCCGCCGTGAGCGGCCGAGGAGCATGCCGTTGAGGAAGATGTTCTCTCTTCCGGTGAGCTCGTGATCGAAGCCGGTGCCGAGCTCGAGGATCGGCGCCGTGCGGCCTTCCGACGTAAGGCTGCCGGTGGTCGGCTCGAGCACGCGGGAGACGATCTTGAGGAGGGAGCTCTTGCCGGCGCCGTTCCTGCCCACGATGCCGACGACCTCGCCGGGCGCCACCGAGAAGCTGACCTCCTTCAGGGCCCAGAAGTCCTGGTAGGTGAGCGTCCCTTTGACCCAATGGATGGCGTAGTCCTTGAACGAGGGCAGGCGCTGCTTGGCGAGCCGGTAGCAGAGCGAAACGCGGTCGAGCTCGAGGACGTTGCCGGCGGCGGTCGTCATGGTCTCAGAGGTAGAGAGTGATCCGGCGGCTGGTGCGGCTGAAGGCGAAGGCGCCGAGAGCGAAGAGCGCGAGCGCCAGCAGCACCGCGACGGTCAGATGGCTCACAGGCGGGACCTTGCCGTTGAAGATCGGGTCGCGAAAGACCTCGAGGATCGAGCGTACCGGGTTGAAGCGGATGATCCAGTGCCAGCGCTCGGGCACGATCGCCATCGGATACATGATCGGGGTGAGGAAGAGCAGCGTCTGCAGGATGACCCCGATGAGCTCGACGATGTCGTGGAAGATGACCGCGAGCGGCGCGAGAAGGAGCCCTGCGCCGAGGGTGAAGAGTGCGGCGATGGCGATCGAGACGGGGAGGAAGAAGATCGCCGGGCGCAGCGGATGGCCGGTGACGAGGAGCAGTCCGAGCAGCGGCAACAACGCCAGCAGCAGGTTGATGACACCGGAGATGACGACGGCGAGCGGAAAGACCGACTTGGGTACCGGCAGCTTCTGGATCAGACCGGAGTTGGCGCGCAGGCTGTTCATCGAAGCGACGATGCTCTGCGAGAAGAAGTTCCAGAACAACAGCCCGGCCAGGACGTAGACCGGATAGTTGTCGACGTTGAAGCGAAAGATCGTGCTGAAGGCGATGTCCATCACCCCCATCATCAGCAGCGGCTGCAGCATCGTCCAGGTGAAGCCGATGAGCGAACGCCGGTAGCGGACCCGCAGCTCGCGCTGCACGAGTTCCCAGGTGAGGTCCCAGTAAGGGAAGTTGACGGCCATGAATTTCCAAGTCTATCGCGGGCTTGGCCCACCTACCGGGGTGAAGGAGCGACCGGCCGCGCTATCTGCATTCCCGCCGCGGTAGGCCG
>JBDTQT010000172.1:0-8985 GCA_039932055.1 Thermoanaerobaculia bacterium
CGCGACCAGCCGCTGTTCGAGATCTCGACCGACAAGGTCGATGCCGAGATTCCCAGCCCGGCCGCCGGCGTGCTGCTCGAGATCCGCAGCCAGGAGGGCGAGACCGTGCCGGTGAACCAGGTGGTGGCGATGATCGGCGAGGCCGGTTCCGCCGTCGCCACAGCGCCGGCTGCCGCTGCACCGGCGCCCGCCCCTGCAGCCGCCCCGGCTCCGACGGCTGCCGCCCCGGTCCCGACGGCTGTCGCGCCGCCTGCTGTCGCCGCGCCTGCCGTCGCCGCACCCCCCGCACCCGCACCCGCTGCGGCCCCTGCAGCCGCTGCCGGCTCGCTGGAGGAGCGTGTCCGCCAGCTGTCGAGCCCGCTGGTCCGCAGCATGGCCGCGAAGGAAGGCGTTGATCTCTCGCAACTGAGCGGCACCGGCATCCATGGCCGCGTCACCAAGCAGGACATGCTCGACTACCTCGCCGCAGGCAAGCCGCAGCGTGTCGCGGTTTCCCCGGCAGCGGTGGCTCCGCTGGCGCCAGTGGCGCCGGCCGGCGTGGCAGCGCCCGCAGCCAAGGCGCTCGGCGGCTTTTCGATCGCCGCCTACCAACCGGGCGAGAACGTCACCATCGAGCCGATGTCGAAGATTCGCCAGATCACGGCCGCGCACATGCGCTACTCGAAGGACACTTCGGCGCACGTCACTACTGTCTTCCACATGGACTTCACCAAGGTCGACCGTATCCGCGCCCGCGCCAAGGACAAGTTCTTCAAGATGAACGGCACCAAGCTGTCCTACATGCCGTTCATCTTCAAGTCGGTCGCGGCGGCGCTGCGTGCCCACCCCAAGGTGAACGCCTCGATCGACGGCACGAACGTGGTGTTCAAGAAAGACGTCAACATTGCCATGGCGGTAGCCCTCGACTGGGGCCTGCTGGTGCCGGTGATCCGCAACGCCGATCAGCTGAATCTTCTCGGCCTCGCCAAGGCCGCGAACGACCTCGCGGACCGCGCACGCGCCAAGAAGCTGGGACCGGACGAGCTCAAGGGCGGAACCTTCACCATCACCAACCCGGGCGTCTTCGGCAGCCTCTTCGGCACGCCGGTGATCAACCAGCCGCAGGTGGCGATCCTCGGCATCGGCGCGATCGAGAAGCGCCCCATGGTGATGCCCGACGCCGACGGCTGCGACACCATCGCCATCCGCGTCATGTCCTACTTCGGCATCACCTACGACCACCGCCTGGTCGACGGTGCCGACGCCGATCACTTCATGAATTCGGTGAAGAAGATGCTCGAGTCCGACGCCTGGCCGGAGCTCGAGCCCTACCTCTGACGTCTGCCGAGCCCGGGCTAGGAACCGTTCGGGTCGAAACGCAGATCCGGCTGGTTGCGGACCTGCGAGAAGTACTGACTGAGGCGGGCGAGCAGGGTCACCGTCACGGCGTCGGCCTGCGCCAGACGCTCGAAGATGGTCAGTGCCACGAACGCCTCGCGCGCCACGCCGAGGCTGTGGAAGACCGCGACGAGCTCGGCGGCCAGCGACTTCAGTTCCTGCCTCCGCCCCTGCTCGGCGAACAGAACGGCGAGATCCAGTGCCACTGAGGCGGCTTCGTAGGGAATCCGGGCCGCGACGAAGCCCTCGTGCGCCTCGCGGAAGGCGCGCTCGGACTCTTCCGGCCGACCGAGGTCCTTGGCCAGCCGGGCCTCCATCCAGCGCAAGCGCAGGAGCAGCATCCGATCGCCGCGTTCGGCGTAGCTCGGACGCAGGGCCTCGAGCTCGTGCAGCGCCTCTTCCGACTTGCCTGAAACCATGAGCTGCCAGACCAGGTTGTGGCGCACCGCGAACGCCAGCCGGCTGCTGCGCGACGCGTCGATCTGCGCCACTGCCTGTCGGCAAAGGTTGATCGAGAGTTCCACGTCGCCTCGAAGGTCCTGAATTGTCGCCTCGCACATGATCGCGCGGCCTTCGAGGTGGCGATCGCCCAACATGCGGTAAATGCGACGCGAACGATGGATGAAGCGGAGGGCCTCGTCGAGCCGGCGTTGGGCTCGATTCAGCGAAGCAGTAAAGTAGAGGTGTTCGGCCTCCTCTAGAGGATCACCAGAGCCCAGCTTCAGGTGGCGGGCCGAAGTCGCGAGCGCCTGCTCGGCACCGACGAGGTCGGAGGTCGCCCGCAAGGCGTTGGCGGTTCTTCCCCAGGCGCGCGCCCGCAGATCTTCAACCAGACGTTCGCCGTACCTCGCGGCGTCGAGGCGCTCAGCGATGGTGACGCCCATCCGGAACAGATCCAGAGAACGATGGGGATCGTCGAAGCTCACCTCGCTTCCGCCTTCGAGAACGAGCTCGCAGAAGGCCCAGCTGTCGAATCGGCCGCTGTTGCGCAGCAGAGTCCATTGCCGGGCTGGCGGATGGCGCAGGAACTCGCGGTACTGCTCGGCGGCCAGCGCGCGCTCCTGGTTCATCTGGTACTCGACGTCAGCCAGATTCGCCAGCACGCGGCTGATCGAGAACTCGCTCGGCCGACCCTCGCTGATCAGCCGGATTTTCGGCGCCAGCGCTCCGCGGCAAGTCGCGCAACCCGAGAGCAGGTGCTTCAGGACTTTGCGGCGCTCGGCCTGGCTGGTCTCACCGTCGGCAAATCGCGCCAACAGGGCGCCGTCGAAACTGCATTCCGCCATGGGCTGACTTTCACTCAATCGGCACCTCTCAGTGCATTCGAAGGGGCCGCCGGCATCGGATAGCCGCTGGCTAGCATCTGGTGGGTGAGCGCCGAAAGACACCGATGAGCAATCTTGCGGATGCCGGTGGGGCTGTAGCCGAGGCGATGGGCGACCTCGGGATCGTCGCAGCCGAGGCCGTAGCGCAGGCGGAGGAGCGAGCGGCAACGGTCGGGGAGGCGGCCGATGGCGCCCGAGAGATCGCGGGCCAGATCGTCGTTGTTCTGGCGTGGCGGGATGCCGCCGGCGAGCTCCATCAGGAGGGTCTCGTCGACGGTTTCGAGGAGCCGCCGGCGGCGCTTCCGCCAGTAGAGCAGACAGCGGAAGCGCAGCGTGCCGATCAGCCAGGCGTCGGGCACGACGATCTTCGGGCGCTTGGTGATGAAGAGCACCAGCGCATCTTGCAGTAGATCCTCGGCGTCTTGCTCCGGGATCCGGAAGTAGGTGAAGAGGCGAGCGAACTCCGACTCCAGCCGGTCCACCAGCTGGGGGAGTTCGTCCTGGATGCAGCCCGGATCGAGTGCGCTCACAGTGGCCTTGGTGGCATCAAATCTGGCGGTAGTCTAGCACCGCCGGACTCGTGCGCGCATCCCGGACTCGCTGCAGGCCTCGGATTCAGAGCGGGGCTGCCGCGCCCCTCAACCTCGAGTCAGAGCGGCCAGGGCGTCGTCGGCGGGACGACCGGAGCGTCGACGATGTGCCCGTGTTCGGCGGCGATGAGCGCTTGGAACCAGCTGAATGCGGCCTGACCCCAGCCCGAGATGGCGCCGAGGAGGTGGGATCCCCAGGACTCCGTGCTCAAGGCCGCCGATCCCTGGTCGGCGTTGCGGAGGCCCCAGCTGGCGGCGGGCAGCGCGGTGAGCAGGAACAGAGCGAGGATCGTAGCGACACAGGGGATGCGGAAGCGGGACATGGAGTTCTCCTCTCGAGAGGGTCCGGCCTTCCGGCCTCCTTGGCACGAGCGGCCCCCTCATTCAGATAGTTGCTTTGCCCCCCCGGAAACGTGACAAATGGCGCCAAATTCGTCGGGCCCGGGATTTCTTCGCTGATTTGTCACGTTTCGCCGCCCTCGAGCAACTATCTATGTAGGAGGACCTCAACCGGCCTCCAGAGGGGACACGACGTGGAACTGGAGCGAGAGCAGACGTCCCGCGGCGCGGACGGCAGCGACCGCGAGACGGTGCTGATTGGTGTGGGTTTGAGTTCAGCCGAATGGCGGGCGGTGCGGGCTTTTGCCTCGGAGGTCGAGCTCTCCACCCGCACGCGCTGGCTGGAAGCGGCTACGGTCGAGGGCGCCCTGGCCCGTTTGCGCCTGCTGCGCGAGCGCGGAGCGGCCTGCATTGGGTTGGCGAGCGCGACACTGGGTGAGCGCGAAGTGGTGCGGCTCGTTCGCTCGCTGGCCGGGCAGGAAGGGCTTTCGCCGGTCGTCGTTCTCGCTGGGCGCAACGACGAGTCCTTGGTGCAGGCGGCAATGGCGGCGAGTGCCTGCGACTTCGTGCTGGTGAACGAGCTCGATGCCGACTGTCTGGTGCGCTCGGTAAGGCTGGCGACCGAGGTCGCTTTGCACGGGCGCGAGGCGGAGCAGTGGGGACTGGACCTCGCCGACGTCGAAGAGCGCTTCGAAGCGGTCTGGAACATGGTCGAGGACGGACTGCTGCTGGTCGACGAACAGCGCATCATCCGGCGCTGGAACCGCGCCGCCAAACTTCTCCTCGGCCTCACTGACGCCGAGCTCGACGGGGCTCCGTTCGGCTCGCTGCGCTGGGCCCATTCCGGCGAGGGAAAGTCGGATCCCGTCGCGCTCTCGGCGCACGAGCTGCCCGCCGAATTCGAGCGCCCCGACGGGTCGCACATCCGGCTCGGGATGCGGGTGCGGGTCTTCCACCGTCGAGCGAGCGCCGGCGGTGCCGCTGGTGCGCATGCCTCCGCAGGAACCGGCCGCATGCGCGTTGTGCTGCTGCGCGATCGCCGCGAGACCGATGAGCATGCGGCGCTGCTCGCGGAGGCGCGCCACTTCGCCGGCCTCGGCCGGCTGCTCGCCGGCGCGGCCCACGACGGCAACAATCTGCTGACGCCGCTCCTGGGCTATTGCGACCTGCTGCTCGCCGGGCTTCCCGCGGGAAGCGAGCTCGAGCGCTATGCGATGGAGATCGAACGCTCGGCACGCCGCACCGCCGACCTGCTGCGCCGGCTGCTCGAGCGCAGCCGCGGCCGGCCGCAGGAGATCCGGCCGGTACTTGCGGACCAGGCGCTGGCCGAAGTCGCGGGCCTCCTGCGCTCGCTGGTCGGCAGTGCGATCGAGCTCGCCGAGACCTTCGGCGCGCCGGACCTCGCCGTCGGCCTGCGCGACGGGCAGCTCGAGCAGGTAATCCTGAACCTCGTGGCCAACGCCCGCGACGCCATGCCTGGCGGCGGCAAGCTCGAAGTGCGCACGCGAGCCGAGAACGGCCGTGCCTGGGTGCTCGAGGTCGAGGATGGCGGCGTCGGCATTCCGCCCGGTGACCTCGACCGGCTGTTCGAGCCCGAGTTCACCACCAAGGCGGTCGGCAAGGGCACCGGCCTCGGCCTCTGGATCGTGCGCTCGATCGTCCAGGAAGCGGGTGGCCGCATCCGCATCCAGAGTCAGTCGGGAAGAGGCACGATGGTACGCGTCGAGCTGCCGACGGTTCCTGTCGGCGAGCGGCCAATCCTGCAGTACTGAAGAATCGACTCCAGGCGCAGCCGCGACATTCGCGGGCGCCAAAGATTTCCGGGTCGAACCTGCCTAAGGCAGCCAGGCGGTCGTGTCGAGACTCTCGAAACCGTCGGAGAAGATGGCGAACGTCAGCCGCTGGCTGAAGACTTCGGAGACCGTGGCCGCAGCGTTGAGGTCGGAGTAGGCGGTTCGAAAAGTCGAGCTGCCGTCTCGGCAGAGGCCGGTCACCAGCTGGGAATGGCTTGCCGCCAGGGTCGCCGTGACCGGCAGGTCGCTCATTCCGTCGTGCGCGGCAGTGGACGAGAAGTGGGCAGCGAAACCTCGAAAGTGCGTGGCGTCGAACACGGTCGACCAGAGGACCGTGAACCCTCCACTGGCGTCGAACTCGGCCCTGGATCCAGACTGCCGGTTGGCGAGTTCGTTGTTGACCCAAAACTCGCCGCCGACAGGTGTGCCGGTTGCGGTAAAGAGTTGACCGAGCACTCCTTCGTCGTCCCCCTGGCCTTCACCCTCGAAGAGCACGACGAAATCGCCATTGGCTCGCACGGCGAGACTGGCGAAATATTGCGAACCGGTCGTCGAACTGTTGACGTTGATGACCGATCCCAGCGGCGCGCCCACGGAATCGTATCGCTGCGCGCGGACTTCAAAGTCGGTGCCGTTGTGAAAATGCCAAGCGATCACGAAGCCGCCTGTCACCGGATTGAACGCAATCTTCGGATACTGGCCCCCGACGGCGACCAGAGTTTCGATATCGAGGGGCGTGCCGGCAGCGTCGAAACGCCGCATCCACGCGCCGTAGACCGCTCCCGGGCCGTAACCATCCCAGACGACGACGAAGTTGCCGGCCGCGGCTCGCGCAACTTCAGGGTCGGATTGCTCCCCGGGCGAGTAGGTATTGACGGCGAACTCCGGTGTCGCGACTCCGGAGGACGAAAAGAGACGCCCGCGAACTCCGGTGTCGTTGCCTGGCCCTTCGATCACGAAGTCGCGCCAGGCGATCACGTAGTTGCCCGCAGCGTCGCGGGCGATCACCGGAGAGTCCTGGACCCCGGTGGTTGAGACATTGACCTGTACCTCGCCTGAAGTTGGATCGCCTGTCAAGTCGTAGGAGCGGACGACAACTCCCTTGCTGTCGGCGTCGGTGTTCGCCCAGACTGCCAAGAGCGGTCCGTCCTCGGCGCAGACAATCCGCGGAGAGTAATTCTTCGTGGCGTTGCCGATGTTCAGTTGCTGCGGAGATCCGAGGCGATAGAGATTGTCGGCGAAGCCAGCCGTCGCAGAGCCGACCAGGATCGCCAAAAGGGCAGTACTGCAGATGTGTCCGCTTCGGAAGTCGAAGACCATGCTGCTCACCTCGCACTGCGGCCTGGAATCAGGGGCTGGAGCGTACTACAAGGTCGCAGCGGGGAATAGAATGACGCGGTGGTCGATCGGCGGCGAACGAGCTGGACCTATCTGGGTCGCGTCCCCTACGCCGCCACGGCGGCGCTGCAGGTGGAGCTGCGCGAGGCGTTGCGGCGCGGCGAGGGGCCGGAGCGCCTGCTCCTGCTCGAGCACGAGCCGGTCTTCTCGCTGGGTCGCAATGCCACCGCCGCGGACGTTTTGTGGACTCCCGCCGAGCTCGCGGAGCACGGCGTCGAGGTGCAGCCGACCGATCGCGGCGGGCAGGTGACTTTTCACGGCCCGGGCCAGCTCGTCGGCTATCCGATTCTCGACCTCAACCCCGACCGGCGCGATATCCGGCGCTACGTGCGCGATCTGCAGGAAGTTCTGATTCGCACTCTCGGCGACTTCGGCGTCGCCGCGGCCGGCGGCGAGGGGGAGCGCATCGGCGTCTGGACGGAGGCGAGGAAGATCGCCTCGATCGGCGTTCATCTCTCGCGCTGGCGGACCACCCACGGTTTCGCCCTGAACGTCGCGCCCGACCTGGCGCTCTTCGGTGGCATCGTCGCTTGCGGCATGCCGGAGGTCGAGATGACTTCGATCGCCCGCGAGAGCGGCGCGGCGCCGACGCTCGAACAGGTCGCCGCACGCGTGCGCGCGCACTTCGGTGCGATCTTCGAACGTGAGCTCGTCGAAGACCCGACGCTCGCTCTCCGCGGCGAGTGCGGGGCCGCGTGATGAGCGCGAAGTCGGCGATCGAAATCGACCTGAACGCCGTCATCGTGGCGGTGACCGACGAGGAGCCGCGCCTGCTCGCGGTCCACCGGGGTGAGGAGCCAGAGGTGGCCGGCGATCTCGCGCTGCCGTCGGGCCCGCTCGACCCCGAAAAGGACCGCACACTCGAGCTCGCCCTGAGCGGCTGGGTGCGCGGACAGACCGGCGTCGAGCTCGGCTATGTCGAGCAGCTCTACACCTTCGGCAACCGCTTCCGCGATCCGCGCGAGCGCCTGGGCGGGCCGCGCGGCATCTCGATCGCCTATCTCGCGCTGGTGCGCGAGGCGCCGCTCGGACCGACGGCGGGCGCGCGCTGGATGAACTGGTACGACTTCCTTCCCTGGGAGGACTGGCGCGACGGCCGGCCGTGGGTGCTCGAGCGCGAGATCGCGCCGGCGCTCGAGCGCTGGGTGCGCCGCGGCGCCGGCCGCGCCGTTGTCGCGCAGCGTCGCGAACGCGCCGACATCTGCTTCGGCCAGGGAGGCGCGCCGTGGAACGGCGAGCGCGTCCACGATCGCTTCGAGCTGCTCTACGAGGTCGGCCTGGTCGCCGAGGGGTATCGGGACGCGCCTCACGGCGCCGGGGACGCGCCTCACGGCGAGGGGGATGCGCCTCACGGCGAGGGGGATGCCCCCCAGGGCGCGGGCGGCACACCGCTCGTCGCCGCCGTCCGCCTCGGCCGGCCGATGGCGCTCGATCACCGGCGCATCCTCGCTTCGGCGCTGGGTCGACTGCGCGGGAAGCTGCGCTACCGGCCGGTGATCTTCGAGCTGCTGCCGGGAACCTTCACGCTGCTGCAGCTGCAGCGCACCGTCGAGGCGCTGGCGGGGGTGCGGTTGCACAAGCAGAACTTCCGCCGCCTGGTGGAGCAGGGGGGGCTGGTCGAGGGCACCGGCCGGCTCGAAGCCGGCACCGGCGGCCGTCCGGCCGAGCTCTTTCGCTTCCGCCGCGACGTCCTGCGCGAGCGCCCGGCAGCGGGCGTCGGCCTCCCCGGCCTGCGCTCCGGGGCTTGACTTTCAGTAATACTCAAATCTAGGATAAGGCAGTTGCCGGCGCGTGCCGGTTTTTGTGGGCGGTAGATATTCTCATGATGAGCACAAGAAAGAGCGAACGATGACCGAAATGCAGCTCTCCGCGAGCGCCGCGTCAGCTTCTCTTCTCGCCTTCACTCCCGGGATGGAGCGCGAGCTGGCGCCGATCTACGCTCGCCTGAGCCGGGTGATGCCGGCGCTCGAATGGCCGGTGCATGCGCCGTACATCGCGGCGATCCAGCGCCTGAAGAAAGAGCGCAATGCGGTCATCCTGGCGCACAACTACCAGACGCCGGAGATCTACCACGGCGTCGCCGACTTCGTCGGCGACTCGCTCGCGCTCGCGCAGCAGGCGGCGAAGACCCCCGCCGACATCATCGTGCAGTGCGGCGTCCAC
>JBDTQT010000173.1:0-8902 GCA_039932055.1 Thermoanaerobaculia bacterium
AGCCTGACCTTCTCACCGACTTCGACTGCGGCGCCGCATCTACCCATGTCTGCTGCGTTGCGCTTGGTCGGCCTGCTCGACGTACTGAAAGTACGTCTGCGCGGGCCTCGGTCGCGACGCCTTGCAGCCACGGGCATCTGCGACGCCTCGCTACGAACCCGGTGAGAAAGTCAGGCTAGACGGCGGGGCGCCCGCGATACCAGGCCGCCACCCGGAGGAGGCCTTCGCGGATCGGCACTTTCGGGGAATAGCCCAGCATCCGGCCGGCCTTCGAGACGTCGGCGAAGGTGATCGGCACGTCGCCGGGCTGCTCGGGCAGCATCTCGACGCGCGCTTCGACCCCCAGCGCTCCGGCGATGCCGTGCACGAGGTCGATGAGAGTCGTCGTCTGCGAGCCGCCGAGGTTGAAGATTTCGAAGCCGGGAGCGAGGTCGAGCGCCGCGATCACCCCGTCGACGATGTCGTCGATGTAGGTGTAGTCGCGCCGCGACTGGCCAGTGCCGAAGAGCGGTACGGCCTTGCCGCGCGCCAGCAGGTCGGTGAACTTGGCGATCGCCATCTCCGGGCGTTGCGACGGGCCGTAGACGGTGAAGAAGCGCAGGCACGAGGTGCGCAAGCCGTAGAGGTGGTGGTAGTTGAAGCACAGGAGCTCGCCGGAGCGTTTGGTCGTCGCGTAGGGGGAGATCGGCCGGTCGACGGCGTCGTCCTCGGCAAACGGCACTTTTTCGTTGATGCCGTAGACCGAAGACGAGGAGGCGAAGACGAAATTCGCCGGGCCGTGACGGCGCGCCGCCTCGAGCAGGCGGAGCGTGCCGATGCAGTTGACCTCTTCGTAGAGGATCGGCTCGGCGAGGCTCGGGCGCACGCCGGCGCGCGCCGCGAGGTGGATCACCGCGTCGAAACGGCTGTCCTCGAACAGGTGGTCGATCAGCGCGGCGTTGCGGATGTCCCCCTCGACCAGGCGCCAATCGTCGCGCCCCGCGAACTCAGCGGCGTTGACGCGCTTCAGCGCCGGATCATAGAAGTCGTTGAAATCGTCGAGCACGGTCACCCGGTCGCCCCGGGAGAGGAGCCTGCGGGTGACGTGACTGCCGATGAACCCGGCGCCGCCGGTGACGAGGATGTGCGAACGCATACGTGCCGCCACCAGCTTATCGCAGCTCCGATTCCGCCGCCGGGAGTCGCTCTCGGGGCTACCTGGAAGGCGGCGCGGTCGGCGCCGCATCGAGCTGTTCTTTGAGCCGTACCTCGACGCCCTTCTTCTGGCGGTTGCGAATCAGGTGCCGCAGGATCGCCGACTCGTCGATTCCGACGACGATGTCTTTCATCGCCTGATAGAGCTGCGGATCGTTGATGATCCGGGCTGCTGAACCCGTTCCATGGTCGATCTTCTCGGCCACGCGGTTCAGGTTCTCGACCAGCGACTGGAGCTCGCCGGAGAGCTTGTCGCCGTAGGCTTCGTCGCCGAGAAGCTTGGGCAGCAGCGCACGCTCCTTGCGGAGCGACTCGGACGCCGCTTCGAGATTGGCCGCGGTGCGCTCGATGCTCACCAGCGAACGCTCGAGGCGCGCCTTCTGCGTGCCATCGGTGAGCAGCATCCCGAGAGCACCTTCTCCGGAAGCGGCCTGGCCGAGCAGAGAGTCGAGCCGGGTCACCGTGCTCTCGATTTTTTCGCCAAGGGCGCGATCGTTGAGCAGGCGGGGAAGCGGGCCGTCCCCTTGGCGGAAGTTGTCGAACATGCCGCGGATCGCGTCGAGCGTGGCGATGAACTCGGTCGTCACCTTGCGGTTCGGCTCGACGTCCTTGGTGAGCTCGCCGAGAATTCCCTCACCGCGCTCCATCCGCCCGAGAATCGTCGTCAACTGCTCGGTGATCCGGGTGACGTTGTTCACCAGGTCCTCGCCCGAAGCCCGCAGTCGGTCGACATCGGCGACCGGAGCGGTGCTGATCCTGCCGCCCGCCGGGACCTCGGGGAACTGCCGCGTCCCGGAGGAGATCTCGATGTACTTGTCGCCGAGCAGACCGAGCGTGCGAATGCGGGCCATCGAGTCCTCGCGAATACGCGCCGCGAAGCGCGCCTCGACGCGGATACGCAGCTCGATCTGATTCTGCTGCACGTCCTCGGAGAGGTCGATCGCCGCGATCGATCCGACGCCGACACCGTCGAGCTGAACATTGCTGCCCGGCTGGAGCCCGGAGACGGTGTCGAAGCGGATGAAGTACTCGTGCTTCGCCGAAAACAGGTTGCGCCGCTCGCCGACAGTGAAGATCGCCGCCATGCCGAGGGCGACCGCGAGCAGCAGCAAAAGACCTACCTTGCGGGCAGCGGACGGATTAGGTGACATCGGCATTCTCCTCCCTTCCGGACAGGAAGGCGGCGAGCAGGGGGTCATCGGAACGGTCCGCCTCGTCCAGGGTGCCCTGGAAACGGAAGCGACCTTGATCGAGAAAGGCGATCCGGTCGGCGACGCTGCGGGTGAGCGCGAGGTCGTGGGTAACGACGATCACCGTCGTGTGCAGACGTTCACGGGTCTCGCGGATGAGGCGCGCGATCGAGGCCGAGGTCATCGGATCGAGGCCGGTCGTCGGCTCGTCGAACAGCAGGGTCTCGGGTTCGAGGGCCAGTGCGCGCGCCAGCGCGACGCGCTTCTTCATCCCGCCCGAGAGGTCGGAGGGGAGCTTGGCTTCGATCCCGGGCAGCTGGACGAGGTCAAGCAGCTCGGCCACCCGATGGGTGAGCTCCGGATCGCTCGTCGCCTGGTGCTCGCGCAGCGGAAAGGCGAGGTTGTCGAAGACGCTCATCGAGTCGAAGAGCGCGCCGCTCTGGAAGAGCATGGCGACGCGGCGGCGCACCGGCAGGAGATCGCGCTCCGCGAGCCCGACGAGCTCGCGCCCGTCGTAGCGGATCGAGCCCCCGTCCGGCGGATCGAGCCCGATGAGCAGCCGCAGCGTCACGCTCTTGCCCGAGCCGGAACGCCCGAGGATGACGAAACACTCGCCGCGCTCGACGTCGAAGTCGAGTCCGGCCAGGACCGCGCGGGCGCCGTAGCTCTTGCGCAGATCGCGGATCGCGAAGATCGGACCGCTGGTCGTGTCGGGGCTCGGCTGGGACGAGGGCATCGGCGGCCGGTCAGAAGAAAGAGAAGAGCTTGGTGAGGAAGAAGTCCGACACCAGGATGAGGATCGAGGCCAGGACGACGGTGTTGGTGGTAGCCCGGCCGACGCCGTCGGCGCCACCGCGGGCAGTGAGGCCGTTGTGGCAGGCGACGATGGTGATGAAGAAGGCGAAGAAAACCGACTTGCCGAGGCCGCTGGCGAAGTCGTCGAGGGTGAGTGCAGTGACCACGTCGTTCCAATAAAAGGCGGCGGTCAGCTGTAGTTGCGCGACGGCGATGACGAGTCCGCCGAGAATGCCGAGGATGTCGCCGATCAGCGTCAGCGCCGGTAGCATGACGAGCGTTGCCGCGAGCTTCGGCACGACGAGCTTGCGCACCGGATCGGCCGCCATGGCGCGCAGCGCGTCGACCTGTTCGGTCACCTTCATCGTGCCGATCTCGGCGGTCATGCCGGCGCCGATGCGGCCACCGACGATGAGCGCGACCAGCACCGGCACCAGTTCGCGTACTGTCGACTTCGAGACCACCGTGCCGATGTAGTACTTGACCCCCAGCCCGGGCAGGGCGAGCGCCGTCTGCAGGGCGAGCACCATGCCGGTGAAGATCGCGGTGATGGCGGCGACGCCGAACGACCGCACGCCGACCTGCTCCATCTGCATCAGCCAAGCCGGGGTCTCCCAAGGTGGCGTGACGAGAGCGCGCAGCGAGTGGGCAGCGAGGATCGCGAGGTCCCCGGCCTCCTCGGCGATCCGGCCACCGCGATCGGCCGTCCGGCGGCCGAGGAGCTCGAGACTCGCCGACAGGGTCCTCAAGGCGCCGTCCTCACGTTCCATTCACCCCGGTAAAGCAGGATCCGCGCCAAACGAGCGCGAGAGCGCGAAGTGAGTGGATCCGAACAGCAGATCCCCGGCTGCGAGCCCCCACAGTCCGCCGAGGTCGGGTCTGCCGAGGGTGGCGGCGGCGATCACGGCGCCGCCGACCAGTCGTATCGCGATCGCGAGGCGGAGGAAATCCCGCCGTCCGACTGGATTTCGGGCCACCAGGATGTAGAAAGCGCCCAGGCTCAGCAGGAAGACGGCGATCAGCCAGAGATAGAATCGCTCCCCGGGCAGCGGGAGCCGAAAAGCGCCGGCGATCTGCTCCGGAAAAGCGACCAGCAGGAAGGCGAAGAGGGCGTCGTACGCGGCACCGGCGCGAAGAGACCAGGAAAGCGCCGTCGGCGAATACCTGAGCGGGGGCATGAACGGCAATTCTAACAGGCAGTTACGCGAGAAACCGGTGATCTCTGTGAGCGGAGCGGCCCCCCAGAATTCTGCGAGCCCGGTCGCCGTGCGCCAGCCCTTCCTGCGGATTCTGTTGGCGACCGTTACCGGCAATCTCTACCTGCTCGTCGGCACGCTCTTTTTTTCCGTCGTGTCGATTCTCGTCGCGCCAATTCCGCCGCGCGGCAACTGGACCAACCGGGCGGCGCGGATGTGGGCGCGGGGCCTGCTCTGGTCGAGTTGGATCCGGCTGGAGGTCCGCAACGCGGAAGTCGTCGGTGCGCCGGCCGGCGCGGGCGACCGCTTCGTCATCATGGCGAACCACCAGAGTCTGTTCGACATCCCGGCGCTGCTGGCGGCGATTCCCGGGCAGAGCCGGTTCATCGCCAAGCGCAGCCTTTTCAAGATCCCGGTCTTCGGTTGGGCGATGGCGCTCGGCGGTTTCATCCCGGTCGATCGCAAGGATCGCTCGACGGCGAAGGACAGCTTCACGGCGGCGCTCGACAAGCTTTCCCGCGGCGCCTCGATCGTGGTCTTTCCCGAGGAGATCCGGTCGCTCGGCGGCAAGGTGCTGCCGTTCCGGCGCGGCGGTTTCCTGATGGCCTTGAAGAGCGGCCTGCCGGTCGTGCCGGTCGGCCTTCATGGGACCCTGGCGGTGCAGTCGCGGCGCAGTTTTCTGATCCGGCCGCAGACCGTGACAGTGAATTTCGGCGAGGCGGTCGCGCTCGCCGGACGCTCGATACGCGAGCTGCCGGCGCTGACCGCGGAAGTGCGCGAGCGGGTGGCGGCTCTTGCCGGAACCGAATGCGCCGCAGAAGATGTTCCGCAGTGAAACGGAAAGGGTGAAGATTCGATGAGCGCTCCGCATGACCTGAACGATTCGAAGAGCCTGAACGAAGAGAAGATTTTCGAAGCACTGAAGGGTGTCCGGTTTCCGGGCATGAGCCGCGACATCGTCTCTTTCGGTTTCGTGAAACAGGTGGCGATCGACGGCGGCACCGTGCGCGTCCGGCTGGCGATCACGACGCAGAATCGTGCCGCGGCGGAGGAGGTTCAGCGCGACGTCGAGCGCGCGGTGGCCGCCCTGCCCGGGGTCGCCGGCGTCGCCGTCGACATCGAGGTCGCCGCGCCTCCCACCCGCGAGGAGTCCGCGGCGCGGGCGATCGCACCCAATGCGAACCTGATTCCGGAGGTCCGTGCAGTGGTGGCGGTCGCCAGCGGCAAGGGCGGGGTCGGCAAGTCGACCGTGGCGAGCAACCTCGCCATCGCCCTCGGCCAGGCGGGGCATCGCGTCGGTCTGCTGGACGTCGATATCTACGGCCCGTCGCTGCCGACGATGTTCGGCATCGACGAGCGCCCGGTGGTCATCGGCAACCGCATCCGGCCGTTCGAGAAGTATGGCATCAAGCTCATGTCGCTGGGCTTCATTCTCGACACCGACACGCCGGTCATCTGGCGCGGCCCGATGGTGATGAAGGCGATCGAGCAGATGCTCGGTGACGTCGACTGGGGGGCGCTCGACTTCCTGATTCTCGACATGCCGCCGGGCACGGGCGACGCCCAGCTGTCGGTAATCCAGAAGGTGACGGTCGCCGGCGCGGTGATCGTCACCACACCGCAGGACGTCGCGCTCTTCGACGCCCGCAAGGGCCTGGCGATGTTCCGCAAGATGGATGTCCCGGTGTTGGGCATCGTCGAGAACATGTCGACCTTCGTCTGCCCGAACTGCGGCCACGAGACCCACGTCTTCCGCAGCGGCGGCGGCGAGCGCACGGCGAGAGAGCTCGACACGCCGTTCCTCGGCTCGGTCCCCCTTGACGCCGCGATCGCCGAAGGCGGCGACGCCGGCACCCCGATCGTCATCGCTCAGCCCAAGGGCCCCCACGCGGCCGCCTTCGTCCGCATCGCCGCCGCCGTGGCGGATACGGTCGACCTCCAGAGGCGTTAGCCCGGCGAATGCCTGTGTCCCTGGCCGATCTGGGGTCAGGAACTGGTGCGCAAGTGGTGGTGTATGGAGTGTATAGTGAGGTGTATGCGGACGAATGTTCACCTCGATGAGGAGCTGCTGCAGGCGGCGATGCGCCTTGCCGGGGCGAAAACCAAGCGGGCCATGCTCGATCAGGCGTTGCGCTTCTTCGTCGAAAGGAAGAACGCCGACAGGGATCTCGAGAGCTACCGCGAGCGGCTGAAGCGGCTCCAGGCGAAGACCGCCGGCCTGCGCTTCGACGACAGCGCCACGGACCTCGTTCGCCAGGATCGCGAGCGCTGATGAGGGGGTTCGTCCTCGACACCAGCGTGGCGATCGCGGTCTATCTGCCGGAAGTTTTTTCGCCCAGCGCACGCAGTTACTGGGAGCGCATCGCGGCGAAAGGCTCTCGCTGTGTCGTCCCTTCTCTGCACTATTGGGAGTTCAGCAACGTCCTGCGCTCCCGGGTGCGCAGTGGAACTCTGAACGAAACCAGCGCGCTCGAGATTTACGCCCTCCATCTCGACGCTCCACTCGAGATCGTCGAACCCGATCCGCGGGAGATCCTCGGAGTCGCATTCGAATTCGGCGTCACGACCTACGACGCCGTCTACATCAGCCTCGCGCTGGAGAGTGACCTCACGCTGCTCACCGCCGAGAGCATCCGCAAGCCCTGGGTCGCGAAGTTGGGAGATCGGGTCGTGGCGATCTCCTAGCTGGCGAGAGCGCCGCCGTCAGCCGGCGGCGGGCGGCACGATGATCACGCTGCAGCGGGCGTCGCGGGTGACGTCGCTGGCGACGCTGCCGAGCATGAAGCGCTCGAGCCCGGAACGGCCGTGGGTGCCGAGGATGACGAGATCGACGGCGCGGTCGTGGATCTCGGCGAGGATCTCGTCGCTCGGCCGGCCGGTGCGGATGCGCTTGTCGATCGCTCCCGCGCTCTTCAGTTTGGCGAGCGCGCGGTCGAGCTCGTCGAGAGCGAGGCGCTCGACCTGGACGCTGGTGAACTGGAGCTCGGTCTGATCCGGGAAGGGCGAGAGGACGAAGAGCGCTTCGACCGCCGGCCAGTGCGCCTCGCCGAAGGCCCGCAGCAGCTCACCCCCCCAGGCCAGCGCCTCCATCGACGGCCGGGAGAAGTCGATCGGCAGCAGGACCTGACGGGGAACTTCGAGAAACGGGCTGCGCGCCAGGAGGATCGGCCGGCCGGAGTGTCGCAGGAGGCGGTCCGAAGTCGAGCCGAGCAGGCGGCGAGCGATGCGCGAGCCGCTCTCCGCTGGACCGACGACGATGAGGCCGGCGTCGAACTTCTTCGCCGCCTCTTCGAGCGCGAGCGCCGGCGGTGCCGGTGTCAAGCGGAAACCAGAGATCTCTCCGGGTTGCGCGCCGACGCGCTCGGCCTGGCCGGCGAGGGAACGCTCGAGTGCCGCTTCGTGATCGGCCAGGAGCTCGTCGCTCGCCCATGCGACCGGAAAAGGATCCCCGATGTAGGGCATCGGCGGGACATAGGCGTGCACGACTTCGAGTTTCGCGCCGACCAGACGGGAAAAGGCGAGAGCGCTGGCGAGAACACCGTCGCTCTGCGGGGCGAGCGAGCTGCCGACGACGATGCGGCGGAGAGGCTGGGTCATCGCTTCCTCCTAGGATCCAGGCAGGAAACAGCCCGGCGAGAACCGGCGGGCCTGAATCAGTGTAGGAGCCGGCGACCGGCGGCGAAACACCCCCGCCGCGTGGCATGTCCCGCCCCACGGGGCGGGGCGGTATCCTAGGCGGTAGACAGGACGGAAACGGAGTGGAAATGAGAGTTGCAGTCGTGGCGGATGCGCACCTGGGCGGGCCGGGGGGGGATGCTCAGCCGCTGGCGGACCAGTTGTTGGGGTTGCCGGGCGAGGGGGCGACGCGTCTGCTGCTGCTCGGCGATCTCTTTCAGGCCTGGGTCGGCTTTCATCAGTATGAGACACCGGGGATCCGTCTGTTTCTCGATGCCATCGCCTGGCTGCGGCAGCAGGGCGTGCGGGTGGACTACGTCGAGGGCAACCGGGATTTCTTCCTCGCCGAGGGGCCGTACCGGGACTGCTTCGACTCGGTTGGCAGCGAATGCGCCTTCGCGGCCGGCGGGGTGCGCTATCTCGCGGTGCATGGCGACGGCCTGAACGACCGCGACCGGCAGTATCTCGCCTGGCGCTGGCTGTCGAAGAGTGGTCCGGTCAAAATGTTGATTCGCGAGGTGCCGCGGCGCATCGTCGGCCGGTTCGTCGACGCCGCTGAGCGCCGCCTATCGCGCACCAACTTCAAGCACAAGTCGGAGGTGCCGGAGGCCGCGATCCGCCGCTACGGGACCCGGCGGCTGACGGAGGGCCACGACGTCCTCCTGCTCGGACATTTCCATGAGCCGAAGAGTTTTCGTGTCCCGGGCGGCGAGATTCGCCTGCTCGATGCCTGGTTCCGGAGCCGGCGCGTCGAATGGCTCGGATAGACTTTTCGCGTGAGTCCCCTCCGCATGACGATGCTCGGCAGCGGCACGTCCACCGGCGTGCCGGTCGTCGGCTGCGATTGCGCGG
>JBDTQT010000174.1:0-8788 GCA_039932055.1 Thermoanaerobaculia bacterium
AGCCGGCGCGAGCGCGATCGACGTCGGCCTGCGGAATGATCTGGTCCTTGAACGAGCGCTCGGCGCGCTCGAAGCTCTTCTTCGCCTCGTCGGCCTGGGCGCGGGCGGCGTCGCGGTCGAAAAACAGCGCCTTCAGGGACTCTTCGGCGCCGACGGCGGTGGCGCGGCGCTGCGTCAGGTCGATCTGCAGCAGGAAATCGCCCTTCTTGACCACGTCGCCTTCGCGCACCGCCAGGTTGACGATCTGGCCCATGACGTTGGCCGAGAGGTCGACCTTGCGCTGCGCTTCGGTCTTGCCGGTGGCGGTGACCAGGCTGCGCAGGTCGGTGCGCGCCGCCTTCTGGACCGTCACCACCGGGAACTTCTTGTCTGCTCCGCTCCACATTGTCGCTGCCACACCGATCACGATCAGGACCGGAATCCCGATCGCGAGGATCTTCTTCGTCCGAGTCATCAGGCTGCTCCTATTGGAATCAACTGCTTGAATGTTCTACGCGGAAAGTCCAGAAATGTTCCGGTCCCGCGGGCGGGTAGGTGTCGGGCTGGCGCCTGCGGATGAGAGGATATCGCGATGCACGCCGAGCTCTCGCTGGTCACCACGATTGCCGTCGCTCTCGGTGCGGCCCTCCTTCTGGGATTTCTGGCCCTGCGCCTGAAGCTCCCGGCGATCGTCGGCTACCTGGTCGCCGGAGTGCTGATCGGGCCGGCCACGCCGGGCTTCGTGGCCGACGTCGGGCTCGCCCAGCAGCTGTCGGAGATTGGCGTCATGCTCCTGATGTTCGGCGTAGGGCTGCACTTCTCCCTCGACGACCTGAAGGAGGTCCGCGGCATCGCGTTGCCGGGGGCACTGGCCAAGATGATGTTGGCGACGCTCCTCGGAATGGCCGCTGCCCGGTTCTGGGGTTGGTCCCTCGGCGCCGGGTTGGTCTTCGGCTTGGCGCTTTCGGTCGCCAGTACCGTCGTGTTGCTGCGCGCCCTCGAAGACCGCGGGCTGCTCGAGTCGCTGAACGGCAAGATCGCGATCGGCTGGCTGCTGGTCGAGGACCTGGTGATGGTCCTCGTCCTGGTCCTGCTGCCTGCGATCGGGGGATTCCTCGGCGGAGGACCCCTGGCAGGCTCCGGGCCAGCCTCCGCCCCGCTCTTCGGAGCCTCCAGCCTGGGCTGGGCACTCCTCGCGGCGCTCGGCCAGCTCGGCATTTTCGTTGCCGTCATGCTGGTGGGCGGCCGCCGCCTCTTCCCGTGGCTACTCTGGCAGGTGGCGAAGACCGGGTCGCGCGAGCTCTTCACTCTTTGTGTGATGGCCGCGGCGGTCGGCATCGCCTACGCGTCGTCGGCGATCTTCGGCGTTTCGTTCGCGCTCGGCGCTTTCTTCGCCGGCATGATGTTGCGCGAGTCGGCGCTTGCCCATCGCGCGGGGGAGGAGTCGTTGCCGTTCCGCGACGCCTTCTCGGTACTCTTCTTCGTCGCCGTCGGCATGCTCCTCGATCCGGCCGTGCTGGTGAGCGAGCCCATGCGGGTGGCCGTCGTGGTGGCGATCATCGTCGTCGGCAAGTTCATCATCGCCTTCGGGCTTGTCATTCTCTTCCGCTACCCGTTGAACACCGCCCTCACGATCGCGGCGAGCGGCGCGCAGATCGGCGAGTTCTCGTTCATCCTCGCCGGCATGGGGGTGGGGCTGGGGCTGCTGCCCGACGAGGGCCGCAGCCTGATCCTCGCCGGCGCGCTGGTGTCGATCGCTCTCAACCATCTCGTTCTCGCGGTCATCGAGCCGGTCCAGCGCTGGGTGCGGCGGAGCTCGGCGCTCGCCAACGCCCTCGAACGTCCGGTCGATCCGCTCGCCGCGCTGCCGCCTTCGGTCGGTGAGAAAGAGCTGACCGGCCACGTGGTACTGGTCGGCTACGGCCGGGTCGGGCGCCGGATCGGCGAGTCGCTGGCCGCCCGCGGCACCCATGTTGTCGTCGCCGACCGCAATCGCGAAGTCGTCGAGGAGCTGCGCTCCCGCGGCGTCCACGCGGTCTCCGGCGACGCTTCGGATCCGGTCGTCATGGCGCAGACCCACGTCATGCGGGCGCGCCTGCTGGTGATCGCGACGCCGGACAGCTTCGCCGGCCGGAAGATGCTCGAGACGGCCCGTATCCTCAATCCGGGAATCGAGACGATCGTCCGCACCCACAGCGAAGAAGAGGCGGAGCTCCTGCGCGGAGAGGGCGCCGGCGAAGTGTTCTTCGGCGAGCACGAGCTCGCTCTCGCCATGACCAGCCACGCGCTCGCGCGCCTGCGGCCTGACGACGCAGCCTCGTGATTGCGCAGCGACACGCTTCCGGCTGAGCCGCGGCCGAAGCGCCCGATCAGGTCGATCCGACAGTCCCACTGCGCCGCCTGAAATCGCGCTCCTCGAACTTTCGTCCGGCTCGCCGGGCGAGCTCGATCGCCTGCGCGAAAGTTTCCGTGGCGGCCTCCGGCCGTCCGGAGGCACGCTCGACCGCGGCACGCGCGGCGAGGAGGGCGAGGCGCCGCGAAACGCTCGTCGAGCGGTCGGCGTCCTCGCCGAAGGAGGCGAGCCGCGTGCGCGCGTCGTCGAGCCTGAGGGCAGCGGCGTCGACTTGCGCCAGCACGGCCTGCGCGATCGCCAGCGGCGCGCTGGTGGCGCTGCCCGCGGGGAGTCGGCCGAGCGCGCGTCGGGCGAGCGAGTCGGCGGCGGCGCGATCACCTGCGCGCAGCTCCGCGGCAGCGTGCGCCGCTTCGGTCCCGGCGGCGAAATCGAGGTGCCCCTTCGCGATCGCCAGCTGCTCGGCGGCACCGAACTCCCGGCGCATCGCCGCGGAATCGCCGCGGGCGCCGGCCGCGAAGCCGCGCAGGGCGTAGGCGCTGATCAGGCCGAGATAGCCTCCTGTCTGGGTGCCGCAGGCCTCGAGCTCGGCGGCGATCAGCGCGACCCGGTCGAGCTCGCCGGCAGAGACCGCGATCGTGCCGCGCAGGTAGAGCGTCGAAACGAGCGCCGACTTGTCGTCGGCCTGGCGCAGGATGGCCGCCGCTTCGTCGAGGCTGGCGATCGCCTCGTGGCGGCGCCCCAGGTCGTCCAGCGCTTCGGAGTAAGCGGCCAGGACCTCGCCAATACGAAACGCATTGCCTTCGCGACGCCGAACCGCGACCACCTCGCGGAGGTAGGACTCGCCTTGCGCCGGGTCGCCGCGAAAGGTCGCCAGCTGCCCGAGATTGTGCAGCATGATCGTCGCCGGAGCGTCCGCCTGCCTCGCCGCCGAGATGGCACGCTCCAGTAGATCCTGCCCCTGGGCGAGCTCGCCGCGGATCAGGTGCTCGATCGCGAGGTCGTTCAGAACCCGGCCGAGCGACTCGGCGTCGCCGGCGCGCTCGAAGTCGTCGCGCGCGAGATCCATCTCGCGGTAGGCCTCGTCGCGTTCGCCGAGGGTCGAGAGGAGGCGGCCGCGGGCGGCCCGGATCTGCCCGATGAGCTCGCCGCGGCCCTGCGCGACCGCGCGGTCCCGGGCGCGAGTGAAGAGGACCAGCGCATTCTGGGGCTCGTCCGACGACATCGCGAGCGTGGCGTCGACATAAGCGAGGAGCGGGTCCTCGGCCGCTGCAGGGAGCTGGCGCAGCCTCGCAGCAATCAGTTTGGCCTCCGGCAGACGGCGTTTCTGATCGAGCGCCAGGGCGAGAAGCGCTCCGGTGCGCAGGCTCGCGGGCTCGGTAGCGAAAGCCCGCTCGAGTTCGGCGATGTCTTTGGCCGCGATATCCGCGAACGGGAAGGAGCGCGGCGGTGGCTCCGCCAGGACGCCGGCGAAGAGGGCTGCGCGGCGCGGCAAGAGCGATCGCCAGGCGAGACCGGCGAAGAGAACCAGGAGCACGGATGCGGCCGCGAAGAGATGGCGGTGCCGGCGCAGGCCGCGCACGACAGCGCGCTGCAACCCACCCCGGCGCGCCGCGACCGCGCGCCCGTCGAGGTAGCGGGCGAGGTCGGCGGCGAGGTCGTCGGCGTCGTGGTATCGCTCGGCGGGAGGCTTGCGCAGCGCCTTGAGGCAGATGGCGTCGAGGTCCCGGCCGAGGGCAGCGCCGGGCGCCAGCCCGGCCGACGGCGGGATCGGTTCGGAGTGCAGCACCGCCTGTTCGTAGGCCGCAGCCGAGCGCGTCGCCGGGGCGAACGGACGGCGACCTGAAAGCAGCTCGTAGAGGACGACACCGAGCGCGAACACGTCCGTGGCGGGCGAAATCGGTTCGCCGCGGAACTGCTCCGGACTGGCGTAGGCGGGAGTGAGCTGGCGTGCGTCGGTGCGGGTCATGGTGACGTCTTCCCCTGCATCGGGGTCGAGGAGCTTCGAGATTCCGAAGTCGAGCAGGCGCGGCCTGCCGGTGCGATCGATGAGCAGATGCCCCGGCTTCAGGTCGCGATGAACGACGCCGCGCCCGTGCGCATAGCGCACCGGTTCGAGGACGGCGAGGAAGAGGCGGACACGGCGCTCGCGGTCGAGTTGGTGTTCGCTGCTCCAGGTCAGCAGGTCGACGCCGTCGACATACTCGAGCGCGAGATACCAGACGCCCTCGGGCGAGCAGCCGCCGTGGAGGAAGCGGGCGATTCCCGGGTGCTCGAGCAGCGAGAGGATGCGCAGCTCCTCGCGAAAGCGGCGGATCGAGTCGCCGTCGGCGAGCGGCCGGTCGATGATCTTGAGGGCAAGCTGGCGGGAGAAGTCGGCGGTCTCCTCGACGGCGAGGAAGACGCGACCCATCCCGCCGCTGCCGAGCTCGCGCTCGATCCGGTAGGGACCGATCTTCTCCGGGATGGCGGGGATCGGTGCCGCCGCTTCGGCAAACTCCTCCCACGGCGAGCGGTCGAGCGGCGAGTCGGGATCGTCCGTGTGTTCGAGGAGACGGACGAGGGCGGCCGCGAGCGCGGGGTCGCGCCGGCCGAGCTCCGCGAGGAATTGCCGGCGATCGTCGTCGGCGAGCTCGAGCGCCCGGGCGAAAAGGTCTGGAATCTCGTCGGCCGGTTTCTCGCCGCTCAAGGGGCCGCCCTGGGGTCGCGCAGCGCGGCATTCAGCCAGGCGCGGGCGAACCGCCAGTCGCGCTTGACCGTCGGCGTCGAGATGTCCAGGCAAAGCGCCACCTCCTCGACATCGAGGTCGGCGAAGTAACGCATCTCGACGACGCGCGCCTGACGCGGATGGCTCTCCGCCAGGGCGGTAAGGGCGCGGTCGAGGTCGAGGACCTCGGCGGCGCGGGTCGAGGCGAAGGCGGGTGCCGTCGGCGGATCCGTCGGCGCTGTGCGCTTGCGAGCCTGCCGGGCGCGATAGTGATCGACCAGCACCCGGCGCATCATCCCGGCCGCGAGCCCGAAGAAATGGGTGCGATCGCGCCAGTCGACGCCGCGTTGGTCGATCAGGCGGAGGAAGGCCTCGTGGACGAGGGCTGTGGTCTGGAGGGTGTGATCGGGCCGTTCGCGACGCAGCTGCGAGGCGGCGATGCGCTTGAGCTCATGGTAGATCCGCTCGAGCAGGCGGTCGCCGGCGACCGCGTCTCCTGATCGCCATGCCTGCAGCAGGCCGGTGACGTCCGCGGCCGCGGGTTCTCGATCACTCATTTCAGCGAGATTCTAGCCGTCTGGGCCCCGACCGGTCCTGGGCAGATGATCCGCGACGGGGATGTTCTCCGCGTAGCAGGACATGAGCGCAACCTTGGGTTCCTCCCTGCGTCCGTTGATTCGTCCCCTGTTGGTGCTCGCCGTCGCCCTGTCGGCCGCCGCGACGGGCCCCACCTCTGCCGCGGTCGGCCTGTCTTCCGTGCGGGCGCAGAGCTTCCAGAATGAGGATCTCCTGTTCTTCCAGCCCGAGGCGGGGGACCGCTTCGGCTGGTCGTTCGCCTCCGGTGACTTCAACGGCGACGGTTACGCGGACCTCGCGACCGGCATGCCGTTCGACAACGGACTCGTCGGCTCCGGGCTCGACGATACCGGAGCGGTTGTCGTGCGCTGGGGCGGGCCAGGCGGTCTCGCTCCCGGTCTCGCCGACACCTTCCTGTCGCAGTACGCGAGCGGCAGCCAGAGCCCGCCCGAGTCCGGCGATGAGTACGGATACGCGCTGGCCACGGGCGACTTCAACGGCGACGGCTACGCCGATCTCGCGGTCGGAACACCCGGTGATGCAGTGAGCTGCCTCGGCGCGGTCTACCACCCGGGCACTGTCTCGATTCACTACGGCATTCCGGGAGGCATTCAGCTCGCCGCCGAACACCTGATTTCCGAGTTCTCCATGGGGTGGTGGTGCGCGCTCAGCGGCGAGCTCTTCGGTTCAGCGGTCGCCGCCGGCGACTTCAACCTCGACGGTTGGGACGATCTCGCGATAGGCGCTCCTGAAGCCTTTGTCGTGGACGTGTTAGGGGAATGGGTCCGGGCAGGCCGGGTATTCGTGCTCTATGGTCATTTCGGCGGGCTCTTTCCTGTCGACTATCAGGAAGTAAGCCAGGAGTCTGCCGGTGTCCACGACATCCCCCAGCCCGGCGATGAGTTTGGCGCGGCGCTCGCGGCGGGCGATTTCAATCGCGACTACCGCGATGACCTGGCCGTGGGGGTTCCGGGTGAAGAGGGCTTCGGCGCCGTGCAGATTTTCGTCGGCAGCTCGTCCGGCTTCGACTGGACGCAGAACGCGCTGTGGACCGAGGATCAGCTCCTCGGAGCCGGCGCGAGCGAGGCCGGAGATCGCTTCGGGCAAGCACTCGCGACCGGCGACTTCGACTATGACGGCTATGACGACCTGGCGATGGGCGACCCTTCGGAAGACATCGGTACGAGCGCCGACACCGGGATGGTGCTCCTCTCTTTCGGTTCGTCAAACGCCCTCGCGCCGACGCGAGTCAAGCAGCTTCTACAGAGCACGATTTTCGGGCTGCCCGTATACGACGGACCGAACGACAGTTTCGGTCACGCCCTCGCTAGCGGCGATTTCGACGGCGACGGGACCGGCGACCTGGCCATCGGCATTCCACTCGAAGACGGCAGTGGCGTCGATCGGGGCGGCGTCGTGGTGCTGTCCAAGTTCAACGCCGGCGGCAACTACGGCCGGTATCGATTCTTCTCCACCGGATACTCGGGAGTTCCCCCCGGAGCCCAGAACAGCTCCGACGGCGGGCGCTCGCTCGGTATCGGCGACTTCGACCACGACGGGTACGACGATCTCGTGATCGGGATGCCCTACTGGGACGAACTGGGGATCGGGAACAGTGGTCGGTGTACCGTGTTGTACGGCTCGTTCTTCGCCGACGGCTTCGAGGGCAATTCGACCTTCGAGTGGAGCGGAGCAGTTCCCTGAAGTTGCCGTGTCGAGGCCGCTGGCGGCTTCGGCCCGGACAGCGGGGATCCGGTGGGGTGAGAGGAGTCGACGGGCCCGCGACGCTGTGAGAAGATCTAGCCGGAATCCGGGGATCCGGATTCCGGAGATGGAGCGTCGATGGCAACGGTCACGCTGGGCGCGAAGGGGCAGATTTCGATTCCGAAGCCGGCATTGCAGCGGTTGGGACTCTCGGGAGGTGAACTGTTGGTCGTCGAAACGACGGCTGACGGCGCTATCGTCCTGCGCCCGGCGGCGGTCTACCCGATCGAGATCTACAGCGACGAGCGTATCGCCGAGTTGTCAGGCGAGGACGAGATGCCGGCTGCGACCGCCGCGAAGGTTCGGAAGCTGCTCTCAAAGTCCGCTCCGCCGAAGCGCTCAAATCGCTCAAATCGCTCAAATAGCTGAGTGCGCCTTTCCCTGGATGCCAACGTGCTGTTCTCGGCGGCCTACCGCGCCGCCGGGAACGCCCACGCCCTGTTCGAGATCGCCCGGCCCTGCGGCGCGACGCTCGCGACCTCGCCCTTCGCCGTTGACGAGGCGTTGCGCAACCTGCGCCTGAAGGCTCCGGAGGGCGAGGCGGAGCTTGTCCGGCTCCTCGGCAGGCTCGAGCGGCTCGCGTCACCCGACCGGCACTCCCTCGAACGCGCCCAAGGACACGGCCTGCCCGACAAAGACATCCCCATTCTTGCCGCCGCCCTGGCCGTCCGCGCGCGCATCCTCGTCACCGGCGATCGCCGCCACTTCGGGCTCCTGTTCGGCAAGCGCATCGAGGGCCTCGAGGTTCTCTCGCCGCTCGAGAGTCTTGACCGGCTGCTCAGGCGATCCGCCAGCTATTGATAGTGCGTCCACATCCGCAGCACGCGGACGGTGCGGGTGGCGGGGAAGATCTCGTAGACCAGGCGATGCTGGATGTTGATCCGGCGGGAGAAGGTGCCGCTCAAGTCGCCGACGAGCTTCTCGACGGGCGGGGGGGTGGCGAGGGGATCGACGGCGAGGAGCTCGAGGAGGCGCTCCGCTTTCGGCCGGAGGCCGCTCTTGGCGAGCTTCTCGGCGTCGCGAGCGGCCTGCCGGGTGTAGACGACCTCCCAGCTGGTTGTCACCAGGCGAGCTTCTTCACCGCCTTGGAGATCGGTTCCGCCATGCCGGCGCGGATCGACTCCCGCATGCCGGGGATCGAAAGCAAGTAGAGCGTCTCTTCGATCGCCCGCCAGTCGGACTCGGAGACCAGCACCGCGTTGCCGCGCCGGCCGGTGATGGCCACTGGTTCGCTCGACTCGGCGACCTCATCGACCAGCCGATAGAGATTCTCGCGGGCCTTGGTGGCGGGAACAGTCTTCATGGCAGGAGCGTACGCTTTTACGTACGGAATGTCCATCCAGACCGCCTGCGCCTCAGACCACCTGTTCGCGGGTCTTCAGGAAGCGGATCTTCGGCCAGTCTTCCTGGGC